>NZ_JBIUYR010000016.1:0-247228 GCF_044744625.1 Streptomyces sp. NPDC087270
GAGACCACCTCACTATCGATGTCCTGCGGTACCCGGGCCCTCAATTTCCGCCCGGGCGATCCTGATGGCGCCTGGCCCCTCCGTTCTTCCCTCTGGGATCGATCACTTACCAAGCGGGTACTGCGTACTGCTGGTGATGCGAACTGCGGTACTTCTCACGGCGGCCCCTGATCGCTGCGGGCCACCCGGTCCGGTCGTCAGCCCCGTCGCCATCTGGCAATCCGGCTTCGGATCTCCACCACCGCACCGTCCTGCGACTGCGGGTACTACTGCCCGGCAGTTCGTCTCTGCCGGGCCTTGCTCGATCTCGGCTACATGAGAAACCATAGCCACACTGCCGCCCAATGTCTACTCCGGCCGACATAGATTTCCGCATGTCGGCCGAGAAGGTAGTCACCCTCAACCACTGCATGGAGACTCAGCGGCTTCCCTCCCGCCAGCCGCACACGCTCGGACCGGCGTGGACGTGCGAAACGCCGGCGGCGCGAGCAGTCCGTGCTCGACCCAGTCCTTGAACATGCGTGTGCTCGCCTGGGGTGACGCCGAGTTCGCGGGCGTCGGAGAGCAGATCTTCAGCGGTGGCAGCGGTCTCTCCCACCGGCCATCGGCCAGTGGGCCCGCAACGCTCCGCAGGATGCCCTCACCCGCCGGGGCATCCGCCCCCGCGGCCCGCTCGGTATCGGGCTCCTGCCACCTCGATGTTGTCCTCGATGTCCACGACAAGACCAGCCTGCGCTCGCTGGAGGTGCTGCGCCCCGGCGGCCTTCTCGTCGCCATCCCGCCGGCGTCTCCTCCGAACTGGCCGACGCGGCAGCGGCGTGCGAGATCCGGGTCACTCCGTTCCTCGTGGAGCCGGACGGCCCGGCGCTCGCGCGCATCGCCGCGCTCATCGACGCGGGAGAGGTCGCGGTCGAAATCGAAGAGGTCTTCCCACTGGATCAGACCGCCCCCGCCCACATCCGTGGTGAGCCCGGCCGCACCCGCGGCAAGCCCGTCCTCCGCACCACGGCCTGATCCCGCTGCCCGCCCGCCTCACCGTTGCGGTGACACCACTGCCGACTCGCCGGCACGACGGCGGCTCGTCCGTTTACCCGGGCGCACGCGCTTGTCGCTGACGGAGCAGCTGACCTACACGTGCCCCTCCCCGGCCGACACGAAGCGCTTCGCCAACGCCTCCGAGCCCCGCGCGAGCATGGCCACGTCGGCGCCGACGAGCACGAACGACGCGCCCGCGGCCCTGTAGGCGTCGGCAGTTGCCGGATCGAACGCGTTGACACCGACCGGCTTGCCTGCAGCCATGACGTCGGCGAAGGTCCGCCGTACAGCGGCGACGACATCGGGGTGGGTCTGCCGGCCGAGGAGACCCATCGACGCGGCCAGGTCCGAGGGCCCGACGAACACCCCGTCGACGCCGTCGACGGCGGCGATCGCCGCCGCGTTCTCCACACCTGCCACCGACTCGATCTGCACGAAGAGCGACACGTACCGGTCGGCGTTGACCAGATAGTCGTCGACGCGGTTCCACCGGGCCGAGCGCGCCAGCGCCGACCCCACCCCACGGACGCCCCGCGGGGGGTAGCGGACGGCCCGCACCGCTGCCTCGGCCTGTTCGGCCGTGTCGATCATCGGCATCAGGATGTTCCGGGCGCCGAGATCGAGCACCTGCTTGATCATCACCGGCAGATGGCCGGGCATCCGCACGAGCGGCACGGCGTCGTACGGCGCCACCGCCTGGAGCTGGGCGAGCACCGACTCCAGCCCGTTCGGGGCATGCTCCATGTCGACCAGGAGCCAGTCCAGCCCGCTGCCGGCGCAGATCTCGGCGACCAGGGGGCTGCCGCTGCACACCCACATGCCGGCCAGTGGCAGGTCGGCCGCAGCGAGCGCGTCGCGCAGGGTCGGGTACGGCGTCATTCGAAGCGGCATGAGATCGTCCCCATCGGTCCGTAGTCGCACAGCACGCTGTCGCCGCGCGAGATCCACACCGGCCGGGTGAAGGACCCTACGAGGATCAGCTCCCCGGCCTCCAGCCGGGTGTCGTGCTGGCGGAGCTTGTCGGCCAGCCAGGCGACGCCCGCGGCCGGGTGGTTGAGCACACCGGCTGCCACGCCGGTCTCCTCGATGGTCTCGTTGCGGTAGAGCAGGGCCGAGATCCACCGCAGATCGACGGCGTCGGGCGCGGTCGGGTTCCCGCCGAGCACGAGACCGCCGTACGCGGCGTTGTCGGCGATCGTGTCGACGATGGTGCGCCCCTCCAGTTCGATGTGGGAGTTGAGCACCTCCAGCGCGGGAACGACGTACTCAGTAGCGCGCAGGACGTCGAAGATCGTGCAGTGCGGCCCCGACAGCGGTGCCTTGAGCAGGAAGGCGAGCTCGACCTCGATGCGCACGTTCGAGAAGTCGTCGAAGGGCAGTGCAGTGCCGTTCTCCCACACCGTGTCGTCGAACATCACGCCGTAGTCGGGCTCGGTGATCCCGGTCGCCGCCTGCATCGCCTTGGACGTCAATCCGATCTTCCGGCCGACGAGGCGCCGGCCGGCGGCGATGCTCTGCTCCCGCCACACCCCCTGGATCGCATAGGAGTCCTCGACGGTGGCTTCGGGATACCGCGCGGTGATCCGCGGGATCACCGAACGCTCGCGATGAGCGGTGGCGAGCTCGGCGGCCAGCTCCGCGACGGTCTCTGGCGACAGCATCATGCTCCTTCGTGGGCGGTGGCTGCGTGGGCGGTGGCTGCGTGGGTGGCGGCCGACTCGGGGTGGCGGTTGGTCAGGAATGCCTCCAGCGAGCCGTGCCGGTGCCCCCGGACGGCGTGCTCGATCTTCTCCGGCGGCGCGCCCTGCTCGATCAGGTCGAGGAGGACGTCGTGCTCGCACACCGATGCGGGAGCGCGGCCGGGGACGAAGCTGAAGATGGAGTCGCGGAGGTGACCGAGCCGGGCCCACTCCGCCTCGACCACCTCGAGCAGCCGCGGGTTGGGGCACTTCGCGTAGAGGGTGTGGTGGAACTCCTGGTTGAGCGAGCCGAACAGGCGCGAGTCGAGGTGGGCGAGCCCGCTGCGCATCACCTCGTTGAGCTCACGGGCCCGTTCCAGGTCCGAGGCGGCCAGGTGGCCGGCCGAGAGCGCGGTCGCGGCGCTCTCCACGACGGTGATCACCTGCATCGCGTGGCGGTAGGAGGAATCGTCGACCATGGCCACGCGAGCGCCCACGTTGCGCTCGAAGGTCACCAGTCCCTCGGCGCTGAGCTCACGGATCGCCTCGCGCACGGGCACGACGCTCATTTCCAGGTCCGCGGCGAGCGCGGTCAGCACCAGCCGGTAGCCCGGCGTGAACGCGCCGGTGGTGATCCGCTGGCGGATCCAGTCGTAGGCACGCCGGGATTTGCTGATGCCGGCGCTGCGGTGGGCCGCACTCATGGCCGCGCCCGCTCCGCGTCGTACCTTTCCCGCCAGGTGGCGTTCATGGGGAAGAGCCCGTCCACCGGATGACCCGCCCGGACCTGCTCGGCGATCCAGGCGTCCGCGTCCTCCTGGGCCAGGGCCGTGTCCGCCACCTCCTGGGCCAGGGCCGGCGGTATGACGATCACGCCGTCGGCGTCTCCGACGACGATGTCGCCGGGCACGACGGTGGCTCCGCCGCACGCGATGGCGAGATCGGCGTCCCAGGGGATGTGCCGGCGCCCGAGCACCGCGGGGTGCGCGCCGACCGCGTAGACCGGGATGCCGACCGCGGTGACCGCCTCGATGTCGCGCACGCCGCCGTCGGTGACTATCGCCGCAGCGCCGCGGGCGTGGGCACGCAGCGCGAGGATGTCGCCCAGGGTGCCGGACCCGGGCTCGCCACGGGCTTCGATGACCAGGACCTCTCCCTCGCCGACCGTGTCGAAGGCGCGCTTCTGCGCGTTGTAGCCACGGCCGTGGCTGTGGAAGAGGTCCTCGCGGTTCGGCAGGAAACGCAGCGTCCTGGCGATGCCGACGACCTTGCGGTCCGGCAGGAGCGGCCGGACGCCGTCGATCGTCACGTTGTCGAGGCCGTGCCTGCGCAGCTGGGCCGACAGGGCGGCCACCGGCGCTCGGCGGAGCTTCTCTCTCAGCTCCGGCGCAAGTGGGGCTGCGGTCATTGCCTGTTCCCTCCGCGGTCATATACGAAATCGCATGGGTGATACGAACCTGAATCCGGGCGGCCGCTGCCATAGGATGCGGCAGCAGCCGGTGTGCAGCCGGTCATCGCCCGGAGGAGATAGTCGTGGTGCCCAGCAAGGCCGAGCAGGCATTCCAGATCCTCAAGGAGCGGATCATGGACGGCACTTACGGGCCGGGCCACCGCCTCGTCATCGACCAGCTCGTGCGCGAGCACAGGATCAGCTCGGTTCCGTGGCGCGAATCCCTGCGCCGTCTTGAGGCCGAGGGCTGGGTGGAGATCATCCCCAACGTCGGAGCCCTGGTGCGGACGTTCGATACCGACGCGTGGCAGCGCGGCCTCTGCCTGGTCGCCCGCCTCGGCGGATACGCGACCGCCCTCTCGGCTCCGCATCTGACCCAGGCGGACCTGGAGCGGGCGCGGACCCTCAACCGCCGGATGGGTGAGGCACTGGCCGACTTCGACCCCGCCAGCTTCGGTCGCCTCAACCGGGAGTTCCACGAACTGCTCGCCTCGCGTGCCGAGGACGGGCGTCTGCTCGACATGGTCAAGAACGAGTGGGCCCGCCTGGAGCTGATCCGCAAGTCCGCCTTCTGGTACGCCCCTGGTCGGGCGCATGCCGCCCTGGCCGAGCACGACGGCATCGTCGAGCTGATCGAGGCCGGTGCCTCCCCGGACGCCATCGAGGCCGCCGCGAAGCAGCACGAACTCAACACCGTCGAGGCGGTCACCCGGCATGACGCCGAGCTCCAGAGCCGGTCCCATCGCTGATCACTCCCCCGCCGCTCGCTGGCGCCACTGGGCGATGAGCGCCTTGCCGTAGTCGTTGCCATGGGGGTGGCGCAGGGTGGTGTGCACGTGGAAACGGGCCGGCAGCCTGTTGCCCAGCCACACACCGGCGTGGTCGTCGAACTCGGTGAGGACCACCGGGCTGTGGACGCGAAAGTAGAACGGCTGGGAGCCGTCGGTCGCGCCGTACCAGGAGAACCACGTGTCGCCGAGGTGGTCGTCGTACTCGGCCAGCGCGAGCGCGCGCTGGGCGTCGGTCAGCAGCAGGAGGGCGTCCTCGACGATCCGCCGCAGCAGGCCGCGCTGGTGCCCGTCCAGCTCCCCGGCGCGAATGCCCTCGTACGGGATCACCCGGTTGTCGCGGAAGGCGCCCGCCACGTGCCGCTCGTCGGCGGGGTGGACACGCCCCTCCGGCATGGCCGGGTCCAGCACCGAGGCGTAGACGACCGCCTTCGTCCGCTCGTCATCCGACAACGACCCGGCCAGCTCCAGGGCCAGCCGCTCGCGCGTCTCGAAGAGCGGAGTCCGGGCGATGCCGGCGTCGTCGGTGAGCGCGGGCTCGGCCCCCAGGAAGACCGGCGCGATGACGTGCCGCCCGCCCACGGAGACGAAGTTGACCGCCACGTGGTGGCCGAACAGCTGCCAGCCCCAGGGCCGGACCGGGTCGGGGTCGCCGTAGAGCGCGAACCAGTAGGACCGGTCGTTCATCACCGTCGGAAGGTCGACCAGCTCACCGAGGTAGCCGTTGAGCGCCATCGCCTCGGTGACCCGGGCGCAGCCCTCCGGGCTGAGCGAGGCAGCCATCAGCTCCCGCACCGCCGCGACCGTGGCCTCGGACGCCACCTCCAGCCGCAGCCCGACCCGGTAGACCACGAACTCCGGGTTGGACCACGCCCGCCAGTGCGGGTCGTCGACGGCGTGGCGGACCGCGTCGCGCTCGCCGGAGGTGAGCGTGTCCAGCACCCGGTGCGCGGCCCGGGCGGCGGCTTCGCCGGCTCCGGGTCCGTCCTGGAGACGGTAGAGGCCGTCGACCGGTGTGCCGTCGGTGGTAATGCCCACGTACGGCTCGCGGTAGAGACCGTCCCAGTAGGCCAGCAGGTCGCGCAGGAAGGGGGCCTGGTAGCGGTTCCGGGCGAACTCCTCATAGGTCATGCCCCGGACATCGGCGAGCCGGGGATCATCGAGGTCGAGGAGGAAGGACCGGTACGTCTCGTCGCCGAGTTCGACGGCCTCCTCCCGCCGGGAGACCCGGGCGGTGGAGAAGAAGCCGTCGATGTCGTCGTCGGGCTGGTGGTCGGCTGGTGTGGCCACGGTGCGTCGCTCTCCGGTCGGCAGGTTTCTCAGATCGGCAGGTTGAAGAGGCGCTTGGCGTTGCCCGCGAAGACCAGGTCGCGCTCCTCGGCGGTGATGTCGAGAGCGTTCTTCACGAACTCGACGCCCTGGCCCATCCAGCTGCGGAAGACCGGGAAGGAGGAGCCGAACATGTAGTGGTCCGCGCCGTTGATCTTGAGCGCGGCCTCGACCTGGTGCTTGCCCCACGAGTGCGGGTGCGTCATGTCGAAGAAGATGTTGTTCTCCAGGTAGCTCTTGATCTTCTCGCCGCCCGTCGGGTCGAGCCGGGTGAGCGACTCCTTCTTGTTCGACGCGTGCGGGGTGAGCAGTTCGGTGTTCGCGAACCAGTTGCCGCCGAACATGGTGTGGACGAAGCGGAGGTTGGGGAATTCGTCGAACATCCCGCTGAACAGCTCGCGGCCCACCGCGGTGGCCTGGTCCACGATGCGGCCGTACTCGCGGCGCAGGTTGGTGTAGTCGATGACCGAGCGCCATTCGACCGGCAGCGGGGTGTGGTGGACGATCACCGGTACGCCGAGGTCGTTGAGCACGCTGAGGTAGGGCTTGAACACCTCGTCGTCGAGGTAGAGCTGCCCGTAGTGGCACGCGACCTGGACACCGACGGCGCCGAGCTCGTCGATACAGCGCCGCAGCTCGCGGATGTTCTCCTTGCCGCCCCACGGCGGGACGCACGCGGTGGAGAAGAGCCGGCCGCCGGACCGCTTGACGATGTCGGCCGCGTTGTCGTTGACCGCCTTGCAGGTCTCCAGGTCGAGCCACTCCTGCCAGACGGGCACGCGCATGACGCCGTAGTCGACGCCGGCGTCGTCCATCGCGGCGAGCTTCGCCTCGGCGGAGTAGTCGCCGTCGACGTAGTTGAGGTTCTGGTAGCCGGCCGGCTTCTCCAGGATCAGCTGCTTCTTGCCGTCGTCGGCCGTGCCGACCCGGGCGATCTCGCCGAAACCGCGCGGCGCGCTGTTCAGGAAGCCGCCCAGGATCTTCTCGTTGGTGAACAGGTCTTCGGGGAGGTGGTGGATGTTGATGTCGATGACAGTCATCGTGTCTCTCTTCTCGCTGGTGGTTGCGTACGCCGGCCGCCCGCCCGGTCTCCTGCCTGATGGTCACCCGCCGGCCCCGGCGCGCTGCCGGAGCCGGGCCCGAGGACCGCTGGTGTAGAGGGAGCCGACGATCCGTTCGGGGGTGATGTCGCCGGTGATCTCCTCGCGCACCGCACCGTCGGCGAAAACCAGGACGCGGTCGCAGAGCAGCGCGAGCTCGTTCTCGTCCGAGCCGGCGACGAGGACGGAACGGCCCTGGCGCGCGGCCTCGCGGACGGCCGAGACGATGATGTGCCTGGCACCCACGTCGACCGCCTGCGTCGGCTCGTGCAAGACCAGCAGGGCCGGGTCGGTCGCCAGCCACTTGGCCAGCAGCACCTTCTGCTGGTTGCCGCCGCTCATGTTCTTGAGCAGGGTCTGCGACAGCCTCGGCCGGACGTCGAGCCGCTCGATCCAGTCCCGGGCGAGCTGCCGCTCGAAAGCGGTGTCGACGGGCGCCAGCAGGCGCTTGCCGGTGCAGGTCTGCGGGAAGGCCAGGTTCTCGGTGACGGTCATCTCCATCGCCAGACCGGCGTCCTCGCGGCCCTCGGGTACGAGCGCGACGCCGGCCGCGACGGCCCTGGTCGGGCTGAGCCGGCGCACCTTCGCTGTACCGCTCGGGAGGGTGACCGTGCCGGCTTCGGCCCGGGTCGCGCCCGACAGCAGGTACGGCACGTCGTCGTAGCCGGAGCCGCCGAGTCCCGTCAGGCCGAGCACCTCGCCCGGCTTGATGCCGAACCCGACATCGTGCACCCGGAGGCCGGTGAGACCGGCCACGACGACCGGCGGGCCGTCGATCGCCACGGCGGCGCTGCGGTGCTCCAGGTCGTCGGCCTGACGGCCGAGCATGAGCGAGGCGAGCGCCGTCTTGTCCATCCCCTCGACCGGACGGCCGGCCACGACGACCTGGCCGTCGCGCATCACCGTGACGCGGTCGGCGGCGTCGATGACCTCCTCGAGGCGATGGGTGATGAGGAGGACCGACGTGCCGTTGGCGACGATGCCGTCGAGCAGCTCGAAGAAGTGCTCCAGCGCCTCGCGTCCGAGAGCGCGGGTCGACTCGTCGAGGATGATCAGCCCGCCGTCGTCGGGCAGGTCCTGGAGGGCCCGTGCGATCGCGACCACCGCACGCTCGTCCTCGCGCAGGTCCGCCACGCGGGCGTCGAGCGGGATGTCGCGGCCCATCCGCCGGAAGACGGCCCGGGTCGCCTCCCGTTCGCGCTGCCAGTCGATCCGGCGCAGGAACCGGGACGCGGTGAGGCGGCCGAGGCGGGTGTTCTCCAGCACCGTGGCGTCCCTGACCAGGCCGAGGCTCTGGTGGACGACCGCGACGCCGCGGGCCCGGGCCTCGTCGGGCCGGATCGGCAGCTGGACGTCGGCCCCGTCGACGCTCACCCGGCTGCCGTGATCCGGGTTGTAGACCCCGGTGAGGATCTTGGCCAGCGTGGACTTGCCGCAGCCGTTCTGCCCGATCAGCGCGTGGATCTCGCCGGGGGCGACGTCCAGCGCGACGTCGCGCAGGACGCGGGCGGAGCCGAACGTGATCGACAGCGAGCCGACCGACAGCCGGGGCACCGCCGGCACGGCTGCCTTCTCCCGCTCCTCCGGGTGGACGGGTTCGGTCATGCGACGCCCCACAGCTTCTTGAAGTCGTCCGTGAAGGTGGTCGGGCCGAACCACTCGCCCGAGGCGAGCGCGGCGTCGGTCACCTTCAGACCGGCGACGGAGTCCTTGGTGAACAGCCGGACCGGAATCTTGTAGTCGGGGGCCTGCGAGCCGAGCATCATCCGCAGCACGGCGTCGATGTCGGTCCAGGCCTGGTAGCTGGTGGCCTGCCCGGAGGCCGCCGCGATCTGCCCGCTCCGGAGCGCCTTGAGGCTGCTCAGCTCGGCCGCGCCGGTGATGACCTTGACGCCGGTCTTGGAGGCGGACTGGATGCCGGCCTGGGTGGGCTGGAGGAACTGCTCGAACTGGCTCTGCACGTAGGTGACGTTCGGGTCCTTGAGCAGGGCCGCGCTGGTCGAGGACGGGACCAGCGAGAAGTTGGCCGAGGAGACCTCGTTGACGGTGACCTTGCAGTTCGCGCAGTCGCCGGAGAACGTCTTCTTGCCCGCGGACACGAAGACCGCCGGGGACGGACCGTCGGTGTTCTGGTTGATCAGGACGTCCGCCTTGCCCTTGGAGTCGAGGATGGTCCATTTGGCCAGCGCGACCTGCTGGTCGGGGCCGGCGTTCTCACCGACGTACGCCAGCGTCGCGGACTGAGGGTGCCCGCTGTCGACGACCTGGTTGTTGATGACGACGGGGATCTTCGCCTTCTGCGCCGCCCCCAGCGAACTGGCGGCCAGACCGTACGGGATGGCGTCGGTGACGATCGCTCCGGCCTTGGCGGAGGTCGCCTGGGCGATACAGGCGTTGACGTCGGTCGGTGTGCCCTTGCCGTCGCAGACCTGGACCTTGAGTCCGGCGGCGCTCGCCGCGGCGGTGATCTCCTTCTGCGTGGCCGCGAACTGCGGCGCCTGCAAGGTGATCGGGATGTAGTAGATCGTCTTGCGGGCCAGCGAGGACACGTTCGCGATCCGGTCGGTCGGGACCGGGTAGGCGTCCAGCGGCTTGTCGAGCGCGGCCACCTCGCCGGCCAGCGCCGACGTGTCGGAGCCCGTGCCCGTGGCGGCGGAGCTGTCGGCGCCCTGGGAGCCCGAGGTGTTGTCGGAGTTGCTGCCGCAGGCGGCCAGCGAAGCCGCGAACATCGCGACGGCTCCGGCGGTCGACCAGCGGCGCACACGTCCCATACGGCGAAGACGGGAGGTGGTCATGGCGGGACTCTTTCCGTGGTTTCGGGGTGGCCGGTCAGGGTGGTGTGGCGCGGAGATGCGAGGTGGCGGGTCAGCTCACCGTGAGCGCTGGTGGAGGACGGTCGAGATGGTCACCGCGACCACCAGGACGCCGCCGTAGAAGACGTTGGAGACCCAGCTCGTCGCGCCGAGGAGCTGGAGTCCGAGCACGCCGGTCGCCAGGAAGAAGACGGCGACCAGGGTGCCGAGCGGGTTGAAGCGGCCAGGCTGGAGGACGGCGGTGCCCAGGAACGTTGCCGCGAAGATCGGGAGCAGGTAGGCCTGCGAGGAGTTGGGGTCGAAGCCGCCGGTCTGGGCAACGGCGAGCACGCCGCCGAGTCCGGCGATGAATCCGCCGACGGTGAAGGCACTCCAGCGGATCCGGGTGACCCGGACTCCGGCGAGCCGGCTGACCTCGCGGTTCTCCCCGACGAAGCGCATGTTGCGGCCCAGCGGGGTCGCATGGAGCAGGTAGGCGAAGACGATCACCAGCAGCAGGCCGTAGAAGAAGGCGACCGGCAGGCCGAGGAACTGTTGCGTCGCGATCTTCTGGAAGGACGCCGGCAGGCCGCTGACCGGCATCAGGTCGGACAGCCAGAGCGCGATGCCCAGCAGCAGCGTGCCCATGCCCAGCGTGACGACGATGGTGTTCACGTTGACCTTGACCACCAGCCACCCGTTGACCGCGCCCACGGCGGTGGAGACCACCAGGCCGGCCAGAGCGGCCGCCCACACGTTCCACCCGTGGTTGACGGTGAGGACGGTGACCAGCGTGGCGGAGAGGCCGAAGTTGGACGCGATCGACATGTCCACGAACTCGCCGACCAGGATCGTGCACAGCAGAGCTGCGGTGAGAAACACCAGCGTCGTCTGGTTGGAACCGCCGAGGATCGTCTTGAACGTACCGACGGTCATGAAGGTGTCGGGCCGCAGCGCGCAGAAGAGCACGATGAGCAGCGCCCAGACGCCGACCACCGCGAACCGGGCGGCGAACCAGCCGTAGGAACTGCGGGCGGGGACCGCCGCGGAGAGCTCGGGCTCGGTGGGCCGGACGGCCGCCTGAGCCTCTGAGATGGACGAAGTATCGGACATGCGAACTGGGTGCTCCCGTCTTGCTCTGCGTGTCACTCCCGATCTCCCGGACAGCCGTCCGGGGTCTGGCGGAGAGGGCTCCGGCCGACGCGTTCACCCGGCCCGCAAGGGCTGTGACGGCGGTCACGCGGCAGATCGTGTACGAAAGAGTATACGAAAGTCGCTGTGACACAAGTCCCAAAAGGCAGATTGTCAAATCGAGGTTGAGATCGTACACGATCCCCCATATGATCTGCGACGCCCGCCACGAGCCCTCGAGGAAGGACCTGTATGAGCGACCTCGTCACCCGCGATGTCGGCTACGCGCACGACGGCTGTCGCATGGTCGGTCTGGTCTGCACGCCCCGCTCACCACGCGCCGCGGCCGTCCTGCTGGTCCACGACGCGTTCGGCGTCAGCGATGACATGGTCGGCATCGCGCGCCGGCTCGCCCGGCACGGCCACCCGGTCTTCGTGGCCGACCTCTGGGGCGAGCGGACGCTCCCCCGGTCCGACGCGGAGATCGGTCCGCTGATCGGCGCGATGGTCGCAGACCGGCCCCGCTGGCTCGGCCGGCTGACGGCCGCGCAGACCGCGGCCGCGGCACAGCCCGAGCTCGCCGGCCGGCCCCTCGCCGTCCTCGGCTACTGCTTCGGCGGCTCCTCCGCGCTCGAACACCTGCGCACCGGAGCCGACGTCGCCGGCGTCGTCGCCGTACACCCCGGGCTCGACCTCCTCGACGCCGACTGGGAAGCGGCGGCCTCTGCTCCCGTCCTGCTCTGCGTCGGGGCCGACGACCCGATGGCGACCGCGGAGCAGCGCGGCGCCCTCCAGGCCGAGCTGTCCGGCGCCGGCATCGACTGGGAACTCCAGCTCTACAGCGGCACCACGCATGCCTTCACCAGCTTGAAGGGCCGGCACTCCGCCGCCTCCGACGTCTTCGCCTACCACGCACGCAGTGCCGCCCGCTCCTGGACCGAGACCCTGCGGTTCCTCGGCGAGATCCCCGTCCTCCAGCCCACCGCCTGACACGAAGGACCCCTCATGCCCGAGCTCGACATCGCCATCATCGGTGCGGGACCCGCCGGCCTCGCCGCGGCCCTGCGCCTCCACCAGCAGGGCTTCCGCCCGCGCATCTACGAGACCGTGCCCGAGCTCAAGCCGCTCGGCGTGGGGATCGACGTCAAGGTGTACGGCACCAAGGAGATCGAGGAGCTCGGGCTGCTCGACGAATTCCGGGCCATGTCCGTGGACGCCAGGACCTCGGTCTTCTACAACAAGTACGGCCAGGAGATCTACGCCGAGCTGTGCGGCGTCCACATGGGCTATCTGCACGAGCAGCGGTTCGTCCACCGCGGCTTCCTGCAGATGCTGTTCCACAAGACCGTCCTGGAGCGCCTCGGGGAGGACGCCGTCGTCCAGGGGATGCGCTGCGTCCGCTACACCAACCACGACGGCAAGGTCACCCTCGACCTCCAGGACACCGCCGGCAACAGCTCCCAGGTCACCGCCGATCTCGTCATCGCGGCCGACGGCATCAAGTCCGCCATCCGACAGCAGATGCACCCGGACCACTCCGAGCCGGTGTACTCCGGCATCACCATGTGGCGCGGCACCACCCTCATGGAGCCCTTCGCCGACGGCAGCACGATCCTGCACATCGGCGCGCCGCAGACCTCCAGCATGATCGTCTACCCCATCGCCAACGACTTCGAGGGCACCGGCAAGACGCTGGTCAACTGGGTCGTGGAGGCAACCCGCGGCGAGTCGGTCGAGGACTGGAACCAGACCGGGACGATCGACGAGGTCATCCACTACTACGACGAGTGCGACGTGCCACTGCTCGACGTGCAGGAGATGATGCGCAACGCCCGCGAGGTCTACCTCTTCCCGCTCATCCGGCACGAGCCGCTGGACAACTGGATCGACGGCCGCGTCGTCCTCATCGGCGACGCCGCGCACGCGATGTACCCCCGCGGTGGAAACGGCGCCTGCCAGGCCATCGTCGACGGCAGCTCACTCGCCCGCCACCTGGCCGGGGCGCAGGACGTGCCGGCCGCGCTCCAGGCGTTCCAGGCCGAGCGGCTCGCCGCCGTCAACGGCATCGTCATGGCGCACCGCGGCGAGGGCTACGAGGTCATCCGGCGGATGGTCGAGGACCGCACCGGCGGCGAACGGTTCACCGACATCGAGGAGGTCCTTCCGCTCGCCGAGGCGGACGCCATCTTCAGCGAGTACCACGCCCGGGTCGGTCAGCCGCGCACCGGCCACGAGGCCGGCGAGCCGACCGGCTTCCGCACCGGGAACGCCGCCCACGGCGCCGCGGTCCGATGAGCCGTCACACCGGCAGCCCGGTCGTACCGGCCGACGAGGCGACCCGCGCGGAGATCCTCGAAGTGGAGGAGCGCCGCCGGCAGGCGCTGCTCGACATCGACCTGGCAGTGCTCGACGACCTCCACGACGACTCGCTGATCCACACGCATGCCCCGGGCCTGACCCACACCAAGGCGCAGCTGCTGGAGCACGTGGCGAGCCGGGCGCCCTACCGGGGCGCGGCCCGCGGCCACCTCACCATCCGCCTGATCGGCGACGTCGCACTCGTCACCGGCCGCCTGACCAACCGGCTGGGCAGCCCGGACGGCTCCGAGCGCACCGTCGCGGGCCAGGTCATCCAGGTGCTGCGGCGTTGTGAGGACGGCAAGTGGCGCTTCGTCAGCTTCCAGATGACCCCGGACGGCGAGCACGTCTGGAATCCCACTGAGGCCGAGGCCGCGAGCCTCGCCGCACGCGAGCAGGAGGACGACCGGTGAGGATCGCCCGATACCACACCGCCCACGGGCCCACCCGGCTCGGGCGCGTCGACAACGAGACCGTCACCGACATATCCGAGGTCGTCGGCGGCACCTCGCTGCGGGCGCTCCTTCCGCTCCTGCCCTCGCTGCGCGACCAGATCCTCGCGGCGGACGGCGTCCGGCACCCCCTCGCCGACGTGGTCCTGGAAGCGCCGATCGACAACCCGCAGAAGTTCCTCGGCATCGGCATGAACTACCGGGAGCACGCCGAGGAGGCGGCGCAGGCCGGGATTCCGGTCCCGACCAGCCAGATGTGGTTCAACAAGCAGGTCTCGTGCATCGTCGGCCCGTACGACAACATCGTGAAGCCGAGCATCTCCGACCAGCTCGACTACGAGGTCGAACTCGGCGTCGTCATCGGCCGGCGCTGCAGGAACGTGCCCGTCGAGGACGCCCGCTCGGTGATCGCAGGCTACCTGGTGGCCAACGACGTCTCGGTACGCGACTGGCTGGCCGCGCGCTCCCCCACGTTCACCCTCGGCAAGTCCTTCGACACGCACGGCCCGATCGGCCCCTGGCTGACCACGGACGACGAGATCGAGGACCCGCTCGCGCTGACGATGCGACTCACGGTCAACGGGGAGGTCCGCCAGGACTTCCCGACCAGCGACATGATCTACGACGTCTACGAGCAAATCGCCTACCTCACCCAGGTCTTCACCCTGATGCCCGGCGACATCCTCGCCACCGGCACCCCCGCCGGCATCGGCGCCCCCACCGGGCGCTTCCTGAAGCCCGGTGACGTGATCCGCGCCGAGATCGACGGGCTCGGCGCGCTCGAAAACCGCGTCATCGCCGAGGGCTGAGGCGCGACCATGACCGAGAGCATCTACCTTCCCGGTTTCGGGCACGCCAACCCGGTCCCGGCCGCCGGCCGAATCGGTCCGTTCGTCGCCTCCGGTGCCCTGACCGGGCGCGACCCGGCGACGCACGAGATGCCGGAGGACCTGGCCCGGCAGTGCGCGAACGTGTTCCAGCATGTCCGCGCCCTGCTGGCAGCCGTCGGTGGCACTGCGGACGACGTCCTCAAGCTCACCGTGCGCCTGGCCGATCCGGATGACCGCGAGGCGCTCAACCGCGAATGGCTCGCGATGTTCCCCGATCCGCTGCGGCGACCGGCACGTCAGGTGGTCGCCGCCACCCTCGGCGGCACGGCACTTGTCCACTGCGACCTCCTCGCCGTCCTGCCCGACAGCCACGAAAGGCCATCACGTGAGCGTTGACGTGTCCGCCCTGCTCGGGTCAGTACCGGACGGCTTGCTGATCGGCGGCGAGTGGCAGCCGGGCTCCGGCGGAAAGCCCGTCGAGGTGCGCGATCCCGCCACCGGCACCTTGGTCAAGACCGTGGCCGGTGCCTCGGTCGCGGACGGCCTTGCCGCGCTGGCGGCCGCCGACACGGCGTTCCCGGCGTGGGCCGCGACTCCGGCACGTGCGCGGGCCGAGTTGCTTCGCCGCACCTTCGACCTTCTGCGGGAGCGCGCCGAGGAGTTCGCGCTGCTGATCACGACCGAGATGGGCAAGCCACTCGCCGAGGCGCGTGCGGAGGTGGCGTACGGTGCGGAGTTCCTGCGCTGGTTCAGCGAGAGCGCGGCGCATCTCCAAGGCCGGTACGGGCCCAGCCCCGAGGGCACCGGCCGCGTGATCGTCACGCAGCATCCCGTCGGCCCCTGCTACCTCGTCACGCCGTGGAACTTCCCGCTCGCGATGGCGACGCGCAAGATCGCGCCGGCGCTGGCGGCCGGGTGCACCGTCGTGATCAAGCCGGCCGCGCTCACCCCGCTGACCACGTCACTGTTCGTCACACTGCTGGAGGACGCCGGGATGCCCGCGGGTGTCGTCAACGTCGTCAACACCGCGGACCCCGGCCCCATGTCCGAGGCGCTCATCGGCGACCCCCGCCTTCGCAAACTCTCCTTCACCGGCTCGACCCCGGTCGGCAAGCTCCTGCTGGCGCGGGCCGCCCAGGGCGTCCTGCGCACCTCGATGGAGCTCGGCGGCAACGCCCCCTTCCTCGTCTTCGAGGACGCCGACCTCGACAGGGCCGTGGACGGCGCGATGGTCGCGAAGTTCCGCAACATCGGGCAGGCGTGCACGGCCGCCAACCGCTTCCTCGTCCACACCTCCGTCGCCGACGAGTTCACCCGCCGCCTCACCGAGCGCGCCCGCGGTCTGCGGATGGGCAACGGCACGGAGCCAGGAGTCGCCATCGGACCGCTCATCGACCAACGCGCCGTGGCCAAGACCCATGCGCTCGTCCGCGATGCGCTCGACCGCGGCGCCACCCTGCACACCGGCGGTACGGCTCCCGACGGGCCGGGCACTTTCTACCCCGCCACCGTGCTCGGCGACGTGCCGGCCGGAGCCGCCCTGCTGCGCGAGGAGATCTTCGGCCCCGTGGTCGCGATCACCCCCTTCTCCGACGAAGACGAGGCCGTCGCGCTCGCCAACGACACCGAATACGGCCTGGTCTCCTACGTCTTCACCGAGTCACTCGCCCGCGGCCAGCGGATGGTCGAGCGCCTGCACACCGGCATGACGGGCCTCAACGTGGGTGCGGTCTCGAACGCCGCCGCGCCCTTCGGCGGCTGGAAGCAGTCCGGCCTCGGCCGCGAAGGCGGTGACGAGGGCATCCACGAGTACCTCCAGACGAAATACACGCTCACCCCCAGTCCCTTCGTGTGACCGCTGCGCGCACACCCCCGACCGAGGGAGGAACCATGAACGACGGACCCGCGGTGACCTACGAGGCGCCGCAGACCATCAAGCGGATGCTCTTCACCACCTGGGCGCTGCTCGATGCGCTCACCCCCGACCTGCGGGCACAGGCGCACATCCCCGACATGGCCGACCCGCGCCGCCTCGACTGGGACTTCATCCCGAAGCCGGACCGCACGGGCGTGCCGCTCAAGAAGATGGACCACCACCAGCGGGTGCTCGCCCACAGCCTGCTGAGGTCGGGCCTCTCCCTGCGCGGCTACAGCCAGGTGCTGTCGGTCATGGCGACCGAGAACATCCTGCGTGAACTGGAGGTGGTCGAACGCGGCTTCGGCGTGATCGCCGGCGAGTTCCGCGACCCGGAGAACTACTCGTTCACGTTCTTCGGCCGCCCGGCGTTCGAGGACACGTGGGGCTGGCGGGTGATCGGTCACCACCTCTCCCTCAGCTTCACCATCGTGGCCCAGCGCCATCTGACGGTGACGCCGTTCGCGATGGGTGCCATGCCGATCCCCGCCGGCGTGCTCGACCCGCTCGGCGAATCGGAGCAGCGCGCGTTCGAGATCCTCGACTCGCTCGTCGGCGACCTGCGCGAACGCGCGGTGATCCATGACGTCGCACCGGCCGACTTCGTCACCCGGCAGGTGCCACGGGTCGGGGCCGAGGAGTGGCCCGACCCGGTCGACCTCGGGATCGTGGGCTACACCACCACCGACGACGACCGGGAGCGGCTGCGCTTCGTCCGGGCTGCTCCCTCGGGTGTCAGCGGCGCCGACCTCGACGGCCGGCAACTGGCCGCCGCGCGCGAGCTCCTGCTCCACTTCATCGAGACCGGCCCGGAGGAGATCACCCGGCAATACCGGGAGCAGGTGCTCGCCGGGGACCCCGGCGACCTGCACTTCGCCTGGGCCGGCGGCACCGCGCAGAACACCGCCCACTACTACCGGATCTCCGCCTCGGGCCTGCTGGTCGAGGCCGACAATGCGGTCGCCGCCGGTCAGCACATGCACACGGTATGGCGGGACCTCAACCAGGACCTCGGCCACGACCTCCTGCTCGACCACTACCGGCGGCACGGTCCCCACGGCGAACACCTCCGGCGCCGGCTGGTCTCCCACCGGCCGACCGAGGACGCACCGTTGTGCACCGACGCCTGGTACGCACCCGAGGTGTACATGAAACCTCACCGGCCCTGACGGACTCGGACGACAGCTGAACGCCGGTGCCCTTGCCGGTCTGTCTCAGCCGCCCAGCGCGGCCCGGATCGTCGCCGCCGACCGCTGCAGGCGGGCCCCGACCGAGGCGTTCCCATGCGTGGTGCCCACGTGCACGACCGCCACGGCGGCAGGTCGGCGGCCCCGAATGCTCAGCGGTACCGCCACTGACTGCACGCTGGGAATGACCTCGTCGTGGCTCGTGGCGTAGCCCCTCGCCGCGGCCTCGGCGACCTCGGCGCGCAGCTTCGGTGATGCCTCGGGCGGCCAGTCCTCATCGGCCAGGAGGGACAGGATCGCCTTGCCCGGAGCGCCCACGGAGACGGGGTGGCGTGCGCCCGGCCGCTGGACGACGGACGCGACGGCGTGGCGAGGTTCGACGCTGACCAAGGTGAAGCACTCGGTGCCGTCCTGGACCGCGAGGAAGCAGGTCATGCCGAACTCGTTTGCCACGGCGGTGAGTTCGGGGAGCGCTTCGGTCTGCAGGTCGTGGGAGACCGCGGCCGCGAGCGCGGCCATACGGGGGCCGAGGGACGCTCGTCCGGCCTGGTCCCGATTGACGAGACCGTGGTATTCGAGCGTCCGTACGAGGCGATAGGCGATCGAACGGTGCACCCCGAGGTGCCCGGCGAGCCCGTCGACAGTCAGCGGCTCGCGCGCGTCGGCGAGCGCCTCGAGTATCCGTATCCCCCGGCTGAGCGTCTGCGACGCGGGGCCCTGCGACTCCGTGGCCGAGTCGTCGTTCACGAGCAGACTCCTTGTCGTCCTATCGAACATCACATACGATCTGGCAATCAGTATTAGATCACAGCGTTCTATTAAAGAACAGTCGCCGTCGCCGTGACTGTCGCACGGCCATCACAGACACCGATGTCCTGGAGGGTTCCCATGCAGTTCCACCACCATGGCTACGTCACCGGCGACCCCCGGCGGCTGCCCGCCGCCGGGACCGGCCTCGACCGGCCGGAGGAGCTGCCTGACGAGCTCGACGTGCTCATCGTCGGCGCCGGACCCGCTGGGATGATCGTCGCGGCACAGCTCTCCATGTATCCGGGCATCGCCACCCGGCTGGTCGAGCGGCGCGCCGGGCGCCTCGAAATCGGCCAAGCCGACGGCATCCAGGCACGCAGCAACGAGACCTTCCAGGCGTTCGGCTTCGCCGGGCGGATCATCAGCGAGGCGTTCCAGCTCAAAGCCATGAACTTCTGGGCCCCGGACCCCGATGACCCGTCGAGGATCGTCCGCACCCAGCGCACAGACGACGACCCGCACGGGATCAGCGAGTTCCCGCACATGATCGTCAACCAGTCCCGCGTACTGGACTACTTCGCCGAGTTCGCGGCCAACGGACCGGCACGGATCACCCCCGACTACGGGTGGGAGTACGTCGGGGTCGAGATCGCCGAAAAGGGAGAGTTCCCCGTCACCGTCACGCTGCGCCGCACCGCCGGCGACGACGCCGGCAAGGAGCGGACCGTCCATGCCAAGTACGTGGTCGGCTGCGACGGCGCGCGCAGCGCTGTACGCGAGTCCATCGGCCGCAGACTCGTCGGAGACGAGGCACTGCACGCGTGGGCCGTGATGGACGCGCTGACCGTCACCGACTTCCCCGACATCCGCACCAAGTGCGCCATCCAGTCCGCACACGGCAGCGTCCTGCTCATCCCGCGCGAAGGCGGATTCCTGTATCGGATGTACGTCGACCTCGGCGAGGTCGACGAGGACGACAACGGCGCCGTCCGCTCGACCAGCGTCGAGGAGGCGATCGCCCGGGCGAACACGATCATGCACCCGTACACGCTCGACGTGCGCAAGGTCTCCTGGTCCAGCGTGTACGAGGTCGCACACCGCCTCACTGACAAGTTCGACGACGTCCCCGCGGAACTCACCGGGAGGCGTTCACCGCGTGTGTTCATCGCCGGCGACGCGTGCCACACACACAGCGCGAAGGCCGGACAGGGCATGAACGTGTCGATGCAGGACGGGTTCAACCTCGCCTGGAAACTCGGCCAGGTGCTCGAAGGCCGCAGCCCTGAATCGCTGCTCGACACCTACTCGGGCGAGCGCCAGGAGATCGCCCGGCACCTCATCGACTTCGACAAGGAGTGGGCGGAGATGATGACGAAGACGCCGGACGAACTCGACCCCGCCGAACTCGGCGCCTTCTACATGGCGACCGCGGAGTTCCCCGCAGGCTTCGTGACGCAGTACCAGCCCTCGATACTGACCGGCGAGGCGACCCACCAGGCCCTCGCCACCGGGTTCCCGATCGGCAAGCGCTTCAAGTCGGCACCCGTCGTGCGTGTCGCCGACGCGAACCCGATGCACCTCGGCCACCACCACCGGGCCGACGGCCGCTGGCGCGTGTACGCCTTCACGCCCGCGGAGACCGGCGCCGGCACGGCGGTGAAGGCCTGGGCGGAGTGGATGGCGACGTCGCCCGACTCCCCCGTGGTGCGCTTCACGCCGGAGGGCAGCGAGCTGGCAAGTGTTTTCGACGTCAAGGTGATCTTCCAGCAGACGCACGACCTCGTCGACCTTACCGGCGTGCCGGAGCTGTTCCTCCCGCGGACCGGGCCGTTCGACCTCATCGACTACGAGAAGGTCTACGCCGTCGACCCGGAGCACGACATATTCGACCTGCGCGGTATCGACCGCGGCCAAGGCGCCGTCGTCGTCGTGCGCCCCGACCAGTACGTCGCGCACGTGCTGCCGCTGTCGGCGACCGGGGAACTCACGGCGTTCTTCGCGCAGTCCATGCTGCCGGCGACGGCGCACAGCCGCGCCTGACACCGGCTCACGACGTTCCACCTTGGCGAAGAACAGCAAGGTCACCGAGGGCTGGAGGGTCCCCAACCTCACAGGTCAGTACCGGCGTTCCAACTCCCCTGTACCGGCACTCCGAATGCGCGGAATCGTAGAGTCGGGCAACGCCGCAGCGGGTTGCCTGTTGTGGGGATGCCACAAGTCGGCAGGCGCGAGGCAACGCTCCGCACGAAGGCCGTCCGCGCCCCGGGTTCATCCGACGACCGGCCGCAAGCTTCTGCGGCTGTCACGGGACCACCGCGCCAGCAGGTCCCCGCCGAGCTTCCGCCGCCCGCGCCGCCCGCTCCCCGGGAACGGCCCGTTGCCCTTCGCCTGTCCACATGCGCTCCCCTTGCGCTCCCCTTGGCTTCTGCGGGCGGGTCCGGCTGAACTGACGAACCGACCAACCCCGGGAGAAAAGCAAAATCCCAGGTCACGGGCTATGTGACCTGGGGTTTCGTGGAGCCGCCTTCGGGATTCGAACCCGAGACCTACGCATTACGAGTGCGTTGCTCTGGCCAACTGAGCTAAGGCGGCTTGCTGCGGGGTGTGCTGCTGGGCACAAGGGTGTCAGCAGCAGCGGGGGAAAGTCTACAGGGTTGAGGAGGGTGCTCGGGACCGTGGGGGGATCATGGGGAGGGGCTGGTCAGGAGCACTTCTTGTGGGCGGGGGGGACGGTGCCCGCCAGCAGGTAGGCGTTGACGGCGGAGTCGATGCAGGAGGACCCGCGGGCGTAGGCGGTGTGGCCGTCGCCGTTGTAGGTGAGGAGGTGGCCGGAGCTGAGCTGGGCGGCCAGCGACTGGGCCCAGGCGTAGGGGGTGGCGGGGTCGCGGGTGGTGCCGACGACGAGGATCGGGCCGGCCCCGTCCGCGGCGATCTTCGCGGGGCGCCCGGTCGCGGGGACCGGCCAGTAGGCGCAGCCGAGGGAGGACCAGGCGAGGGTGGTGCCGAAGAGGGGCGACGCCTTGCGGAAGGAGGGCAGGGCCTTCTCGACGTCGGCGGGGGACTTGAACGCCGGGGGCAGGTCGAGGCAGTTGACCGCGGCGTTGGCGTACATGAGGTTGCTGTACTTGCCGGAGTCGTCGCGCTCGTAGTAGCTGTCGGAGAGCTGGAGGAGGGCCTCGCCCTGGCCCTTGGTCGCGTCGGCGAGGGCGCTGCGCAGGCTCGGCCAGGCGGACTGGTCGTACATCGCGGAGATCACACCGGTGGTGCCCAGGGCCTCGGTGAGCGGGCGGGCCGCGTCGCTGGTCTTCAAGGGGTGGGCGTCGAGGGACTTGAAGAGGGCGGTGAGGCGCTTGCCGGCGTCGGCGACGGAGGTGGTGCCGAGCGCGCAGCCGGCGCGGGCGACGCAGTCCTTGGCGAAGGCGTCGAAGGCGACCTCGAAGCCGCCGGCCTGGGTACGGCTGCTTTCCAGCGCGCTGATGGAGGGGTCCATCGCTCCGTCGAGCACGACGTGGCCCACGTTCTTGGGGAACAGCCCGGCGTAGGTGGCGCCGAGGAAGGTGCCGTACGACTTGCCGACGTAGTTGAGCTTCGGGTCGCCGAGGACGGCGCGCAGGACGTCCATGTCGCGGGCGGAGTCGACGGTGGAGACGTGGCCGAGCAGCTTGCCGGAGCGGCGGTTGCAGGCCGAGTCGAAGCCGCGGTCGGCGGTGGTGAGGGCGTTGATCTCGGCGCGGTCGTCGGGGGTGGTGTCGACGGCGGTGAAGGCGTCCATCTGCTTGTCGCTCAGGCACTCCACGGGTTCGCTGCGGGCGACGCCGCGCGGGTCGACCCCGACCATGTCGTACCGCGAGGTGACGGCGGAGGGGTAGCCGAGGGCCGCGTACTGGAGGTAGTCGATCGCGGAGCCGCCGGGGCCGCCGGGGTTGACCAGGAGGGAGCCGAGCTTCTTGCCCTTGCCGGTGGCCTTCTTCCGGGCGACGGCGAGCTTGAGGTCGTCGGCCGCCACGGGGTGGGCGTAGTCCAGCGGGACCTTCAGAGTGCCGCAGTCGAACCCGGGCACGCCGCAACTGTGCCAGCTGATCTTCTGCTTGTAGTACGACGACAGGTCCGCGGAGGAGGTACTCGACGCGGAGGGCGCGGACGAGCCGGCCACCGACGACGACGCGGAGGGCGCCGGCGAGGAGGCCGCGGCCGCCTTGTGGCCGCTCCCTCCCGAGCATGCGGTCAGCAGCAGTCCGGTCACCGCGATCACGGTGGCGGGGATGCGGAGCAGGCGCGTGGGGTGCGTGGCGGCGGGCATCAGCGGCTCAGGTCCTCCCGTTGGGTGAGGCGAGCGTATCCGGCGGAAGCCGTCGAGGTTCGCCAACCCTGTCGCCTTTTGAGTGATTCCGGGTTTTACGGGTGGTTTCAGGGTGTGACGTGGGGGTGGCTGGGCATCGTGGAGGTGTGGGCGCGGGGTGAAGGGGTTCGCGGTGGTGTCGGCGGGGTTCGCCGGGCCGCGGAGGTGGGTGCGGGCGCGGGTCTGGGTGCGGTGACCGGCGCGGATGTGGATACGGGTGCGGATGTGGATACGGGTGCGGATGTGGATACGGGTGCGGTGGCGGGTTTGCGCGCGGGTGCCGGTGTGTGGGCGGCGGGTGCCCTGGAGGTGGGTGCGGACGCGGAGTGGGGTGCGCGCGGGGGCTTGGTGTGCGCGGTGCCGGTCGGCGTGGCGGTTGACGTACCGGTCGGCGTGGCGGTGACGGTCGGTGCGAACGGCGACCCGGGCGTCGGGGTGAGGCTCGCCGTCGGGGTGCGGGCCGGGCCGTCCAGCTTCTCGGTGAGATACGCGGCGACCTGGGCCGGCAGGTCCTTCGCACGGGGCACCCCGTCGAGCAGCCTGACCTGGTCGCCGGTCGGCCGGAGCGAGGTCCGCAGCCGTACCGCGGAGGCCCGTTGGCCGGCCTGCGCGGTGGTAGAGGCGAGCAGGAGGGAGGGATAGCGGCCGGTCGGGCGGGTCATGGCCGGGTAGTCGCCGGAGATGCCGACGGCGGCCGCGTAGCGGTCCGGGTGGGACAGCGCCTCGCGGACGGCGCAGGGTGCCTGCGAGCCGATCCCGATCACACCGTGCGCGGTGCGGGCGGTCAGGGTCCGGTAGCGGGCGGCCACCTCGGTGAGCACGGCCGCGGAGTCGGCGGCGCACCGGGGCGGAGCGACGAGCAGGAAGGAGTTGGCGCGGCCGCGGTTCGCCTGTCCGGCGAACGCGGAATACAGGCCAGAAGCGGCGGAGGAGCCGGCGGAGGAGGTGCGGACGATGACGACGGGATAGGCGACGCCGGACGCGGACGGGGTCGTGTAGTGGCGCGGCAGCCATACGCGGGTGCCGTCGCGCAGTTCCTGCAGAGTGCCGCCCGCAGGGTGGCCGAGGACGCGCAGTTCCGGCGGCGGCGGTGCGGGCTCGGGAGTGCGGGCGGGCGGCGACGGCATGACGTCGGGCTCGCGCGCGGCCACGGCGCGGGTACGGACCGGGCCGGCCGCGGCATCGTGCACGAGCGGCACGGCGACGGTCGCGGCGAACAGCGCGGCCACGCCCGAGGCGCCCGCGCGCAGCAGGGTGCCGCGATGGTCGACGGGCAGTTCGTACACCCGCCCGGCGCGCTCGCCGTACCAGTGCCGCAGGGCCCGTACCGCCAGCAGCGCGGTCGCGCCGAGGGCAGCCAGCAGGAGGAGGACGAGTACGGCGTCGGCCACGGCGGAGCCCCTTCGGGACGGCTGCGGCCCCGCGGGGACACGGCGAGCGGCGGGGACGCTGCCTGCACCTTGCATCCGCGGGCGCCCGCCGGGCGGGACCCGGGTGCGCCCGGGCCTCGTGATCACCCGAAGGCAGCACAGGGGGCGGGGTGCGACGGGTGGGGTCCGGGCTCGTACGGGAGCAGGGGCGGGAGCGGGACTGATGGTGCCCGGGTGCCCCAGGCGCCGGCTCGGGCTCAGGGTTCGGGCTCGGGTTCGGGCTCGCCGTACGGGCAGGGGCGTGGCAGGCGGGACCCGTGACGTCCGGGCACCGCCGAGCCGTGCCCCGTGGGACCCCGGGCATGCGTGGCGGCGGCGTCCGGGCGACCTCCACGGCACGCACGACTCGCACGGCGCCCACCGCCGTCGCCACACCCGCACCCGACGCCGTACCCGGGCGCGAACGGGTGCGCGGGTCAGCCGGCGCGGAGAGCGAGGGTCATGGCCTCGACGGCGAGCAACGGCGCCACGTTGCGGTCGAGGGCCTCGCGGCAGGCGAGCACCGCGTCAATGCGGCGCAGGCTGTGCTCGGGCCGGGAGGAGGCGGCGATCTGCTCGATGCCGTCGAGGAGGTCGATGTTGGCGACGCGGTCGGGGGAGCCGCCGAGTTGGAGGTTGAGGACGTCGCGGTAGAAGCCGGCGAGGTCGGTCAGCGCGAGGTCGAGGGTGTCGCGCTGGGTGCGGGTGGCACGGCGCTTCTGGCGGTCGGCGAGGTCCTTCATCACTCCGGCGGTGCCGCGCGGCATCCGCCCGCCGGTGCCGGACGCGGCGCCCAGGGCGGCGCGCAGTTCCTCGGTCTCCTTGGCGTCGACCTCTTCCGCGACGGCCTTGGCGTCCTCGCCGGCGGCGTCCACGAGTTCCTGTGCGGCGCGCAGGCAGCCGCCGATGTCGGCGACGCGCAGCGGCAGGCGCAGGACGTTCGCGCGGCGGGCGCGGGCGGACTCGTCGGTGGCCAGCCGGCGGGCCCGGTCGATGTGGCCCTGGGTGGAGCGGGCGACGCGGGCGGCCAGGTCGGGGTCGATGCCGTCCCTGCGGGTGAGGACGTCGGCGACCGCCTCCGGGGAGGGGGTGCGCAGCGTCAGCAGCCGGCAGCGGGAGCGGATCGTGGGCAGCGCGTCCTCCACGGACGGCGCGCACAGCAGCCACACCGTACGGGGGGCGGGCTCCTCGATCGCCTTGAGCAGCACGTTGGCGGCGCCCTCGGTGAGCCGGTCGGCGTCCTCCAGGACGATCACCTGCCAGCGGCCGCCGGCCGGGGAGAGCGAGGCGCGGCGGACCAGGTCGCGGGTGTCCTTGACGCCGATGCTGAGCAGGTCGGTGCGGACGGTCTCCACGTCGGCGTGGGTGCCGATCAAGGCGGTGTGGCAGCCGTCGCAGAAGCCGCAGCCGGGGGGCGCGCCCAGCTTCCGGTCCGGGCTGACGCACTGGAGCGCCGCCGCGAACGCCTTCGCCGCGGTGGCGCGGCCCGACCCGGGCGGGCCGGTGAAGAGCCAGGCGTGCGTCATCCGGGAGGCGTTGGCCGCGGGGGCGCCGGGCGGTTGTTCGGCGCCGTGGTCAGGCGTCACGAGCGCGCCCGCGGCCTGGGCGGCCGAGGCCAGTTCGGCCACCACGGCCGGCTGCCCCACCACGTCGTCCCACACGGCCATCGCGCCCGCACCTCGCCTCACGTCCGGCATCCGCCCGGCCGGCGTCTGCTCGTGTCCTGGTCTTCCGGGTACCACCGCGGTACCTCTGCCGCGAGCCGCTGCCGTACCCGGCGCACCCGCTCCCCCATTCTGCGGGACACCCAGGACACTCGGGCCACCTCGCCGGGCTTCAGCCGGCCCTCGCCGGGCCCTCGCCGGGCCCTCGCCGGGCTTCCGCCAGGGCTACGTCCCGGTCGTCCCGTCCCCGACACCGGTCGTCCCGTTCACGCCCGCCCGGGCACCCCGCTCGCCGCCGCGCCCCAGGCGACCGCCCACCGCCACGCACCGCCCCCGACACCCGCCGTCCCGTTCACGCCCGCCCGGGCACCCCGCTCGCCCCCGCGCCCCAGGCGACCGCCCACCGCGACGCACCGCCCCCGGCGCCCTCCTCACAGGGTGAGCCGCTGCACTCCCCCGGCCAGCGCGCGCTGTTCTGGCGCGTCCGTCCCCGTCCAGCACGAGCCGCGGCGCCCGAGCAGCCGGCGCAGCCACAGCTCGGTGGCCACGATCTCGCCGAGCCCTTCCAGCGCGAGCACCTCACCGCTGCCCGCGGCGCCGCCCGAAGCCCCGCCGGAGCCCGCTGCCGCCGAGGCCGCCGCGCGGAACGCCCCGCGCAGCACCCGCGCGTCGACCAGCCCCGCGTCCGCGAGCAGCGGCGCCTCGAAGAGGTCCAGCAGCGGGTCGAGCGCGCTGCGCAGCCCGATCCGGGCGGCGGACGACCCCGCGGCCGCCGGCGACCCGCTGCCCCAGCCCGGCGGCAGCCCGTGCACTCCGGCGCCGGACAGCGCCACCCGCAGCACCTCCGCGCGCGCCCCCGGCCGGACCCGCAACGCGCTCGGCAGGGCCTGGCAGGCGCGCACCACCTGGTTGTCGAGGAACGGCGCGTGCAGCCGCTGGCTCGGTACGGTCGCGGCCTGCTCCAGCACCCGGTAGTCCGCGGCGTGCCGGGCCAGGGCGGCGCGGGCGCGCCGTTCGCCGGGCCGTTCCAGCGGCCAGGGCCGGTGTGCCGCGTCCTGAAGGCGAACCGATACTTCGGCCAGCGCTTCCCCGGTCAGCCAGCGCGCCGCCGGGCCGGAGCGCACCCACACCATCGCGGCCAGCGACGCGGTGAGCGCGCCGCCGCCGGGACCGTCCGGTCCGCCGAGCCCGAAGTCCCGCCGCAGCAGCGCGGACGCGACGTCCTCGACGCCCTGCCGGTACGGCGTACGTGCCAGCCGGCGCGCGGCGCGGTAGACGGTGAGCGGCACGGTCACGGAGGTGAGCGACCCGGTGAGGGTGCCGCCGCCGTCCGCCCGGGTGAGCGCGGCCACCGGTCGCAGCAGGTGGCGGCGGCGCCGGTCCATCAACAGGTCGGCCAGCCGCGCCGGATGGGCGTCGAGCACCTGCCGGGCGCCGTAGCCGATCAGGTGGTCGGCGCCGCCCGCAGCCAGCCGTCGCCGGTGGCGTTCGGCGCTGACCAGCGCGGGCCCGGGCTCGTCGGTGAGCGCGCCGAGCCCGCCGGAGCCCTCGGACCAGCCGGAGACGAGGTCGGCGTAGGGCAGCGCCTCGGGGCCGCCGGGCACCACGATGTGCCGCAGCCGGGGGTCGGCGGCCATCTCCCGGGCCCGTTCGAGTTCGGAGAGTTCAGCCGCCGAGCCGTGCGCGCCGTCCGCGCCGCCGAGCCCGCCGACGAGGTCGTTGAAGGTGACCGCGAGCAGCCGCTCCCCGGCGAGCGACCCGGGCGCGCCGGGCAGCGTGCCGGGCATGCCGGGCAGGCCGGCCGCGAGCAGCGCCAGCGTGGAGGACGCGATGCCACCGGAAAGGTCCGCGCCGATCCCGGGCGCCGGCCCGGCCCCGTCCAACGCGCCGTCGGGCACGAAGCGCGGCTGCGCCAGCCGGACCCGTACCGCGTCGAGGAGCGCGTCGCGTACGCCCTCCACGGCGGCCAACCCGTCTGCGGTGCTGGCCGGTTGGTGGCCGACGGCCAGCGACGCGGTGGGCTCGTAACCGGTGATCTCGGGTGCGCCGTCGCGAAGGATCAGCGCGTGGCCCGGCGGCACCCGGCGCACCCCCAGGTACGGCGTGCCGTCGAGCAGGGCCTCGGGCGCGTCCGGGCAGGCGAGGGTGGCCGCGAGGTGGGTGACGTCGAGCCCCGCCTCGATCAGGTCGGCGAGCGGGAGTGCCGCGGTGGCGTACGCGGTGCCGTGCCGCCAGCGGGTGTGGAAGACCGGCAGCGCGCCGGCCAGATCGCCCAGCACCGTAATCCGGCGGCCGAGTTGGAGCACCGCGGTGTAGCTGCCGGGCCACGCGGTGACATGCCGCAGCGCGCCGCCGCGGGCCGCGACCAGGCCGAGCCGCAACTGCGCGTCGGTGGCCCCGCACCGCCCGAGCACGGCCAGCCGGGCCACGCCCTGCGAACTCCCGTACGAGGCCGCGCCGTACGCGCCCGCGCCGCCGTAGGAGTCGGCGCCGCCGTGGCCGTTCGCGTCCCCGTAGCCGCCGCCGTACGCGGCGCCGGCGCCGTATCCCGCCGAACCATTGGCCCTGGCACGGGCGTTGGCGTCGGCGTGCACGACCCGCACCTCGTCGGGGCGCCAATCCCCCACCGCCCACAGCGGATCGGGGTCACCCCACAGGAGTTGCGCGCCGACGGGCTGGAGTGCGCGGGACCGCGCGCCGGGCAACGGACCCGCAGTGGCACTGCTCCACCCCACCAACCACCGCATCGCCGCCTCCACAGGCTGTGGACAGCCGGCACGGCTCGGCTCCGCTGCTCCCGCTGCTCGCCCCGCCGGGCCGCCACGTCTGACGTCCGAAAGACCATGCTGCCACGTGGAGACGCGCAAGGAGGCGCATGGGTGCACCAAGGCAGGCCGGGTCGCACGCTCGGCCGGGGGGCGAAACCCGCCCGAACCGACCCGCGCGTCAACCGGCGGCGGGCCGGCGGCGAAACGTCTGGTTCGCGCCAAAGTCCGCGGCACATGCCGCAGTTGATATGCCTCGACAGCGCCGGGCAGGTCGCCTGCGGTGATCGGTGACGGTCACGGAACGTGTCCCGGAGCGGCCACCCGCCCGGGAATCACCTTTACAGAATCGGCCACGGGGTCAACGGCCCGGGAGGCGTTCGGACGCCGCCCGGGCCGGTCCGCCACCCGCGGGGATTGTGGCAGCGGAACCCCGTGGCCCGCTCCACCCCGGCATAGCCGCCTGCCGGGGTCCACGGGCCGACCCATGGCACCATGCAAGCCCAACGGCACAGCACGGCACAGAGCGCACGGCCGGGCGCACGGCCACATATACCGGGAGCACACGCCGGATCGTGCGCGCATCGCACGCCGGGCGCCCGAGGGCACCCGTCCGTTTCCGGCCATCCGGCACGAGCCTCTTAACGGTCGGGATGCGGCGAACTACGCTGGGTGTACCCGGTTCGCACACGTACGCGCGGCTCGGGTGCCCGGCACACGCACCGTACCGGCCGCACCGCGGCTTCCGCGGTGGCCGAATCGGGCTCCAGGGGAGGGTGAACCCCGTACCCCATGACATCACCAGGCCGGGCCGGCCTGCCCCCAGCGGCATCACGAGGTGAACCGCAGTGAACAGAGAACACCGCGGGCCGAACGAGAAGCTCGGCACCCTTCTCGCCATGGCGGGCATCAGCAACGCCGGACTCGCCCGCCGGGTCAACGACCTCGGCGCGCAACGCGGTCTGACGCTGCGTTATGACAAGACATCGGTGGCCCGCTGGGTCACCAAGGGCATGGTGCCGCAGGGCGCGGCGCCGCATCTGATAGCCGCCGCCATCGGCAGCAAGCTCGGCCGGCCCGTGCCGTTGCACGAGATAGGTCTGGCCGACGCCGACCCCGCGCCCGAGGTCGGCCTCGCCTTCCCGCGCGACGTCGGCGAGGCGGTGAAATCGGCCACCGATCTGTGGCGACTGGATCTCGCCGGGCGCCGCGGCCCCGGCGGCAGCGGCATCTGGCAGAGCTTGGCCGGTTCTTTCGCAGTGAGCGCTTACGTCACTCCCGCCTCCCGCTGGCTGATCACCCCGGCCGACGCCACCGTGGCCCGCGACGCCCCCGCCCCGGGCATGGCCCACGTCGGCCACACCGACGTCACCAAACTCCGCGAGGCCGCCGACGACGCGCGCCGCTGGGACTCCAAGTACGGCGGGGGCGACTGGCGTTCGGGCATGGTGCCGGAGTGCCTGCGGGTCGAGGCCGCGCCCCTGCTGCTCGGCTCCTACAGCGACGACGTCGGCCGCGCGCTGTTCGGCGCCACCGCCGAACTCACCCGGCTGGCAGGCTGGATGGCCTTCGACACCGGCCAACAGGAGGCCGCGCAGCGCTACTACATCCAGGCGCTGCGGCTGGCCCGCGCCGCCGCCGACGTCCCGCTCGGCGGCTACGTCCTGGCGTCGATGTCACTCCAGGCCACCTACCGCAACTTCTCCGACGAGGGCGTCGACCTCGCCCAGGCCGCCCTGGAGCGCAACCGCGGCCTGGCCACCGCCCGCACCATGAGCTTCTTCCACCTCGTGGAGGCCCGCGCGCACGCCAAGGCAGGCGAGGCCGCCGCGTGCGGCGCCGCCCTGTCCGCGGCCGAGGCGCTGCTGGAGCGCGCCCGCGCCGGCGACGCCGACCCGAGCTGGCTCGGCTTCTACTCCTACGACCGGCTCGCCGCCGACGCCGCCGAGTGCTACCGCGATCTGCGCCTGCCGCGCCAGGTCCAGCGGTTCACCGAGCAGGCCCTGGCCCAGCCCACCGAGGAGTTCGTCCGCTCGCACGGCCTGCGGCTGGTGGTCTCCGCGGTCGCGGAGCTGGAGTCGGGCAACCTCGACGCGTGCTGCGCCGCCGGCGTCAAGGCGGTCGAGGTGGCGGGCCGGATCTCCTCCGCCCGCACCACGGAGTACGTCCGCGACCTCCTGCACCGCTTGGAGCCGTACAACGACGACCCCCAGGTGCTCGATCTGCGCGAGCGCGCCCGCCCCCTGCTGGCGGCCCCTGCGTAGGAGGCAGGGCGGCGCTCAGCGGCGGAGCGGCGGTGCCGACACGGGTACGGGCGCGCCGGTACGAGAGCCGGGTGCCGGTGCCGGATTCGGTGCCGGCGGTACGGGTGCCCGCACCGCACGGTGACCCGCGTCACCCGCTCCACCCGCGTGACCTGCGTTACTCCCGCGTCCCGCCCGCCCCGCGTCGCCCCGCCGCCCCGCGCGGCCCCCGTAGAATCGACGGCATTGTGTCGACGCCGTCCTCCACCCCCGCACCCGCCCCCGCCCCCGCCGTGATGTTCCCGTCCGGGCCCGCGCCCGATCCGGCCGGGTCGCGCGGCGAGCACCGCATCCGCAGCTTCCACGCGCGGCGCGGTCGGCTCACCAAGGCGCAGGCGGCGGCGATCGACCGGCACTGGGCGCGCTGGGGCGTGGAGCTGGACGGCTCCCCGCTGGACCCGGCCGGGCTGTTCCCCGCCGCCGGCGGCGCCCGCCTCCCGGTCGTCGTCGAGATCGGCTTCGGCATGGGCGACGCGACCGCCGCGATGGCCGCCGCCGATCCCGCGACCGGCATCCTCGCGGTCGACGTGCACACCCCCGGCCAGGGCAACCTGCTCGCCCTCGCCGACCGCGGCGGGCTGACGAACATACGGGTGGCCAACGGCGACGCGATCGTGCTGCTGCGCGACATGCTGCCGCCCGCCTCGCTGGACGGGCTGCGGGTCTACTTCCCCGACCCGTGGCCGAAGGCCAAGCACCACAAACGGCGACTGATCCAGCCGGAGTTCCTGGCCCTGGTCACCCCGCTGCTGCGGCCCGGCGCGGTGGTGCACTGCGCCACCGACTGGGAGCCGTACGCCGACCAGATGCTGGAGGTGCTGACCGCCGCACCGGGTCTGGCGAACCGGCACGGCGACGGGTTCGCGCCGCGCCCGGAGTTCCGGCCGATGACGAAGTTCGAACGGACCGGGCTGGCGAAGGGCCACGTGGTGCACGACCTGCTGTTCGTCCGTACCTGAGCCCGTGCGGGGGCCGGGTTGTCCCGTACTCTCGCGCGGCGCCGTCCCGCCCCCGTACTGTCGTCATGGTGACGACGTTTTCGTACCCTTCCGCGCCTGACTCCCCCACCGGGGACGACGCGGCACGGGAGCCCACCACGGTGCACTACGGGCCGCGGCGCGCCTTCTGGGAGAGCCGGGCGGTGCGGACGGGTGCGCTGTTCACCGCGCTCGCGGTGTGCGGAGTGGTCATCCTGGCGGTGCTGCGGCACCACATCGGCACCGAACCGTTCCTGGTGGGCATGGCCCTGGCGCTGCTGCCGGTGCCGCTGATCGTCTGGGCGTACCTGTGGTTCGACCACGTGGCGCCCAGCCCCTGGCAGAACATCGTCTTCGCCTTCTCCTGGGGCGCGTGCGCGGCCACGCTGGTGGCGATCTTCGCCAACGAGTACGGCGCGAAGCTGCTCGCCACGGCGTTCTCCGCGACCCAGACGCAGTCCGACCAGTGGGGGGCCACGTTCGTCGCGCCGCTGGTCGAGGAGACCGCCAAGGGCAGCGCGCTGCTGCTGCTCTTCCTCTTCCGGCGCCGCCACATCGAGTCGCTGCTCGACGGCATCGTGCTCGCCGGACTGACCGCGACCGGCTTCGCCTTCACCGAGAACATCCTCTACCTCGGCACCGCCTTCGACCAGGACAAGGCGCTGGGCGGCGACGGGATCGGCACCACCGTCGCCACGTTCATCGTCCGGGTGCTGATGACGCCGTTCGCGCACCCGCTGTTCACGTCGATGACCGGGATCGGCTTCGCGCTGGCGGCCACGATGCGGCCGGGGATGCGCTGGCGGTGGCGATGGGTGCCGCCGGTCTGCGGCTGGCTGATGGCGATGGTGCTGCACGGCTCGTGGAACGGCAGTTCCGAGCTGTCCCCGATCGGCTTCCTGACGACGTATGTGTCGGTGATGGTGCCGGTGTTCGGGCTGGTGCTGTGGCTGGCGTTCTGGTCGCGGTCCAACGAGTTGCGGACGATCCGCCGGCACCTGCCGCCGTACGCCGCCGCGGGCTGGCTGGCGGTGGGCGAGCCGAACGCGCTGGGCACCATGCGGATACGCGCGGAGGCCAAGCGCGAGGCGAAGCGGCTGGTGGGCGAGCAGGCCGCCCGGGCGGTCCGCGACTACATCGCGTTCGCCACCCACCTCGCGTTCCTGCGCGCGGCCGCCGAACGCGGCGCCCCCGAGCCCGACTTCACCGCACGCGAGGCCGAACTCCTCTCCCACCTGTGGCACCGCAGGGCGCTGGCACAGCCGGCCCTGGCCCACGCGGTGGCGCTGGACCAGCCGGTGACCCCGCAGTGGCCGCCGCGTATTCCGCCGCCCCGCGCGGGGCAGTGGGGCCCGCCCGCGCAGTACCCGACGTGGCCGCCGCAGCCTCCGCAGCCGTACGGGCCGCCGCAGGCGTACGGTTCGGCCCCGCCGTACGACTCACCGCCCCGGTACGACTCACCGCCGCCGTACGACTCACCGCCGCCGTACGGCCCTCCGCGGCCGTACGACCCGACGCAGCCGGCGCGGCACGTACCGAAGCATCTCTAGGCCCTCCGGCCGTACTTGAGGGCTCTGCGGGCGCGCAGGGGACCGGCCGGTGCGCCGGTCGCATGACGTTGCGCACCGTACCTCCCACTTCACCCCCGATGCACCCTTTCAGGTGATTGATTTCCTGGACGGATTCGGCCTGGAAATCCAGTGATGCTGCTGTAACACTCTGTGCCGGATGGGTCGTTTCTCGATCCAGGGGGGCTCCTACGCGTCGGGGGACGCCGATCGCGGCGCGCGGCGAGCCAGGGAGGTCGGTCTGGCGATGAAGTCCGAACAACCGGCGGGCGTGGCGACGCAAGAGCCGCACGCGGCCCCGTATGTCGGCTACACGGCGGGGGGCGCAGGGATGGGCATGGGAACGGGAACCGGAGCAGGTACGGGCACGGGTACAGGTACGGGTGCGGGCACAGGTACGGATCAGGGGGCCGGTGGGCTGCCGGAGCGGGTGCAGGTCACGGTGGACCAGTTCAGCGGGCCGCACGCCGGGGAGTTGGTGCTGCGCGAACTGGCGGCCGCGGTGCGGCGATCCGCGGACACGCTCCACCAGGACCCGCCGCCGCTGGACCGGGCCGAGCTGGAATGGCGGTTGGAGGCCGACGCGGCGCTCGCCCGGCGCGGTGTCCGGGTCCGGGCGGTGTACCCGCGCGCGGTGCTCGGCGAGCCCGTACGCGCCCGTTTCCTCCAGGAGTTGTCCGACGCGGGCGTCATCGTCCGGGTGATCGACCATGTCGCGCACGACATGCTGATCTTCGACCGGCACACCGTCTGCCTGCCGGCGAGCGAACGGCCCGCGCCGCGCGCCGGGTACGGCCAGGCGGGGCCGGACGACCTGGACGGCGCGCCCGGCGCTTCCCGCTCCCCCGACGCGCCCCACGCTCCCGACGGACCCAACGGGTCCGAACCGCCCGGCCCTTCACTGCTCCGCGTCCGCGGCTCGGCCCTGGTCCGCTCCTTCACCGCGATCCACGAGTCGTACTGGCAGCGCGCCACTCCGCTGCCGCTCGCCGGCGCCGGGTTGCGGCATGCCGCGCTCGGCGAGTTGGAGCGGGCGGTGATCCGGCTGATGACGAGCGGCTACGGCGACGACCGGATCGCCCGCAAACTCCGCATCGAGCGGCAGGCGGTGGAGGATGTGATGGCCGCGCTGATGGAACGCCTGGGCGCCGGCAGCCGTTTCGAGGTCGGGTACAAGCTGGCCCGTGCGCTCGATCCGTCCGAGCTGTCGCCCGGACACGGATGACGGCCGCCTGCCGCCCGGCCGGAGCGCGGGCCGACCGGGACGGCCCGAGCGCCGCGGCGGTCGGACCGAACTCTTCGAGAGGGAAGTGTCGTTGAACGACCGTCAGGCCATGCGGAACCTGCTCGCCCGTGCCCGCGCCCGTCAGGACCCGGCCGCGCTCGGGCTGGCGCCCCGCGCCGAACCGCGCGGCCGCAAGGTCGAGGGCCTGACCCACGAGCACATGACGCGGCTGCTCGGCTGGCCCGAGCACAAGTACGGCTATGTCGAGCGCGGCCGGCTCGCGGTCATCGACACCGAGATCCTCGAACCGATCGCCCGGATACTGTGCCTGACCGAACAGGAGTGGGAGTCGCTGGTGTTGTACGCCACCGGCACCCCGCCCGCCTTCCCGCTCGATCCGCAGGTCGGCCGTTCCGTCCCCCGGCCGTGGCGGCGGGTGCTGGCCGGCAGCCGGGACATCGCGTACGTCAGCGACGCGGCATGGGACCTGGTCGCGTACAACTCCGCGTTCGCCCGGCTGTTCACGCCGCACGGCGTGCCGGGCAACGTGATGCGGTGGATGCTGCTCGCCCCGGCGGCCCGGGTCACCCTCGCCGACTGGGCGAACAGCTGGCTGCCGCTGCTCGTGCCGCAGTTACGAGCGGCGGCCACCGCCCGCCCCAACGACAAGACGCTCCAACGGCTGATCGCCGACATCCGGCGCGACCCGGTGGTGGGACCGTGCTACGACGCCCCGACCACGGAGTACCTCCAGCCGCGTGCGGAGGGGGCGCGGCCGCTGCTGCACCCCGAACTCGGCCCGGGCTGGGCGACGATGTGCGCGGCCGGACCGTTCGGCGTGCCAGGCGGACGGCTGATGTTCGTACTCTTCGACCGGGGCGAGCGGCCGGGGCCGCAGGAGCCGATGCACGCTCCCGCGACGACGGGTCCGGTGGACCTCGACACGGGTCCTGACTCCGGTCCAGGCCGCTCCGCAGGTCCTGGTTCCGATCCTGGTCCCGCTTACGTAGGTTGAGCCTGGTTCCGTAGGTTGAGCCTGGTTCCGTAGGTTGAGCCTGGTTCCGTAGGTTGAGCCTGCGCCCGGGCGCGGCTCCCTACCCGGCGACGACCATCCCCGCGATTGCCTTCCGCCACGACATCAGCAGACTGGGACGACATGAGCATCGAACCACCGCGCAGCCTGAGGGCGTTGACGCCCGCGGTCCACGCATGGCTGCCCGACGGCCACGACACCTGGGGCCTGGCCAACTGCATCCTGATCACCGACCAGGACAGCGCGCTCCTGGTCGACACCCCCTACACCACGGACCTGACTCGGCACCTCCTGAACCTCACCGCCGAGGTACTCCCGCCGGGCGTCGCCATCACCACGGTCGTCAACACCCATGGCAACGGCGACCATTCGTACGGCAACGGGGTGTTCACGGCGGCCGGTGCGGAGGTGGTCAGCACCGACGCCAACAGCGAGCACCTGTGCAAGGAGCCGAGTCCGGCCCAACTCGCGCGCCTGGTGGCGGAGAGCGACCCGGACACGCCGCTCGGCGCGTACCTCCACCGGCACTTCAGCCGCTACGGCGACTTCGGGGTGAGCGAGGCCGTGCCGCCGACCCGCACCTTCAACGGCCGGCTCGACCTCGAAGTAGGCGGTGTGGCGGTCGAGTTGATCGAGGTCGGCCCCGCGCACACGGCCGGCGACCTGATCGTCAACCTGCCCGGCGAGGGCGTGGTCTGCTCCGGCGACGTCATCTTCTGCGAGGACCACCCGGTGCACTGGGCCGGGCCGCTCGACGAGATCCACCGGGCGGTCCAGCGGGTGCTGGCGTGCGAACCGCGCATCATCGTGCCCGGGCACGGTCCCGTCATGACGCCCGCGGACGTGGCCGCCAACGCGGAGTACCTGCTCCGGGTCCGCGACCGTATCCACGCCTCCCACGCGGCCGGCCATCCCCTCGCCCAGGCCGCCGCCGAGCTGATCGCCGCCGAGACCAACCCCCGCTGGGGGCTCACCGAGCGGCTCGCCATCCTCACCGCGCTCGAGTACCGCGTCCTGGACGCCGACACGTCCCCGGTCGACATGATCTCCCTGGTCGACCTCGCCGCCCGGCACGCGGCACCGGCTCCTCGGACCGCCAAGTCGCCTGCCCTGTGACGGACTTCCCCGCGCCCCGGTCAGGGGCGCGGGGAACGCTCCGGGCCGGGCCCGGGCCGCGCCGCCAAAACCGACGGCCCCGGCGCCGGGGGGGTGGTCGCCAGGGCCGCCGGGGCGGTGGGGCCGGTCATACGGAAGGAACGCGGGGCCGCCGGGCTCCGCTCGCCCGCTCGACGCGGGCGGCTCGCTAGACGGTGACGTCGTGCGCGCGCAGCCAGGGCAGCGGGTCCACGGGGGCGCCGCCGTCGGGGCGGACCTCCAAGTGGAGGTGCGGCGCGGGCACGTTGCCGGTCGCGCCGACCCGGCCGATCGTGTCGCCGGTGGTGACCCGGCCGTCGGTGACGACCATGGTCGACAGGTGGCAGTACCTCAACTCGGTGCCGTCGTCGAGGGTGAGGACGACCCGGTAGCCGTCGCTGCCGGCCCAGCCCGCGGAGGTGACGGTGCCGCCGTGCACGGCGTGCACGGGGGTGCCGGTCGGCGCGGTGAAGTCCTGCCCGTTGTGCAGGTTGGCCCAGGGGTCGGTCTCGCCGAAACCCGCGCCGAGCGCGGCGCAGGCGACCGGCTTGATGTAGGAGGCGGCCAGCCGGGCGAGGCGCTCGGCCTCGGCGCGGGCCGCCGCGGCGGCTTCCTCGCGGGCCTTCTCCTCGGCCGCGGCCTTTGCCGCGGCGACCTGCTCGCGCACCTTGCGCTCGGCGGCCTCGCGGGCGGCCTGCTCGGCCGCGGCCTTCTCGACCGCCTCGCGCTCGGCGCGGGCGGTGGCCTCGCGCTGGGCGGCGACCTGGCCGAGGATGCGGGCGCACAGCGCCTCACCGGGGTCGGCGGGGGCGGTCCCGGCCTCGCCGGTCCGGCCGGTCTCGGTGGTGTCGGCGATCTCGGGTTCGGCAACGGGCTGCGGCAGCAGGGTCGTTGCCTCGGCCTGCGCGGGAGCGGGGGCGATCGGCTCGGCCGGAGCGGGGGCCGGCGCGGACGCCGGCGCCGGGGCCGACGAAGGCGCCGGGGCCGCGGGCACGGTCAGCGCCGTCGGGTCGTACGTCGGCAGGCCGGCGAGGGCGGCGCCACCGGGGCCGGCGTCCGGCAGGGGGTACGGCGCGGGGCGCCCGGCGGGCTCGACGGCCGGCGCGGGGGCCAGGCCCGCCGCTCCGGCACCGGCGAACGCGGCGAACGCGGGAGCCGGGACGCCGGAAGTGCCGGTGGCGGCAAGGGCGTTGGCCCGCTGACGCGGAAGTCGGAAGTCTTCCCGCTCCTGGCCGGCGATGTCGCCGTCAGGCCGGGCGGGGGCGTAGGCAAGCTGGTCGGACGCCACGACGGGCGCTCTCCTTTCCTTCCCTCTCGCCTACCGGGTTAGCTGACGGGTTCGGAGGAAGAAGGTCTCCTACGGGCCTGACTGCTGCCCGATTCACCCCATTTTCACGGGTCCCCGGTTCCCGCGGACGGGATTCGGCAAGCGCACGGTCCGCCGTCCTGGCGGCGGCGGTGACGACCGCGCTGCGTTATCGAACGTTAATAGAGCCGGAGGCGTTTTCCAAGCCGAATCGGAGAGTTGGGCATGGGAACAAAATGCGCAGGGTATAGGCAGAGTAGGCAAATCGGTCAGGCGATGTGGCCGGGCGGTGATGTGAGCGTGCATCAGTCGTTATCCGAACGGGGACCAGTGTGATTACTTTGCGTGAGTGGGCGAACTCGGCGCGCAGGCGGCTGCGCGGGGCCGTGCGGCAGGTCCGCCAATGGCGTGGACCTCTGCCATTGCGCGAACCGCTTGGCAGGCCAAGGACCCGGGCCCCACGATGGGCGAGCCCGATGTTCTTGTCATGGACCCGACCACACCGCGACCTCTCAGGGAGCCCGCCATGGAACGCCCCAGCAGCCCCCGACTCCCCCACACCCGACGGTCCTTGCTGCGCGGCGGCCTCGCGCTGGGCGCCGCCGCGGGCGCCGCGTTCGCCGGCGAGCTGTGGACCGGCAGCGGCCGTGCCGCGGCGGCCGCCGCCGTCGACTACCCCGGCGCCACCTGGGCTCCGGCCAGCACCGCCAACTACACGGCGTCCAACCGCCCTTCCACCTACGCGATCGACATGGTCGTCATCCACGTCACCCAGGAGACCTTCGCCGACACCATCACCCTCTTCCAGGACCCCGCCCACGCCGCCACGGCGCACTACGTGGTGCGCTCGGCCGACGGCGCCATCGACCAGTGCGTCCGCGAGCATGACGTGGCCTGGCACGCCGGCAACTGGGACTACAACACCCGCAGCATCGGCATCGAGCACGAGGGCTGGGTCGACGACGCGTCCTGGTTCACCGACGCGATGTACCACTCCTCCGCCGCCCTCACCGCCGAGATCTGCGACAAGTACGGCATCCCGAAGGACCGTCAGCACATCATCGGCCATGTCGAGGTGCCGGGCACCGACCACACCGACCCGGGCCCGAACTGGGACTGGGTGCGCTACATCCGCCTGGTCAACGGCGGCTGACCGCCACTCAGCCCTCTGCTTCCGCCTCGGCCTCGGCCTCTGCCTCGGCCCTCGGCCGGGGCCGGCGCGGCGCGGGCAGCGGAGTGCCGGGTCCGTCGAGGGCGTCGGCGAGGAGGCGTTCGGCGGGGATGCCGCGGATCGCCGCGTCCAGCACCTGCACGGTGTGGGCGACCGGCATCCGCTCGCCCATCCCCGCGAGGGTGCCGGCCACCTGCATCCAGCAGCCCGGGTTGGCGGTGACCATCAGCCGGGCGCCGGTGGACAGCACCGCGCGTGCCTTGCGTTCGCCCAGTTCCCGGGCCGGTTCGGGGTGCAGGAGGTTGTACGTCCCCGCGCTGCCGCAGCAGATCTCCGGCTCGGGCAGCTCGCGCAGCTGCACGCCGGGCACCCCGCGCAGCAGCCGGCGCGGCTGGTCGCGGACGGACTGGGCGTGCGCGAGGTGGCAGGCGTCCTGGTAGGCGACGGTGAGCGGCAGCGGGTGGCGCGGGGCGAGCGGGCCGATCTCGTCGAGGAGTTCGGTGATGTCGCGGACCCTGGCCGCCAGCGCCTCGGCCCGCGCCGGCCAGTCGCCGCCCTCGTCGCGCAGCAGGTGGCCGTACTCCTTGAGCTGGGAGCCGCAGCCGGCCGCGTTGACCACCACGGCGTCCACGTCCGCTGCCTCGAAGGTCTCGATGACGTGCCGGGCGAACCGCACCGCCTCCGGGAGCCGCCCGGCGTGTGCGGACAGCGCCCCGCAGCAGCCCTGCCGGCGCGGCGCCACCACCTCGCAGCCCTCAGCGGTCAGCACCCTGACGGTGGCGGCGTTCACGTCGGGGAAGAAGGTGCCCTGGACGCAGCCGGTGAGCAGGCCGACCGTACGTCGGCGGGTGCCGGTCGCCGGAGTCCGCTCGGACAGCGCGGGCGCCGGTCCCAGTCTCGGTGCCAGCGCCTCCATCGCCCGCAGCACCGATGGGAGTCGGCGCAGCAGCCCGACCCGGGCGAGCAGGCCGCGCAGCCCCGAGGACTGGTAGGCGCGCAGGGGGCCGCGCAGGGCGCGCAGCCGGCGGGGGTAGGGGAAGAGGCCGTAGACCAGTGCGCGGATCAGCCGCTCCCGGCGCGGGCGGGTCGTACGGCGCTCCAGTTGGCCCCGGGTGGCCTCGATCAGCTTGTCGTACTGCACCCCCGACGGGCACGCGGTCATGCACGCCATGCAGCCCAGGCACTGGTCGAGGTGGCGCACGGCGGTCGCGTCGAGCAGGTTGCCCTCCAGGCCGCCCTTGATGAGGTCGATCCGGCCGCGCGGGCTGTCCATCTCCTCGCCCCACAGCACGTAGGTGGGGCAGGTCGGCAGGCAGAAGCCGCAGTGCACGCAGTCGCCGGCGAGTGCGGCGTCCGGCGGGTCGCACCCGTCGAACGCACCCCCGGGCAGCCCGAATCCGGGCATGCCGAGGCCGACCGTCGCCGCGTCAGCGCTGGCCGCGACGGTGGCTCCGAGCGGTGCCGGGGGGACGGGTGGCGGGGAGGCGGGTGGCGGGGAGGCGGGCCGCGGCGCTTCAGGTTGGGGCGCGTCCGGCTGCGGCGGACCGGGCCGCGCGGGGTCCGGGTTCCCGGGCGGCGGGGTGGCGGTCATCGCGGTCCTCCCGGCAACGGCCCCGCCGCGTTCCACGGCGAGTTCACCGGCTCTGCCGGCACCGGCTCTGCTGCGGCGGGCCCCGCCGTCACCCGGTCCGTGACGTCTCGTGCGCCGGGTGGTGGGCAGGGAGAAGTCGGCCGCATCGCGGGCGGTTGGGGGTGATGCGGGAGGGTGGAGCGCGAGGCGGGGGTCATCAGAGTCCTCCCAGAAGGCGCCCCGGGGACAGGCGCCGGGCGGGGTCGAAGCGGTCCTTGACGCGGGTCATCAGGGTGAAGGCGTCGCCGGGCGGGCCCCAGTGGTCGAGCGCCGGGCGGAGGGCGGGGTCGGCGGCGAGCACCACGGCCGAGCCGTCGTAGGGGGCGAGGGCGGCGCGCAAGGCGGCGAGGTCGGTTGCGGCGGGCACAGCCCCGTACGCCACGCCCACCGCGGCCGAAGCCGTGCCGGACGCGCCCGGTGGCAGCGCGTCGAGCACGTGCGGGAGGGCGGCGGGCGCGAACGCCAGCCGCAGCACCAGCGGTCCGGCCGGCCGTGTGCCGAACCACGCGGGCGGGGCGTCGCCGACCTCCACGGCCAGGCCGCCGGCTTCGCCGGCCAGCAGTTCCGCGCACCGGGTCGCCTGGTCGTGGACCGAGGCCGGGATGCTCTCGAAGAGGGCCACGAGTTCGCCGGTGGTGGCCGACGTGCCGCGCCGCCAGCGCAGTTCGAGGGCGGTCGGGGTGAGGGTGGAGCGGGCGACGAGGGCGGCGAGCCGGCCGGCCCGCGCGCTGCCGTCCACCCGGGCGGTGACCGTCGCGGCGGCCGGCGGCAGCGGGTGCAGCCGCCAGGTGGTGGAGGCGATGACGCCGAGGCCGCCGTGGGCACCGGTGTGGAGCTTGCCGAGGTCGTAGCCGGCGACGTTCTTGACCACTTTTCCGCCGGAGCGGGCGACGGTTCCGTCGGCGAGCACCACGGTGACGCCGATCAGCAGGTCGCGCACGGTGCCGTAGCGCAGCCGGCGCGGCCCGGAGGCGTTGGCGGCCACGACGCCGCCCAGCGTCGCGCCCTCCTCCGGCGGGTCGAGGGCCAGCGTCTGCCCGTGCGCGGCGAGTTGGCGTTGCAAGGCGGCCAGTGGTACGCCCGCCTCCGCGACGACCACCAGGTCCCCGGGGGCGTACTCGGTGATCCGGTCCAGCGCGGTGGTGCGCAGCAGCAGGTCGCAGGAGGTGGCGGGCGCGGCCCAGCCAACCTTGGTGCCGGCGCCGACGGGGACGAGGGTGCCAGTGGTGGACCGCAGCAGGTCGGCCAGCTCACCGACCGAGCCGGGCTGGGCCGAGGCAGGCCGGGCCGCGCCGGGCTGGGTCGGGGCAGGCGCGGCGGAACCCGGGTCCCACGACCCCGGCTCACCCGAACTCCGCTCACCCGCAGCGGAATTGGCCCCGCTCACCTCAGAACACCTCGCCCAGTGCCGCGTCACGGCCCTCGTCCTCGGACGCCGTCCGTACCCCCGGCCGTTCCCCGCACAGCCGCGGGGTGGGGAACTGCTTGCCGGGGTTGGCCAGCCCGGCCGGGTCGAAGGCGCAGCGCAGCCGGTGCATGGTGTCGAGGTCGTCCGCGCTGAACTGCGCGGTCATCTTGGACTTCTTCTCCACCCCGACACCGTGCTCGCCGGTGATCGACCCGCCGGAGGCCACGCACAGGTCGAGGATGGCGAACCCCAGCTGCTCGGCGGCGTGTGCGGCGCCCTCGACCTTGTCGTCGAAGAGGATCAGCGGGTGCAGGTTTCCGTCGCCGGCGTGGAAGACGTTCGCCACGCGGATGCCCGCCGCGTCCGCCAACCTCCCCACCTCGTCGAGGACCTCGGGGAGCTTGGTGCGTGGGATCACGCCGTCCTGCACGTAGTACGCGGGACTGATCCGGCCGACCGCGGCGAACGCGGACTTGCGGCCCTTCCACATCAGCGCGCGTTCCTCCGCGTCCCGGGCGATGCGGGTCTCGAAGGCGTGCCGGGCGGTGGCGATCCGTTCGACCTGGCGGAACTGCTCGTCCACCTCCACCCGGGGGCCGTCGAGTTCGATGACGAGGACGGCGACCGCGCCGCGCGGATATCCGCAGCGCACCGCCGCCTCGGCGGCCTCGATCGCGAGGGCGTCCATCATCTCCACGGCCGCCGGCAGGATGCCCCCGGCGATGATGTCGCTGACGGTGCCGGCCGCGTCCGCGACGCTGTGGAAGCCGACCAGCATGGTCTGGACCGACTCCGGCGCCTGGATGGTGCGGACGGTGACCTCGGTCGCGATACCGAGGGTGCCCTCGCTGCCGACGAAGGCGCCCAGCAGATCGAAGCCGGGGTGCTCGGGGGCGGTGCCGCCGAGGTGCACCACCTCCCCGTCGGGCAGCACCACTTCGGCGCCCATGACGTGGTTGACGGTGAAGCCGTACTTCAGGCAGTGCGCGCCGCCGGCGTTCTCCGCGACGTTGCCGCCGATCGAGCAGACCTGCTGGGAGGACGGATCGGGCGCGTACGCCTGGCCGTACGGCGCGGCCTCGCGGGTCACCCACAGGTTGATCACGCCGGGTTCGACCACCACCCGGGCGCTGTCGGGGTCGACGGAGCGTACGGCCCGCAGCCGGGAGAGCACGATGAGGACGCCGTCTGCCACCGGCACCGCGCCCCCGGACAGCCCGGTGCCCGAGCCGCGTGCGACGAACGGCACGCCCGCCTCGGCGCACAGCCGTACCGCCGCGACGACGTCCTCGCGCCGCTCGGCGAGCACCACGACCGAGGGACGGACCCGTACGGTGGCCAGCCCGTCGCATTCGTAGGTGCGCAGTTGGGCGGGGTCGGTCAGCACCTTCGCGGCGCCGACGGCGGCCCGGAGCCGGCCGGCGAGCCCGCTCGCCCGCGCGGCGCTCACGATGCGCCCGCCGGGTGCGGGAGGGCGGCGTGGACGGTCCAGCGAGTTGACGACACGGATTCCACCAGTCGGTAGGTTCCTATCGAATGGTGGAAACGATGCGCGTGCCGTCGTCGGCATGTCAAGACCACCGCGCCCGCGGACCCACCGCTCACACCCGAGCGGCGGCGCCTGTCCGGCGGGCGCGACCGGCCGCGCTGCGCGGGGGCGACCGCGGCGGAACGGGCCGTTCGTACGATGCGAGGGCCGGCCGCACCCGAGGGGGCCCGCGTCCGTGACCACGGCAGCGCTCCCCCCGGCCGCGCCCTGCCCCTGGCGGCGTCCCCGCGGCGCCTCCGTGAAAGCGGCTGCGGCAGGGGTCAGCTAAGGCTCTGGGCCGCCAGCTCGTAGTCCTGCGCCTGGGCGGGGGTGAGCACTTGGGAGACGCGGACCAGCGAGGTGCCGACGTAGTAGTGGTACTCGCCGGCGCTCGCGGAGCCCTGTGCGCCGGTCTCGATCGCCTTGGCGCGGGCGTGCGCCTGCGCGGAGGTCGCGAACGTCTCGACGCTGCCGCCGCGCACGATCGCGTCGGACTTGGTGCCCTCGACGTCGGCGGGCTGGACCCGAGAGTCGGAGAACGCCACCTTGGACAGGTAGCCGTGCGTCTTGCCGAGCAGGTGGTCCGGGTCGGTCGCCGCCGTGTACACGACCGTCGTCGTCATAGTGGACACGCTCTGCTCCAGCGTCGACGCGACCTGCTCCGCCGACGTCAGCCCGACCGCGACCGGCTGCTGCGACGTCGCCGCCGCGCTTCCCCCGCTACCACCCGACGAGCACCCCGTGAGCAGCACGCAGGCGGCGATCACCGCCACGGCAGCGCTGGTACCGGTGGTGCGGAAGGTGGTGCGGATGCGCATGTTTCCCCCAGATCGGGACGCGAGGGGCACACCGTAACGCCGCCGTTCCGGTTTCCGGGAGCCCCGGGAAGGCATCCGGTCCGTCAAGACCTGATAACGGGCACGGCAGCTCCCGCTGGTCCAACCGTCGATCAGCCGCGCAGCGGTGCGGCCAGCGCCTTGCGGAGCCGAGCGCGGGCGAGCAGCCTGCGGGTCTCGCGCTTGCCGGGCTCGTGGTAGATCACGAAGTCGTCGAACCGGTGCACGCCGGGCCGGTCGGCGACGGAGACGGCCGCGTCGCGCACCGCGACGAGTTGCCCGACGGTCATCGCGAGGGCCCGCTCATCCGGCTGGAAGGTGGCGCCGAGCGGGTAGTCGCGGCCGGGTCGGCGCTTCATCTCGACGTGGCAGCCCACCACATGGCTGATCCGACGCGCCTGGGCGAACTCCACCATCCGCCGCACCGTCGCGAGGAAGGCCGGGAAGTCGGCGACATAGAGCCGGCCCGGGAGAACCGTGTCACCGGTGAACAGGATGCCGGTCCAGCGGTCGTGGAAGGTGACGGACGACTCGTGGTGGCCGGGCGTGCCCAGCACGTCGAGCACGCGGCCGCCCAGGTCGAAGCCGACCTGCCCGGTGGGCCAGCTCTCTGCGAAGCCGAAGAAGTCCCGTACCGCGTCCGTCTCCTTCGGCACCACCCTGGTCGCCGGGCGGCCGGCGAACTGGGAGTCCCCGGCCACATGGTCGCCGTGCGCATGGGTGTGCGCCACCACCAGTTCGTACCCCTCGCGCGGGTGCGCGGCCAGCCACTCGTCGATCAGCCCGTCCACGGTCGCGCGCAGCGGGAACAGCTCCGGGTCCGCGGTGGCGCCGGAGTCCAGCAGCAGCGCCCGCTCGTTGCCGAAGAGGAGGAAGACGAAGGGTGCCTCGTAGTTCACCGCCTTGCTCTGCCGCAGCACCAGCGTGTGCTCGTCGTACCGGTGCACCTGGATACGCGGTTCCCGCTGCCATCGGGTGCGCACCCCATGTATCCAGTCCACGTCGAACGAGCCGGCCACCGGTGCGGCGGTCTCGAAGTCGATGTCGGTGTCACCTGTCGTGGCCATCGCTGTCCCCTCCCGTCATGTACGCCCGCGCCGCCGCGGAAGCGGCGGCCGAATCCCCGCCCCGGCCCTCGGACGCCCCCTCGGGCAGGCCCTCGACCGGATCACCCGTCATCCCGTCCAAGGCCCCGACCGGAGTCGCGGCCATGAAGTACCGCACGAGCCGTCGCTCCGACGACGCCCCGCCCGCCGCCGCGTCGCCGACCTCGACCCCCGGCTCCCCGCGCGCCTCCGCCCGCGCGAGGTAGGGCCGCAGCAGCTCCTGCCACTTCCGCTCTATCTCCGGCATGTCGTCCGCGGAGACGACCGCGAGCGCACTCACCACGCCGGCCTTCCCCCGCCACTGCGGGCTCTCCTCGCTCCGGCGCTCCGCGTACCCGAGGATCGCCGCCATCTCCCGCTCCACCACCGTCCGTTCCAACCGTCGTCCGATCGCCTCCGCCGCGGCCGTGTCCGCTCCGGCCACATCGACCCGCATCTCCCTGCTCCCCTCGACCAGCCGCCACCTCCGCTCCCGCCGGTCCTCCCCCGGCTCCGCCTCCTCCACGAAGCCGTACTTGCCGAGCTGACGCAGGTGGAACGAGCAGTTGGCCTGCGGCACGCCCAGCGCCCGCCCGCACCAGGCCGCCGTCGCCGACTCCACCATCGACAGCACTTCCAGCAGATCCAGCCGCAGCGGATGCGCCAGCGCCCGCATCGCCTTGGGATCATTGAGCTTCATACCCCAAAGGGTACTTTGACATTCGCCACTGTCAACGCTTTCTTTGGCATCTCCTCCGATCGGCCCAAGCCGGACCCGCCCGACCGCCCCGGACCGCCCCGGACCGCGCCGGACCAAGCCGGACCGATCCGGCCCAGCAGCCCCAAGCCGACCCACACCGGTGGGAGGAGGTGCGGAGAAGCTGTCACAGCACGGTCACAGCGACGGGCACGCGCCCCCAGGTGCGGCAAGGTGACGGCATGCGTACCCGAATCGCCGCCGCGGCCGTGGCCGCCGCCGCACTCGCCACGTTCTGCGCGACCGCGTGCTCGTCCAGCAGCGACGACAAGAACGCGTCCGACAAGGCCACCACCGCGGCGCCGACCACGACGGGTTCGGCCGGCCCGAGCACCGGCGCGGCCGTGCCCCGCCCCCCGGCGCCGAGCGGTGTGAACCGGCAGACGTACCTGGCCGCTCTGAAGGCGATCGACCCGTCGCTGGCGGCCGACCCCAACCAGGTGATCGACCAGGGCCGCACCCAGTGCACCGAGATCAACGGCGACCCGCAGACCGCCGACCACCTGGCCGCCGAGCGGTTCGGCAGCCCCGGCCACCCGCTGACCGACGCGCAGGGCGCGGCGATCGACGCGGCACTCAAACTGACCGTCTGCAAGAGCTGACCGCCCGCGCCAACCCAGCAACCGCCGACCCCGACCGCCGAACGGCAACCGACCAACGACCACCGGCAAGCGGCAACCGGCCACGCCCGCACCCCTGACCGCATCCCCGCCCGCGCCGTCCCGCGCGAGCTCCCGCGCCCGTTGCCGTACCACCGCCACCGCCACCGCCACCGCCACCCGTAACGCACCGACGTACGCGCTTCGCCCGCCACGCCACGAGGCCCGCGCGGGAACGGGTCGCCGTGAACCGTGCGTCGCGGGAGCCGAGTTGCGCGTGAGGCACTTCGCCAGGTATCCACAAGCCTTAACGCTGCGGGAAGGTGACGCCATGGCAGGACTGACGGACGCCTGGAAGCGGTCCGCGCTCGGACGCTTGTCGAAGCAGGCGGCGCACATCGAGCTGATGCACCGTTCGATGGGCTTCGCCGCGCTCGGCTTCGTCACGCTGATGCCGCTGCTCGTCGTGGTCGCCGCCGCCACTCCCTGGGAGAACCGGCCCGGCTTCGCGCAGTGGGTCATCGACGGCATGGGCCTCAACGCGCATGGCGCGCAGAGCATGCGCAGCATGTTCGCGGCGCCCAACCACATCCTGAGCGCGACCGGCGCGTGGAGCCTGGCCTCGGCGGCGTACTTCGGGCTGTCGTTCGTGGCGAGCGTCGAGACCGGCTACCGCAAGATCTGGGACCTGCCGTCCGGACCGTGGCACCGCGACTGGCGCCGCGCGGTGTGGCTCGCGGTGCTCACCGCCTACCTGTTCTGCGAGTCGCAGAGCGCGGCGGTCCTGGGCAGCGGCCTGATGCCGAGCGTCGCGCGCGCCGTCCTCACCTTCGTGCTCGGCGTGCTCTTCTTCGCCTGGGGCCAGAACTTCCTGCTCTACGGCTCCGTCCGGGTGCGCACCGCGCTGCCCGGCGCGGTGCTCACCATGCTCGGCCTCGCCGGCCTGCGGATCTTCTCGCACCTGTTCTTCGCCCCGCTCGTCGTCTCCAACGCGGTCACCTACGGCCCGGTGGGCAGCGTGCTGACCGTGGTGACCTGGCTGGTCGGCGTCGGCTTCGTGGTCTTCGGCGGCGCGCTCGTCGGCCGCCACGTCCGCGACGGCCGCACCCTGCGCCGGGGCGGCGAGATACCGCGTCCGCCGCAGCCCGAGGGCTGGTTCGAAGTGCCCGAGGCGACCATCCCCGCGCTGCCCTGGCGCTCCGACGGCGCGGGCGGCGCCATCGACTGAACGCGCCCGCGGCGCCGCCCGGTCGGCCGCGCTCGCGCCCAAGGTGCCCATGGCCTGCGGCCGTTGCCCACGGTGCCGGACCCGTCCCGTACGGTCCCGGTCCCGTGTCGTCCCCTACCCTCCCCTACGCTCCGCGCCGGACCGCCGACGCTGCGCCGCCACCGGCCCCGTACGGCGTGATCACGCAGGCCAGGATGCGGAACTCCGTTCGTAGGCGGGCCTGTTGACGTGAGACGCTGTCACCCGTCGGGCGTTCGGGGGCGAGGCGGACGGGCCCGTCACGGAGAGAGGAGCGCAGCGTGACGCAGAACGGCTTCCGTGCCGAGGAGATCGACACCAGCAGGCCGCATCCCGCGCGGATCTACGACTACCTGCTGGGCGGCAAGGACAACTACGAGGTGGACCGCGAGGCCGGCGACCAGCTCATCGACGTGGCGCCCGAGGCGCGGATCGGCGTCCAGTCCAACCGCCTGTTCCTCCAGCGCGCCGTCCGGCACGTGGTCGGCGCCGGCGTCCGGCAGATCCTCGACATCGGCACCGGGCTGCCCACCTCGCCGAACGTCCACGAGGTCGCCCAGGAGGTCGCCCCCGACGTGCGCATCGCGTACGTGGACAACGACCCGATCGTGAACACCCATGCCAGCACGCTGATGAGCGGCGCCGGCACGACCAGCATCGTGCTCGCGGACCTGCGCGACCCGCGGGCGATCCTGGACCACCCCGACGTCCACCGGGTCATCGACTTCGACCAGCCGGTCGCCCTGCTCCTCGTCGCGATACTGCACTTCCTCACCGACGCCGAGCAGCCCGCGCAGGTCGTCGCCACCCTGCGCGACGCGCTCCCGGCCGGCAGCTATCTGGTGCTGTCCCACGCCACCAGCGACTTCAACGACCGTAGCGACGCGCAGGACGCCTACCGAACCGCCACCGCGAGCATGAACCTCCGCACCCGCGCCGAGGTCGAGCACCTCTTCGAGGGCTTCGAGCTGGTCGAGCCGGGCCTGGTGCAAGTCCCGTTCTGGCGGCCGGACTCCAAGCCGCCGCGCAGCGCCGGCGAGATCGGCATCTACGGCGGCGTGGCCCACAAGAACAGCTGACCCCACGCTCCTCTCCTTCCTCCCTCCGCACGGGTCACGCGGCCTACCCGGTCACCGGCATGTCGCCGGGGGCAGTACCCTCTTGAGCCTCACGGCCCCTCCTCACCGGTCCCCGGGCGCTTCCCGGGTCCTGCCCGGTTTCCCGACGCCGGCCTCTCTCGCGGGAGATGCGCCCGCACGGGTGCCGTGAGCCCCGGCAGATCGGCCCGGCTGCCGGCGGAATCCGATGACGGATCAGGGCGTCGAGGGGTTGCGAGCGGCAACTCCTCCACAAGGGGCAGCGCGAGGGGCGGTTTCAGGTGGACGACCACGAGGACACGGGCGCGGACGCGGGTACGGGCATACCCGGCGGGGCCGGCGAACCGGCCGGACCGCAGCAGCCGGCCGGGGCAGGCCCCGGACCGCAGAAGCCCGCCGGGGCACGCCGTCCCGCCCGGAAGGCCGCCCCGAAGCCGGCGGCGAGGAAGGCCCCCGGGAAGCCCCCGGCCGAACCGGCTGCCGCGAAGGGCGCACCGGCGGCGCCGAGCGCGCCTTCCGACGGCACCGCATCTCCCGAACCGGCCGACCCCGCAGGCGAAGTGGCGGACGGCGACACCGCACCGGCCGAGGCGGAGTCGCGGACGGCTCCCACCGACGCGGATGCATCGGGTACGAAGGCGGCACCGGCCCAACCCGCCGCGCGGGGACGCAAGTCGGCGCCCGCCCGGGCGACGCCACCGGCCCAACCCGCGGCGCGGGCAAAGAAGTCGGCCCCGGCGAAGAAGACGGCAGCGGCGGGCGCGACCAAGGGCGCGAAGGCCACCGCCTCGCCGCGGTCCACACCCGCCCCGAAGTCCGACGCGGCGCCCGATGCTCCCGTCGCCGCCCCCGAGGCGGCCACCACCGCGCAGCCACCCGCGCAGCCGCCCGTCCCCGTGGACGCCCCCGTCGTGGACGCCCCCACGGCAGCCCCCTGGCAAGTGCCGGGCTACGCCCACGAGTCGGTGCCCGGCGCCGGCCCTTCCAGCGAGGTGGTGCGGGCCACCCGCGAGGCCGACGGCGTCCCGGTCGCGATCACCTACCTGGCACCGGCTCTCGCCGAGGACCAGTCCTTCCGCGCCACTCTGCGCGCCGAGGCCGAGCGGCTCGGCACGCTCGAATCGCCTTACGTCGCGCGGCTGTACGCGTACGTCGAGGACGGCCCGCACGCCGCGATCGTCCGCGAGCCGGTCGAGGGCGCCGTCCTGGCCGCCCTCCTGAGGGAGAACGGCGCGACCACCCCCGAGGCGGCGCTGGCCGTCCTCAAGGGCACGCTGCTCGGGCTGTCCGCCGCCCACGAGGCGGGAATCGCGGGCGGCGCCGCCTGCGACCCCGCGCACCTGCTCGTCACCGCCGCGGGCACCCCGTCCCTCGTCGACCTCGGCGGCACGCCCAGCGCGGCGCCCGGTACGCCCGGCGCGCCCGTTGACGTCGCGCCCGTCGACGTCGCGGCCGACCTCCACACGGCAACGGCCGCCTGCCGCGCATGCCTCACCGGCGAGCCCCTGCACGCGTCCGGCGCCGACCCCCAAGCCGACGTCCCGGCCGCGCCCGTACGGCCCCTGCTCGCAAGGGGGTTGGTCACCGACCCGGCCGAACGCCCGCAGAGCGCCATCGACTTCGCGGTCGAACTCGAAGCGGTCGCCGTGGCGGCCTACGGCGAGGCGTGGGAGGAGCGGGGCAGGCAGGAACTCGCCTCGCTGGTGGGCGCGTTGACGTCCCAGGTGGAAGCCGTGGAGGCGGCGGAGCCGGCGCAGGGAGCCGTGCCCCTACCGCTCCCCGCCCCCGCGCCGATCCCGACCGGGGGCCCGGCGCACCCCGACGCCGCCGGCACCGCAGGCACCGCAGGCACCGCCACCGGCGCGGGCATCGGCGGCCTGGGCATCGGCCGTACCGAGGCCCCCGACCGCGGCACCGACGACGGCGACGACCGCCGCCTCGGCCGCCGCACCAAGGCGCTCCTCATCGCGGTGGCCGCGGTGATCGTCGCGGGTGCCATCACCGCCACCGCCGTGGTGATCGGCGGCAAGCACGACGCCGCCGCCGCGGACACGACGCCGACCGCCACGGTCTCGCGTTCCTCCGCCACGACGCCGCCGCCCACCACCACCTCGCCCTCGGCGGACGCCACCACCGCCTCGCCCACGGCCAGCAACCCTCCCTCGACGCCCACTTCGGCGCCCGCCGCCCCGTCCACCCCGCCGACGACCGCGGCCACCACGCCCACCGCGCCGAGCCACCCGCCGGCCACCCACGCGACCCCTCCGCCGAAGCCGCACGCCCCGCACGTCGCCTCCGTGGCCATCACGGGTGTCCAGTGCGACGCCGGTGGTCGTACGGACACGGCGAACGCCACGATCCGCGTCCGCTACGACGGCAGCGCGGGCACCGTGCGGGCCACCTGGTGGCGCAGCGCCACGGGCACACCGCGGGGAGCGGTCGATCTGGTCTCTCCGCAGACCGCGCAATTCCCCAAGGGCGCATCGGGATTCGCCTACACCGTCAAGCTCTCGGACGTCGCCAAGGACCCCGACCGCCCGTACGTCGGCATCACCGTCTCCACCAGTCCCGCGGCCAGCTCCGGCAACAACTCCTTCGCGGTCGTCTGCCGTTGAGCCGACGGCCCGCTGAACCGACGGCCCGCCCGCACACCGTGTGCGGGCGGGCCGTCGTGCCCTCGGCTCTGCCGGCTCAGGCCGGCGACAAGCGGTAGAGCGCGGCCGCCCCCGCCTTCAACTGAACGTGCAGCGTGGCCCGGCGGGCCGCGCCGCTGTACCGGCCGGTGGCCGGCACGAAGTCCGCCACGCCCCCGACGTTCGTCCGGTTGATGCCGAGGCGCACCGAGGCGGCGGCGTCGGGGTTGCGGTTGGTGACCAGCAGGTAGCGGGTGCCGTCGTCCTGCGGGTTCCTGAACAGCCCGATGACGGCGGCGTCCCCGGTCGCCGACGTCAGGTGGTCGCCCGGGGCGAAGGCCACCGCGCTGGGCGGCAGCGGGGTGTCGTTGGCGTGCTGGACCGACTCCGAGACGAGCGGCTTGAGTTGGCGGCCGACCGGCTGGAGCCAGTTGCGGTTCAGCTTCCGGGCCGCGCCGTACAGCGGGGTCTGCTTGCCGTCGGGGGTGATCAGCGCCTTGGTGAAGCCCTCGCCGCGGGCCGGGTCGGGGGTCCAGTAGGTGAAGTACTGGATGCCCTTGCAGCCGTACGCCAGGCTGATGTTGGTCTGCCAGGACAGCTGCGAGGCGGTGGGCACCCGGTGGTTGTTGAAGCCCACCGACTGGATGTAGGTCCAGGCCGGAAGACCGGACTTCAGGGACGCCTCGCGGTAGATCGCCCAGTTGTCGAAGTAGTTGAGGTCGATGCCGTCGGCGAGGATCGGGTAGCGGTCGAACGAGATCAGCGGCGGCTGGACCGTGTCGATGTACGCCTGCACGAAGGCCGCGTAGCCCGGGCCGTTGCCCGGCACCAGGTTGGAGTACGGCAGCAGGCCCGGCGCGACCTTGCGCACGATGCCGGTGAGCGCCCCGACCGTGGGGAACCTGGACTGGGCGGGCTCGTCGAAGACGTTGAACCCCGCGAGCGAGGGGTGGCTCGCGTAACTGCCCAGTGCGGACTGGACCCATGAAGTCGCGTCGGCGGTGGTGAGGGAGGACGGCACGCTCCGGTCGTCGGTGACCGCCATGTACTGCGCGATCGCCTGGACCCGCGGGTCGCCGGCTATCAGCACCTTCAGGCCGACCTGGTCGGCCATCTGCAGGGCGTAGCCCCCGCTTTGCGGGTCGAACTGGTAGTTGCCGGTGATCAGGAAGGTGAACCCGGCGTCGCTGATCTCCTGGTAGCGGTCGAGCGTGGTCTCGTACGGGTGCGGCGGCCAGAACAGCCCGATCGGGAAGTCCGGCCCGCCGGTGAGCGGAAGATCGGCGCTGCTCGCGGCGGCCTGTTCGGTAGCGTCCGAACTCGCCGTGGCGTAAGCCGAGTTGCCCGCCGACGAGTTGCCCGCCGACGGGTCGGCCGCCGCCCGGCCGGCGGCCATCCCGCTCGCGGCGAGCACGCCGGCGCCAAGGCCCGCGGCCTGCAGCAGCGTTCGGCGGTGCATCGGCTGCGAAGTGCCGGAGATGGAGGGGTTCTGCTCTGGCATGGCCTACTCCGATCGTTGGAACGCGTGAACGAGGAGGGGGGCTTCAGGTCCGATCGGTGCGCCGGCGTGCGGAGTTCGGCGGGTGGGGGCTCCGGCGGGGCGCCCGGGAACAGTCCCGGACCCGCCCGCATCGGTTCGACGGCCGCCGGCGACCGTATCGGGACGCACACATGCTGGCAGACCATGATGGTTCAATCAACCATTGTGCGCGCACTTGATGAATGAACCATGCAGAGTTCCACACGGCGCGGGGTTCAGCGCCCGGCCCGGAGTTCGACACCCACGGCAACGTTCGGCACCCCACGGCCGGGTTCGGCGCCCACGGCAGCGTTCGGCGCCCACGGCAGCGTTCGGCGCCCACAGCGGAGTTCGGCGCCCCACGGCAGCGTTCGGCGCCCGCCGCGAAGTTCAGCGCCCGCGCCGCCCCTTCACCACGTGCTGGCCCGCGATGTGCCCGGTGAGCGCCATGGACGCGCTCGCCCGGCCGTACGACAGCTGCGCCACCCGCACGTACAGGCAGTCGATCAGCACCAGCACCGAGTGCCGGGCTCCGATGCTGCCGGCGCGGAAGGAGGTCTCCGCGGTCGTGGAGATCAGCCGGACCTCCGCCGCCCGCGCCAGCGGCGACCTGGGGTCGGCGGTGATCGCCACCGTGGTGGCGCCGCGCTCCCGGGCGAGTTCGAACGGCTCGATGGTCTCCCGGGTGGACCCGGAGTGGGAGATGCCGATCGCGACGTCGGCCGGGGTGAGCAGGGCCGCCGACGTCTTGGCGGCGTGCACCTCGTTCCACCCGCGCACCGCGCATCCGATCCCGAACAGCCGCAGTTCGGTCTCCACCGCCACCGCGCCGCTGCCGCCGACGCCGTACACGTCGATCCGCCGGGCCCGCGCGATCGCCTGGGCCGCGCGCTCCACCGCCGCGAGGTCGATGGTGTCCAACGTGCGCTGCACCGCGCCGAGATCGGCCTGGCCGACGACGGTGACCACCCGCCGCAGGTCGTCGTCCGGGGAGATGTCCGGCCCGATCTCCGACGTGCCCCAGGTGGACTCGTCGCCGCGGGCGCCCTCCCGGGCCAGCTCGATCAGCAGGTGCTGGTAGGAATCCAGGCCCACCGCACGGCAGAACCGCGTCACCGTCGGCTGGGAGGTGCCGGTGCGCCGCCCCAACTCGGCCGCCGAGCAGCCGATCACGGAGGCGGGATCGGCGAGCACCAGCTCCGCCACCTTCCGCAACGAGCCCGTCAGGTGCGGCAACTCGGCCCGGATCAGCGCCGTGACGTCCGCGCGTGCGCCCCCGTGGCCGAAGCCCTTGGCATCCATACGGCTCCCCGATCGCTCACGCCTGCCGGCCGTTCGGAAGCCCATGATGTCATGCGATTACGCCATTCAAATCACATCGCCCGCGCGGATTGGATCATTCAGAATCCGCTCGCAGGTCCTCCGGCGGGATCGGCACGCCACGGCGGGCGAGCAGGGCCTTCAGCGACTGGATGATCGGGAAGACCTCGTTGTTGAGGTCGGCGCCCTGGGTCTCGTAGGCGCGCTGCTCGGCCTCGACGATGACCCGGTCCTGGCCGAAGATGCCCTCCGTGAACAGCGTGATGACCGGCCACAGCAGGTGGATCACGCCGGGGATCGGCGGCTTCTGCACCATGATCAGGCCGAAGGTGTGGTTGTGGTGCTGGGCCCGGTCGGTGGGCACATACGCGTTCCACAGGTCGAGCGCCGGGGGCTCCTCGCGCTTGCCGTCGGTCCAGTAGCGCAGCGTCTGGTACGGGTAGCCGGTGCGTATCGTCATCAGGTCGGCGTACTTGTCGTCGTTGCCGCTGCCGATGATCAGCCGCTCGCCCAGCGACTGCTTGCCCGAGGTGCGGGAGAAGGAGTAGTCCGCCTCCAGCCAGTCCTCGCCCTCGCGCACGTCCAGCAGCTTCGCCCGAATCCGGCCCATCAGGCTGCGGTGCAGGAACTGGTGGTTCATGTCCATCAGGTTCTCGTGCATGAACGAGTAGTGGCAGGCGATGTCCCGGTCCAACACCCGTGTCTTGTAACGGCGGTCGCCGTGGTACGGCAGCTCCGGCACCGGGGTGACCTCGGCCAGCTCCTGGTTGCCGGGGAAGACGAACACGAAGCCGTGCTCCTCCCGGCAGGCGTAGGCGCGCACGCCGTTGGGCAGCGTCCGCTTCCGGTCCAGGTACGGGATGCTCACGCACGCGCCGGTCCGGTCGTACGCCCAGCAGTGGTAACCGCACTGCAACTGCTCGTCCTTCACCACGCCCATGCTCAACGGCACCTGGCGATGGGCGCAGCGGTCCTCCAGGGCGTACGGCGCGCCCTTCTGCGGCCGCACCAGCACGAGTTCCGTCCCCGCGAACTTCACCGCCAGCGTCTTGCCCGGCTTCAGGTCCCGGGACCGGGCCAGGGGGTACCAGAAGTCCGGGTCGATGCCGGTGGTCCGCGTGGTGGGGACGTCGCCCTCAGGGGCCACATCGCGGTATTTGCGCAACGGGGGCTTCGCCTTCGGCAGCGTCATATGATCGAACGTACCCGGCGGCTCCGGTCCCGTTCCGCCCAGCGTCGGGTATTGAGTTGGTCAAATCTGCCGTCCGCGACGACCGCTCGACGAACGCCGCAGGTCCCTCGACCTCCGTACGGCCGGACCCGCGCCGCCCTCCCCCTCCGCCGGTGCGGCCGCCCGCTCGGCCCCTCCGCTCGGCCCCTCTGCCCGGCTGCCGGCGCCCTCCGTCAGGTGCTGCGGGAAACGCTTTGTAACGTACCCGCGCCCCCATCGCGTCATTGAAGTGTGGCCGACGGGAGGAGCCAATCGGAATGCGCGCTGCAGCGATACGGGCCTATCAGGAGTTCGCCGCGGCCCGGACAGGTCACCTGTTCCGATCCGCGTGCCTGCTCACCGGCGGCGACACGCACCTCGCCGAGGATCTGGTCCAGGAGACGTTGGGGCGCCTGTACGTCGCGTGGAACCGGATGAGCGAGGTCGACAATCCGGCCGGTTACGCCCAGACCACGTTGGTGCGCTTGTTCCTCAGCCACCAGCGGCGGCGGAGCAACCGGGAACGTCCGGCCGCGGAGCTGCCCGATCGCGTCTCCGTGGACGCCGGGGGCGACGCCGCGCTCCGGGTGGTCCTGCTGGCGGCGCTGGCCGCGCTGGGGCCCAAGGACCGGGCCGTGCTCATCCTGCGCTACTGGGAGGACCGCAGCGTCGAGGAGACCGCCACGGTTCTGCAGGCGAGCGCCGGCGCGGTGCGGACGCGCTCCACCCGCGCGCTCGCCCAGCTCCGCCGCCACCTCGGCGACAGTCACGCCGACCTCACCACCGGCTGAACCACTCCGCCGGCGGCTCCCCTTCGCGCGGCGGAGCCACCTCACCCACCTGACCCACCTGACCGCACGACCCGCCAGTTCCCGACCTCTCCGAAGGAGACCGTGATCCGCCATGCCCGTTCCTGCCGACGACACCCCCGACACTCCCGACTCCGCTGAGGCCGCGGCCTTCGCGGACGCCCTCCACCACATCGCCGACGGCCTGGCGCCCGCCGACCGCCACGCCCTGACGGCGGCCGGCCACGCCCGCGGCCGCTCGCTGCGCCGCCGCCGCACCGCCGCGGTCACCGCGGGCGTGGCCGTGCTGGCCCTCGCCGGAGGCGGCGGCCTGCTCGCGGCCACCTCCGGCAACGGCACCGGCCACGCCGCGGCGAACGGGACCGGGGTCGCCGCCCCGAGGTTCCCCAGCGACGCGCAGCTGACCGCGGCCACGCGGGCCCCGCAGTCGTTCACCGCGCGGCAAGTGGAGAACCTCCTGGTCTCACTGCTGCCGCACGGCAAGATCTCCGGCCGGGACGGCCGCGGCACCGACGACACCGCGCCATACGCACAGGTGGTCTTCGACGACGGCCACGGCCCCGCCGAGATCAGCGTCGTCGTCCAGGCGCGGAGTGGCGCGCCCGCGGACTGCGGGGCGGCCCGAGCCGCGCACGACTACTGCCGCCAGACCACGGTCCCCGGCGGCACGCTCACCGTGTGGAAGGGCTACGAGTACCCCGACCACCGGGCCGACACCAGGGAGTGGATGGCCGAGTTCCATCGCAAGGACGGCGCGCTGGTCTCGGTCACCGAGTGGAACGCCCCGGCCGAGAAGGACGCTCCCGTCAGCCGGCCCACACCGCCGCTGAGCACGAGCCGGCTCGCCGCGATCGCCACCGCCCCCGTCTGGGCCAAGGTGATCGCTGCCGTTCCGCCCGGGACGAAGTAGCCCACGGCCCGGCCGCGCCGCCATCGAACGGCCCGGTGCGCCGCCGCCGAGCGGCCCGGTGCGCGAGGGCCCGCCGCCCAGACAGGCGGCGGGCCCTCCCACCGGTGTCCGCCGGCGGCGTACGACGCGTCCCGAGGCCGGCGGGAGTGCGGCCGCGGCCGCTCAGTGGCGGCCCTTCGCCACCAGGAAGACGGGGTTGGTCAGCGCTGCCATCGGGCCGAACAGGAGCGCGTCGCCCATGGTGTTGCCCTGGCCCGGGGTGCCGTCGGCCATCGGGTGGCGGACCTCGGCGCGGACGTACGCGGCGAGTGAGGCGGTCGTCCGCCACACCACCGTGCCGGTGCCCGCGGCGTTCAGCGACTCCTGGTGCATCTGCCCCTCGTCGGTGACGAACCGGACCGTGCCGCCCGGCACCCCCTCGACGTCCAGCCGGACGTCCACGGGCGCGTCGGCGGGAACGCTCAGCTTCTCCCCGATGCCCGCCTGCTTGCCGTTGCCGCTCGCGGTGAAGGTCAGCTTGACGGCGGAGGACTCCGCGATCCAGCTGTGACCCGCGCGGATGCCGGCCAGCACCGAGTCGGTGGCCAGGTCGTCGGCGTGGACCACGTTGTGCGGCAGGCCGATCACGTTGGGGTCGCTGTGCGCGTCGCTGTTGCCCATCGCGGGCAGCCAGCGGGTGCCGGTGCGCACCGCCTCGCCCAGCTTCTGGTCCCACGTGCTGACCGCGTGCTCGTCGTCGTACGTCCACGGGCCGGTCCACACCTCGGTGGCGTCGGCGTCGTCGAAGCCGAACTTCCACTGGCTGGCGATGTACGCGCAGTACATGTGCGCGGGCACCACCAGTCCGCCGGCGCGGTGCACCTGGCGGGAGAAGCGGGCGAACGCGTCGTCGCGGGAGCGGTAGCGCCAGTCGATCCAGTCGCCGGCCGGCAGGCCGAGGGCCAGCCAGTGCCCGTTGCGGGTGGTGACCTCCTCGCCGGTCATGATCAGCAGGTCGGGGCCGGCGTACTCCCCCCACACCGCGTGCGAGGACGAGGTGTTGTGGTCGGTGGAGACGATGAAGTCCAGGCCCGCGGCCCGGGCGCCGTCGGAGACGTCCACCGGCAGGTGCTTGCCGTCGGAGTAGACGGTGTGCAGGTGGCAGTCGCCGCGGTACCAGTCCCGGCCGCGGCCCTTGGCGCGCTGCGGCGGGTAGTTCGTCTTGAAGGCGGGGCCCGGGGCACCGTAGGTGAGGGTGATCCGGACCTTGTAGTTCAGGCCCTGCGGCGCCACCTGGTAGGGGCCGAGCACGATGTTCCAGGTGCCGCGGCCGACCGGACCGGGCAGGTACCCGGGTGTGGCGTCGCTGTTGCTGATCGTGAACTCCGTGCGGAACCCGCCGGACCAGCCGCGGAAGCCGCGCCCGCCGAGCTCGATCCCGCGCTCGTCGAAGATGCCGATGTCGCAGGAGTTGGCCGGCACGCCCGAGGGGACGGTCGGCTTGTCGTACGCGTACGACACGTCGATCCGCTGGACTCCGCGGGGGATCTCCACCGGGAGGTAGACGAAGTCGGCGACGCCGGTCTCCAGGAAACCGGTGACGACGCGGGTCTCCTGGCTGCCGGCCGGGGGCGTACCGCCGGCCGAGGTGCCCGCCGCGGCGTCGGCGTCGGCCGCCTGCGCGAACGAGACCGGGGCCAGGGTGATGGCGGCGGCGCCGGCGATCCCGGCGGCCAGCACGCGGCGCCGTCCGAGCCGAGCGGCCGAGGCATCGGCATCCGCGGCGCCCGCGCCATCCGCGGTCCCGGGGACGAGGGGGTCGACGTTGTGCTCGCAATGCCCGTCAAGGCACATGGGTTGTCCTCACGAATTCGATGGCTGCTACGTGGAAGCCCTCGGCGGAGGGACCCACCGCGACTCTTTTCGCCGCCGGGGAACGGTGGGTGGACTGGGCATGGCCTGACCGTCAAGAGCCCGTGGAAGGTGAGCGTCGGACGAGCCGGTGATGTCGGTGTTCCCGCAGGTCCGCTCCCCATCGGCCTCCCTCCGTCCCGGCGGCGGGTGAAGGGCGACGCTCGTACGGCCGAGCGACGCTCCCGGCTGCTGCCACCGGCTGCCGCGCCCTGCCCGCGCCCTGTCCGCGCCCGCCCACGCCCCGCCCACGCCCTGCCCAATCGAGGGGGCCCTGCCGGATCAGGGCGTTGGCTGGACTGGCTCCGCCGTCCGACCGGGTGGCGGAGCGATGCACGGCCATCGGAGATCCCGATGCCGACGGAACCAACCGAACCGACCGAATCAACGGAACCAACGGAACCAACGGAGAGAGTCGCCCATGTCCATGCTGGACAAGCTCAAGCAGATGCTGAAGGGCCACGAGGACCAGGCCGGCCAGGGCATCGACAAGGCCGGGGACTTCGTCGACGACAAGACCCAGGGCAAGTACCAGAGCCAGGTCGACACCGCCCAGGACAAGCTCAACGATCAGCTGGGAGGGACCGACAGGAAGGACGACAACCCGCCGCACCAGTAGTCCGGTAGTCCGGGTCCGGGCGGGCGACACCGGCGGCAACTGCGGAAGCTGCGGGCGTCGCGTGGTCCTCCCGCCCTCCGGCTGAGCGGACACCGCTCCGGACGTGTCCGAGCAGCCACCTCGGACACGTCCGGGCTCCCCGTCACCCGGCGCCCGTACCGGCCGCGCCCTGGACACCGAGTCGAGCCCCGGCCGCGCGAGCGGGCGGGGCCCTGGAGTCACGCGGACGCGGCGGATGCGGCGGCCGTGACGCGGGCGCGCAGGATGTCGCCGGGGAGCGTGCCGGCGGACTGCCAGGACGCTCCCGTCACCTCTTCCTCCTGGAGCACGACGTCATCGACGGTCGTGGTGAACAGGAAGCGGAAGTCGAAGTGCCGGTGGTCCGGTTCGCCCTTCGAGGGGTTGGCGGGGATCGGGTGGGCGTCGATGTGGAGTGGCACCGGCGACTGGGCGGTCACGTCGTCCGCGCCGATTCCGGTCTCCTCCGTGAGCTCTCGGAGTGCCGCCAGCATCAGCGTGTCGTCCTCGGGCTCCAGGTGGCCGCCGGGCAGGAGCCAGCGGTGGAGTGCGCGGTGCTCGATGGTGAGGACCCGGCCGTCGGGGCGGAGCAGGACGGCGCCGGCGGTGACGTGACCGCGGAACTCCTTACGCGAGGTGATCCCGTCCCCGGCCGCCTCCAGGACGTCGTTCAGCCCCGCGAGGGCCTCTTCGTCCTCAGGGTGCTTCTCCAGGTAGACGGTGAGCGTGTCGCGCACGTGCCGTGCCGTGATGGTCATGCGGCTCCTCCTTCGGTGACGGCTCCTACCGGCTGATCCACGTGCCGAACGCTTCCACCAGGTCGGCGTAGAACTTCTCACCCGGTACGGCTCCGGGGTTCCTGCCGGCCTCGTAGAAGGAAACGTTGGTGAACCCGGCGGACGTCGAGGCGTGGAGATTCTTGTAGAACGCCAGCTTTCCGCGCCCGAAGCCCACGAACAGCCAGAACACGCCCAAGCCCGCGGTGTTTTGGAGCAGGGCGCGGAACTCCGACTTGTCCCAGGGATCGTCGCCGACCTGGACGATGACGAACGCGGGGTCCGTGGCGCCGGACTCCTGGTAGTGGTTGACCGCAGCACGCATGGCTGCGCCGACGTTGCCCCAGCCCCAGTCGACCTGCGTGTGCAACTGCCCGATCCGGCCCCGGTAGTTGTCGAGCCGGATCTCCGCCATGAACGGTTCGTTCCCGCTGGAGAAGATCACCGGCACCGTGCCGTCGTCGTCGAGGTTGACCGCCAGGGCAAGGACCCGCTCGGCGAACGCCTGGACCGCGAACGACTCGTACAGTTCCGCCATGGCCCAGTCGTGATCAAGGATGAGATAGACCGCCGCACGTCTGTCGGCTGCTCCGGAGCGGGCCAGCGCCTCACGTGCCTGGCGTGTGGTGGGCAGCAGAGCCGGGGCCCGCGTCTCGACGTTCGGCAGGTTCGCCGAACCCGCGCCCGGCGAATCTCCGCTCAGCGAACCGCCCTCCGGCGAACCGCCCTCCGGCGAACCGCCCTTCGACGAACCGCCGTTCGGCGAACCGCCGTTCGACGAAGCGCCGCTCGACGTGGCCGCAGAAGACGCTCTCGGGTCGGGTGACCGCGGTACGGCCACTTGCGGTTCGGGGTCCACATCAATGCCGTAGTCCGTGGCCAGACCGGCCAATCCGGTGGCGTACCCCTGACCCACGGCCCGCAACTTCCAGCCCCCTGACCGCCGATAGAGCTCGGCGAGTACGACGACGGTCTCCCCTGCCGCGAAGTCCGGTGGAGCGAACGTCAGTCGGGTGCCGTCCCCCTGCTCGGCGGTGAGGACCGGCGCGGCGGTGAACACCGTCCCCGGCGACGACGGGTCCACGCTCGCGACCACCACCACGGTCGCGACATCCGCGGGGATTCGCGGCAGGTCGACGGTGACGGTCTCGCCCGCGAGGCTTACCCCGCTCTGCGCCGGGTGGTGGTAGAAAACCAGGTCGTCGTCGCTCCGCACCTTGCCGTTCGGCCCGAGCAGCAACGCCGAAACGTCCACGGGCGTCTCCCGCGTCGCCACCTGTAACGCCACGGCCTGCGTCTCCAGCGCCGCGTTCCCGCCCTTGCTCAGAGATTCTGCTTCCATACGCGTCGAACATCCCCTCATGCACGCGTCACGCCCACGCCCCGCGGACACACACCGTATCGACGCCATCACCCCACCGAGCGCCAACCCTCGAACCGACCCGTCCCGCAGTGGGTTCAGCCGGTGGCTCGTGGCGGACCCAGCGTACGGGCGAAGTCGTCGAGCGTTCGGAAGTCGTCCTCGCGCAGGCCGATCCGGGGGTTGACGTGGTGGAGGAGGCCGGGCGCGTGGTGGTGAGCCGTCACGTACGCCTGGTCCAACTCGCTCTGCTCGTCGTCCACCCACGCGAAAGGACGGCCCTCGGCGTAGTCCACCACGGCAGCCGTCTTCCAGTGGACTCCGTCGGGACGCTCCCGGAGCAAGGCGTCACCGAAGTCCACGAAGGGGAGTTCGGGGAGACCGAGCACCGGGGCGATCCACCGGTTGGCATCGCCCATCCACGTGGTGGCCCAGCACATCTCGTAGCCGAGCCGGAGCAAGGCGCTCCCGTGCTCCGGGTTGAGCCACACCCTGAGGGGCTTCCGAGAAGCCGGGAGTCCCAGGCGTGCCACGGCGGCCAGGTCCTCTCGGGGCACCCTGAGGGTGGTGTACCCGGCGGGACGCCTCTCCGCCTGGGCCGCATAAGGGTTGAGGGGCCCGTCAACGTCGAGGAACAGTAGCGGTCGGCTCACGCTCTCCCCCTGCCATGCTCCCCGTCGGACAAACCCGCGGCAGCAGCGCCCCACCCGGACACGGTGGGCCGCGCCAAGGTGCCGGGCGGTGGAGAACGGCGGGCCACCGTCCGGAACCCGCGGGTCAGACGACGACAGACTGCCACTCGTTCCCGCGAAGGGCGTCGGGTGCCGGCACATCCGCTCACGCATCTCTCACGCATGAAGCATCTCCCCCGCGATGGGGACGCTCGCTCTCTGTTGACGCCGAAGCGCGGGCGGATCATACACGATGCGTATGACAGTCATTGCAGCTTGCCGCTAGCATGTATTCGGCGAGCTTTCGGGTGGGGATAGTTGGGGGATCGATGCTGCATGAGCAGATGCTCGGCTTAGGGGCCGTCGGTGGGGCAATGGTGACCCTCGTCACGCTTTACCAGCACTTACAGACGCGAAGTCAATGGCCCTGGACGGTGAAGAACGGGCCGACCAAGCCGATGTACTTGACCATCGAAGTCATAAGGATCTTATTAGGCGCCGGCGTTGCCTGGGGACTAGCGGCAACTGATCAACTGGGCGTCTTCGGAGCCATCGTGGTCGGCGCTGGGGCCCCGGCGATCCTCGATAAGTGGCAGAGGACTGCGCCCGGGCTCGCCATGCCCGAACAGATGACCGCAGCAGCGCCTCACGCTCCCCACGAAGCAGACCCAGCGTGACGCGTCCGCGAGTAGGTCGTTCAACATTCGAGGAAGGTGGAGGGCACCATGAAAACGAGCTTCTTAGACGCCTTAACCCACAACGGCCCAGGCTATCAACCCTCACCCGAAGGAGCACTGGACGGGTCGCGCTCGACCATCAGCCGGTTCCTAGATGCCCTAACCCACAGTGGGCCAGGGTATGACTTGGCACAAGATTTCGACGTGGCCGAGATCTCACGTCTCAAGCGCGAGAAAATGAAGGCCCTCTACGATTTACTCTTGGAAGGCCTCGAGCTGAACCTGTATGCCTTGGGAAATCTCGAGGCGGCTTCTCGCGAGAGCGACGCCGATGAGCGCGAAATGCTGATCCGATCAGCAGTGGGGCGTCTGAGAGCATACCTCCACCTGACTGGGCAGCCGATGGAAATCGCCGTGACCAGCGCACGCGAGTCGCTCGGCCCACTCGATATGCGCGCCAAGTTCAACCTGCGCAAGCTGGGCCGCCTGATGAGCAGTTCACGTGCAAGCGTGAAGTCAACCCTGGACGCGGAAAACCCAGCTTCCCATAGGGACATACCCATGGGCCCAAAAGCGGCGGTGAAGCAGGGAAGCCGTTCCATAGAAGTTATATGCCATGCCGTGGCACGATAGCCAGGAACGGGATGCAGCGATTCCGTGCGGATGGTCAGCACACTGCGCTTGGACTATGAATTCCGGTTGAACATATCGGCCACAGTGGCGAATCAGAAACCGGCCACTCAGCATCGACGGTTTCGTAGTCAGAATTCCACGCCTGCTTGCGCAGTTTGAGCGCATCCTGGTGATGGCGTAGACGAACGAAGGTATATGACTCGTTTGATGGCGTCAGAATTCTTGGGAAAGCACGAATCGGCTGATGGCCGTGGCGAAGTGGGCACGTCCCGATGACCGACTTCGTGCAGGTGTCCACCGCCACCGAGACGCGGGAGCAGGCAGTTAAGTTGGCGGAGTCCGTCGTACGGGCTCGGCTCGCCGCGGGGGCGCAGGTGGTCGGGCCGGTGACGTCGGTGTTCTGGCACCTCGGGGAGTTCGGGAGCGGGGAGGAGTGGCAACTACTGCTCAAGACGTCCTCCGAGCGGTATCCCGCCCTCGAAGAACACCTGGTGGAACACCATCCCTGGGACAAGCCGGAAGTCGTCGCCATACCGATCACCGCGGGTTCGCCCCCGTACCTGCGATGGGTGGAGGACAGCACCGCGCCGAGCCGGAACCCGTAGGCACCGACCGTACAGGGGCCTACACCCCTGCGCGCTCGGCTCCCGGCGGCCACACGACGTCCACCGGGACGCCTTCCGCCCGCGCTTGCAGGACCACGTCGGCGGTGCCGCCGCCCTTGCCGCCCGGCGGCCGGCCGTTCCATACGGCGACCAAGCGGTCCGCGCGTTCCAGGAGAACACGGTTCGCCGCTTCGTACGCTTCCCGCCCGGCCGTGGCGAAGGGCGCGACGACCACTTCGGCAGCGGCCTGCACCAGCCGGTCGAACGCGGGAGCATGGCCGGGCTTCACCTTTGCCTCCCGGTAGTCCCGGGACGGAACAACCGCGACCAACTCACCGCCGGCGGCGAGGACTTCTTCCGCGAAGAGGGTGTCGGAACCCGCTGCCAGGCACGAGACACCGACGAGTGCGGAGCCGTCATGCTCGGCGAACAGGTCGTGGAGGGCAGTTCGGACCAACAGCACCGACGTGTCCGTCAGGTCCATGTGGCCGGTGACGGCGAACACGGTCAACGCGAATTCCTCCTGAGGAGCTTGGTTGTGTGGGTCGGCCGGTTGTCCCCGATGCCTCTCGCGGGGCCGCGCAGCAGACCAGGAGACGCACCGCCGACCATGGGTGGGAAGCCCGAAGGTCCGTTCGGGTGGCCGGAGTTGTACTAGGTACCGTCGTGGAGAAGGTCCGCCGGAGGATGGGGAAGGGATGCCAGCGCTGTCTCGATCCTTCTGCCCAGGCGGTCGCCGACTTGCCGAACCGCTTTCGTCGGCGCGAGAAATACCGTGTCGGAGAGTTCTCCGTCGCGAGGAGAAAGTCGAGCGGCCTGTTCGGAGGTGAGGGTGCCGCCGTCGAAGATGAAGGCGAGCAGGTCGTCCCAAGGGCCGTGCGGGGGAACCCAGTCGACGACGAGGAGGCCGTGAAGGTCGACGTCCAGGCCGAGTTCCTCCTTGAGTTCGCGGCGGGCGGCGTCGTCCGGCGATTCGTTGGCCTCGGCCATGCCTCCCGGCAGGTCCCACCCCGGCTTGTAGGTCGGTTTGACCAGGAGCACCCGGCCGTCCTCGTCACGCAGCAGGACGTCGGCGGAGACACGCTTGCGGGCCTGGGTGGCGTTGCCCTCGGCGAGGTAGGCATTCCAGGCTTCGGGGTCGGCTGGGGTGGGCCTCATGGGGTGATGCCTCCGCGGGGCGGGAAGATGACGTCGGCGAGCAGGAGCACTCTGGCGCGTCGGGAGTCGTCGAAGCGCGCGAGGAAAGCGCGGACCGGCGGGTGGGCCCGATGGGGTTCAAGTAACCCGCGCAGGCCGTCAAGTTGGCGGACCACGCGGACGGAGCCGAGGTTGGGGTCCGCGGCAAGCAACTCGTGCCCAACCGCGATGGCGGATTCCAGGTCGCGCCGTCGCACATGGACGGTGGCCAGGGTGATGCGGTTGAAAGCCACGGACCGTGCACGGCCCGTCTCGCGAAGGCGGATCGCGTGCTCGGCACTGGCCTGGGCATGGTCGTAGCGTTCGAGGTCCCTCAGGACGAGGGCGGACTCGGTGGCGAGAGCCGCTGCGTCGAAGGGGCTCAGCCAGGCAAGGTCGGACTCGGCCTTGCCGTCGAGGAGTTGCTCAGCCCGGTCGAGCGCGCGCAGAGCCGCAGTGGGCTGACCGGCAGCCGCCAGAGCTCGCGCGGACATGGCGTGCAGGCGCGCGGCCAGCGCCGGGACCGCAGCGCCCCGCGCCACCGTGTCCAGCCCCGTACGGGCCCAGTGCACGGCTGCGGAGGGATCGCCGGTTTGCAAGGCGAGGTGGCTGTTGCTGGCCGCGATTCCGGCAGCGAGTGGGGTGTCGCCCGCCGCGCGGGCGAGGGGAAGCGCGCGGTTGAAGTGGCGACCGGCCAGTTCGTCGTGCCCGGAGTCGTGGGCCATCCAGCCTGCCATCTCGGTGAGGGCGGCGGCCACCGCCAAGGTCTGCGGACCACTGTCGACATCGACCAGACGAGGACCGATGGTCTCGGTCAGGTGCCGGACAACTGCCTGGTAAAGACGCCCACCGCCCGCCTGCCGATCCGCGTTGCGGAAGGCATCCATGGCCGCCATGTCGTCTTCGTCGGGTACGGATGCCGCCGGTCCGGGAGCCGAAGGTGCCACAGGTGCGGCAGGCTCCCACGGACGCCTTGCCAGACCCAGTAGGTGCCCAGGGATGTGGAAGGCATCGGCGATCTGCTCGAAGACGACGAGCTTCTCCACCCTGCTCTTACCGTTCATGTACTCGTAGAGTCGGCCCTGCCCGATGTCCACAGCGCCGGCGATGCGTCTGGTGCTGATGCCTCGGTGGTTGAGCAGCCGGAACAACGTCCCCATGTCGCGCTCAGCACAGGCCGCAAGGAGCCGACGGTCGGCGAGCAGGCCGGCGACGACATCGCGGAGATCATCCGGTGCACGGCCCACGGTTGCCTCCTCCGTCACTTCAGCCATTCGACGCGGTGTTCTGTGCCCTCCCCTGACTCCGTAGCGGAGTCACCCGCTGGAGTCTCCTGGATGCGGCACGCAGTCATCTACTGAGCGTGCTCCGTTGCTTCTCCGGATGCAACGGCGCCCGTGCCCGGCACGGTTCGTCAGCACCGCCCAAAAGGAAAAGGCGACCACACCATGCACACACGGACAAAGACCGTATCCCAGGTGGAGAGCAGCGCCGCCGACCGGCAGGACGAGTCGTCGCGGCGCCCGCCCGGCCTCTCGGTGCCGTACGTGACCCTGTGGAGCGGGGAGCGGGACGGGCCGATGCCCGTCGTGGCGCGGCGGGACGGGCGGGGCATCCGGTACGCCGACGAGCGGGCGTACGATCGGGACCAGCGTGGCGTGCTGTGGGCGCGCACGCCGTCCCAACCCGGGCGTGGGGAACCGCGGTTCGGGGCGGTCCACAGCCTGCGGCAACGCCTCGCGATGGCCGGACTGCGCTGCCAGATCTGCGGAGGGCCGGCCGACCGCACCCCCGACGGCGTGCTCTGGCTCATCGACGCCCGCGCCGAGGAACTCCTCCCCGGCGAGGAGGACACCGCCCACCCGCCGGTCTGCCGCCCCTGCGCCCAACGCTCCACTCGCGCCTGCCCCCACCTGCGCGAGAACCACACCGCCGTCCGCGTCCGGACGTTCTCCCCCAGCGGGGTCAACGGCGTCCGCTACGTCCCCACCCGCACCGGCCCCAAGCTCGCGGACTCCGGCCCCATCGCCTTCAACGACGCACGCCTGCCATGGGTCCGCGCCCACCAACTGATCACGCACCTGGCCGACTTCACCCCGATCGACCTCAACGACCCGCATGCCTGACGGCTGTTCCACCCGACCCGACACCCCGCCCGAGGAGCCTGCATGCCCGCCACGGATCAGCCCCGTACCTGGACCATCACCACGGACACCGGCTTCAGCATCAGCGGCCACCTCCCGCCCTGGGCCACCGACGACCCCAGCGAGCACCAACTCCCCGTCGACCGCCTCGGCATCGCCCTCAGCGACATCAACCACCATCAGGAGATCCACGGCCAGACCCTCAAGCTCACCCTGCTGACACCGGACGACCAAGGCCGTGACGACGCGGTCCCCGTCTTCTTCGGCAGCATCGACTGTGACCCTTACGCGACCGAGCCCGACCTGCGCATCCCCATCTTCAACTTCCACCTCGTCGACGACTACCGCCTCGAAGCCCTGGGCCCCGACGACATCACCGAACTCGCCACGACCTTCCGAGCCCACGCGGACCTCCTCGACCACCACGTACGACCCGCCCTCATCCAGGCCCGCCGCGACTGGCAACTCCACGGCACGCTCCCTCGCGCTGCCGCTGGACCCCACCCTTCGGAACGCTGACGCGCGGTGCCCAGGCGACGCACCCGGCCCCGCCGGCCCCACCACGAACCCGAGGCCGCCACCTGGGCGCGGGAGAAGGCTGGACTGACCCAACGCGCCCTGGCCGCACACATCGCCGAGATCGCCGACGCCCGCAACTGCCCCCTCGTCGTCCTTCCGCGGGTGGAGCACGCCTGGGTGATGCCCCAGTACTCAAACGCGGGCGGCCTGGACCGCAACAACGCCGCCTTCGCCTCGACGGCCGCGCTCAAAGCGTGGGCCGACAAGACCAGCACCCCGACCAGTCCGGAGGAGGAAAGCATGCCCACCGCCGCCGATGTCCCGGCTTCGCGCCGGGCGGGGGCCTTCGTGCGTTCAGGACTCGAGCATTGTCGTCCGGGTGACGCGCATTCTCGAGATCTGCCGCTGTCGGTGGCCTCGCCTACGGTGGGAGTCCCTCCACTTGGGCGGTGCGATGGACCGGCCCCGTCAACAGCGCGACGGGGGCCTCAACACGTCAGGGCGTCGATGGCTCGTACGATCAACGCGCGGGCCTCCGCCCCGTACACCGCCATGGTCCGCAGTCGCTCGAACGCGGCAACGTACTGCGCCACTTCGCTGGGCTGCGTAACTGTCACCTCGGCCGACAGCAGTTCGACCGACACCATCCGGTCGTCGTAGACGTGGAAGGTCTCCTGTGGCCACATGCGGCGATCCGGCGTCGCGGCGGGGATGACGCCGAGGGAGACGGCGGGTAGGGCGCCTGCGGCAAGCAGGTGGCCGAGCTGGGCGGCCATGGCGTCACCGTCGCCGAGCTGATACCGGAGAGCCGCTTCCTCGATCAGAATGACGAACCGGTGCCCTGCCTGATGAATGATCCGGGACCGTTCGACGCGAGCTGTCGCCGCCTCGGGCCCGTCGTTGACGGGGATTTGCCGGAAGTCAGCGATGGCCGACAGGAGGGCGGCCGCGTATCCCTCGGTCTGAAGCAGGCCGGGCACCATGGTTGTGGAGTAGACCCGGAACAGCTCGGTCTGCTGGTACAGGTCGATGACGCTTTCCTGAAGCTGGCGCAGCCCGGCCCGAATCTGTTCACGCCACTCCCGATACATCGACTCGGCGTTGAGGGACTGGGCGATGAGATCGTCTGCGTCTTGGGGCTGACCGCAGGCTGCCGCCCAGCGCCGTATGTCGGTGGCGTTGGGGGCGGTGTGGCCGTTTTCGATCCTGCTGGTTTTGGCGTGGTGCCAGCCGCACCGGTCGGCGAGTTCAGTCACCGTGAGCCCGGCGCTCTTGCGCATGGTGCGAAGGCGCCGGGCCACGGCCTCGCGCGCTGCTTGGGCGGACGAGGACGGGGATTCGGGCATTGGCGACCTGGGGGTTACTTGATGTTGTACTGGTTGTGCGGGACGGCTCGTTCCCAGATTGTCTCGAAGGCGTCGGCGCAGAGTTTGGCGGTGGCCGGGTGGTTGGTGATTTCCTCTCCCGTCCAGTCACCGTCACCGTTGAAGTGGTTCCAGTGGACCCACTCATTGTCGAACAGCCAGAAGTCGTTGCCGGGCAGGGCGACATCCGACGCCTGCCGACGCGGCAGCCACCGTACCTGCTCGCCGGCGCCGAGGTTGACGAGGGTGCCGGCGTGCTCGTACCGGATGTAGTCGGAGACGGGCTCGCTGACGATGCGGGCTCGGCGCATGGTCACGCCTCGGCTGACGGCCTGTTTGACCCATTCCACCCATGGACCCCAGTAGGGCGATCCCGGGTCCGTGTCCCGTTCGCCGGTCGCTTGCCAGTGGGCGAAGTCGTCGGCCTCATCGGCGACTCCGTAGGCGTCGCGCATCTCCAGGTGTACCGCTGAGCGAGTGCAGGTCTCGATCAGTTCATCGAACGTCGGGGTGCCCGTCGAGGGCATCGCACGCCTCCCTGATCATCTGCACCATCCTGGCGGGGACACGGACGACGGCCTCATGGTCCGGGATGCCGACGGCATGGCCCGGCACCTCGAAGGCGGCCGCCTCGGCGAGCGTGTCCTCGTCAGGCTTCCAGCCCTGGAAGACGAATTCGCGCTTCTGTTGGTCAACCCACACGGTGGGGCTCGACTTGGCCCCGGTGTCGGGATCGATCCCGAAGAATTCTAACGACATGGCGACCTCCTGCTGAGTGGCGTGCAGTTGTGCGCACCACGGTCACCCCTTGCAGGGTGTGGGTCAAGAGGGCATTGCAGCAAAGGTCGCCAAGTCGAGGGGACCCTCGCACATTTCTGCACATCGCTTTCATGTACGCACAGGACGCTCCTACCGTCGGCAGCAGAATGCCCCGCGCCGCGCCACGGTCCGGGGTGTGGCCACGCCAGCAAGGGGCGCAGCATGCGGCAGTCCACGGTTCGGCGGTCCGCCGTCGGACGTCTGCTCGATGGGGAGCTGCGTATCCCGCGGGTGCGGTCACTGGAAGCGGCGTGCGCCGAACTGGCCGCGCGTCCGCTCGACGTCACGCTCGCCGAGATCCGCCAGGCCCTCGAAGGGCGGATCGGTGGCGAGGGCAGGCGGCGCCTGCACGTGCTCGTCAGCACCCTGTACCACCGCGCCGGCGCCTCACTGGACCTCACGATCGCGCTGCGCACCGAGATCGAGGCGGCACCGGCCGCCCCACCCACCGAGGAGTGATCACCATGTCCTGTGGCGTTCCCGGCTGCCGTAAGGGCGGCTGCACCACCGACCCCAAGCCCACGCCCCCGCCCACCGGCAACCCGACCGAGTCCTGACGATGTCGACCGCCCCCGCGGGATTCCACCACGCCCGCCCGCCGGTCGTGTGCCGCTCGACGACGCTGCTGCTGCCGCTGAGCACGCTGGCCGCCGCCATGCGGATGACCGCAGACTCCAGCGCCGTCGACAGGGCCGTGCAGTGCTGCCTCCCGCACGAGACCGGCACGCACTACGGACTCGTCGCCGAGATCGACCCGACGCACGCCGTGTGGGCCGTGTGGGGACGGGACGGCAGCCCGCACCTCCGAGTCCTCGCCGACTGCCCCGAAACGAGCCCGGACCGGATGGACGGCTGCACCCTGTACGCCCGACACCGCGGCTCCCACACCTGGCAGACGAGCAGCACCAGCCACAGCCCGCCCCGCTCCGTCATGACTGTCCCGCCCCGATAGCTGCCGCGGTTGGTCCCGCGGCACGGCCGCCCGATGTCAAACGGGCGACCACCGGCCCCGGCGCACACGCCGACCCCTGCCGCGCCGGGGCCACCCACCACCAGCCACACCCGTGGAGACGGGCATGCCAGCCACCCCCGCGCCGGAGCCGGACGACAACGACATGGCCGATATCGCCCAACTCGCACAGGCCGCCGGCGCCGCGAGGCGGCCGCAGCGGGGATCAGGAACATCTCCGGCCAGCAGCAGGAGCCCTGACCACCAGCGCCCGGCAGGCCCCCCAATGCGGCCGGGCGCGGGTCTTGCCGTCCTCGGCAACCGTTGCCGCCTGAGCAAAGGTTGACCGTCGGGGGTCCGGACCAGCCCCCACCCCTTGCGGCGTGACCTCGCCTTCCAGCCCCCCGAAACACCGAGGACCCCAGGCGACATGTGGTCTGACCTGGGGTCCAGCGGTAGGCCGCGTGGGACTCGAACCCACAACCAATGGATTAAAAGTCCACTGCTCTGCCAATTGAGCTAGCGGCCCGCACCGACAGCATAACGGGGTGGGGGGTGGGAGGGGTGCAGGGATTCGCGGGGGGTCGGTGGGGGTCAGTCCGGGGGCGGGTGGAAGGTGAGGAGGGAGAAGGGGCCAGCGGCGGTCACGAGCAGGGCCGCGACGGTGAAGACGGTGTCGATCCGACCGAAGTGGACCCCGAGCAGGGCGCCGTGGAAGTGCAGCAGGACGGTGCTGGTCAGGAGGGAGACCAGAGCCATGGACAGGACAGAGGCGAACGCGCTCGGCGAAGGCTGGATCGCCGGGTTGATGAACGCGGGCGGGCCCGGCCCCCGCGTTCGCACGCGGGGCCCGGGCCCGGACCAACTGGATTACCGGAAGCGGCGGTCAGCCGTTCCGCTTCCACCGCGGCTTGCGGTCACCGTACGACGTCGGCGCGTTGTCGCGGCTGTACGACGACGACGGGCGGCTGTCGCGCTCGCCGCTGCCGCCGAAGGACGGACGGCGGTCCCGGTCGCCGTACGACGGGCGGGAGTCGCGGCGGTCGCGGTTGAACGGCCGGTCGTCGCGCCGCTCGTAGGACGGGCGCCGGTCGTCGCGGTTGTACGCGGGACGGGCGTCGCGGCGGTCCCGGTCGCCGTAGGACGGACGGGAGTCGCGGCGGTCGTCGCGGTTGTACGCCGGGCGGGCGTCACGACGGTCCCGGTCGCCGTACGACGGACGGGAGTCGCGACGGTTCCGGTCACCGTAGGACGACGAGGACGAGGACGAGGAGGACGGACGGGAGTCGCGGCGGTCGTCCCGCCGGTCGTCGCGGTTGTACGCGGGGCGCGCGTCACGACGGTCGCCGCCGCGGTCGTCCCGGCGGTCGCGGTCGTTCCGGTACGAGGGACGCGAGTCGCGGCGGTCGTCCCGCCGGTCGTCGCGGCGCTCGAAGTTCCCCCGGTCGTCGCGCCGTTGGTACGACGACCGCTCCTCGCGCGGCTCGGGCACGGCCGCCGCGGCGGCTGCGGCGGCGGCTTCCGCGGCGAGTTCGGCGGCCTTCGCGGCCACCGCCTCCTCCGGGTCCTCGCCGCGCTCGCGGGCGGAACGCGCGGTGAGCCGGTCCGCCTCCTCGCGCAGCTCGTTCGCCCGGCGCTGCACCCGCTCCAACTGCTTGGTCAGCTCGGCGACTTCGCGCTCGGCCTGGGAGGCCGCGTTCTGCACCGCGTCGGCCTGCACGTCGGTGAGCGAGCGCGCGCCGGTGATCCGGGCCACGTCGTCGTCGAACACGCCCGCGCCGCCGATGACATGGCGCGAGGCGTCGACGCCCGCGTCCTCCATCAGCCGGAAGATCTGCTTGCGCTGGTGCGGCAGGGCCAGCGAGACGACCGTGCCGGACTGGCCGGCGCGGGCGGTACGGCCCGAGCGGTGCAGGTAGTCCTTGTGGTCGCCGGCCGGGTCGACGTTGAGCACCAGGTCGATGCCGTCGACGTGGATGCCGCGGGCGGCGACGTCGGTGGCGACCAGCACGTTGACGTGCCCGCCCTTGAAGTCCTCCAGGGTGCGGGTCCGCGCGCCCTGGGTCATGCCGCCGTGCAGCGCGTCGGCGCGCACGCCGGCCTCGATCAGCTGCTCGGCGACGCGGTCGGCGCCCATCTGGGTGCGGACGAAGATGATGGTGCGGCCCTTGCGGGCGGCGATCGCCGCGGTGACCGGCGCCTTGTCCTTCGGCTTCACGACGAGCACGTGGTGGCTCATGGTGGTCACCGCGCCCTGGGCGGCGTCCACTTCGTGGGTGACCGGGTCGACCAGGTAGCGGCGGACGAGGGTGTCGATCTCGTTCTCCAGAGTGGCGGAGAACAGCAGCCGCTGGCCGCCGGCCGGGACCAGGTCCAGGATCTCGGTGACCTCGGGCAGGAAGCCCATGTCGGCCATCTGGTCGGCCTCGTCGAGGACGGCGATCTGCACCTGGTCGAGCGAGGCGGCGCCCCGGTTGATCAGGTCGCGCAGCCGGCCGGGGGTGGCGACCAGCACGTCCACACCGCGTTCGAGGGCGTAGATCTGGTTCTGCATGGAGGTTCCGCCGCAGACGACCTTCATCTTCAGGCCGAGCACGTCGCCGTACGGCTGGAGGGCGTCGGCGACCTGCATCGCCAGCTCGCGGGTCGGGGTGAGGATCACACCGCGGGGGTGCTTGCGCTCGGTGCGGCCGCCGGAGAGCAGCGTGAGCAGCGGCAGGCCGAAGGCGAGGGTCTTGCCGGAGCCGGTCTGGCCGCGGCCGAGGATGTCCTGGCCGGCCAGGGCATCCGGGATGGTCGCGGCCTGGATCGGGAAGGGGCTGACGACCTGGTTCTGGGTGAGCTTGCGGACGATGGCCTCGGGGAGGCCGAGGTCGGCGAAGGTGACGGTGGGCTCGGCGGGCTCTTCGGCCTCGGCGGCGTCGCTGAGCTCGTCGGCGTCGTCGGCCTCGGCGGGCGCCACGGCGTCAGTGGACCGCACGGCGTCGGCGGACCGCACGGGCGCCGCGGACTCCGCGATCTCGGCCGGCTCGTCGGCGACGGTCACGGCCGTGGTCACGGTCGCGGTGGTGCTTGCCGTGACGGCGGCGTCAGCCGCGTTCTCGGGCAGGGTGGAACGGTCGGCACTGTCATTGGACATGCTGAAGCTAAACCTCTCGGAGACTTACGGCACGCGCCAGCTCCGCAGGTTGCTTACAACCGCCTCGATGCGGTCAGCCACAGGAGAAAAGGAACGCGCCACGGGGCGCGTATCAATCAGGCGCCAGGCAGGTGGGATCAAACGATCTACCAGCATACGCATCAGGCGTCACTTTCGCGAATCACCTGTTGAAAGCACGTACGGGGCGGTGTTTCACGGCGTCCGCGCCCGCGTCGGCACCGGCGGAATCACCCGCCCCGCCGACCCCGCCGGCACCCGCGGCGTCGCCCGCGCCCGCCGTCGGGTCGGCGGGTCCGGTGGGCGCCGCGGGGGTGCTCGGCGGGGCGGGGTCCGACGGGCGGCCCGAGGGCGCGGCGCTGGTCGGTACGGCGGTCGGCGAGCCCTGGGCGGTCGGCCGCGGCTTTCCGGTACCGGGCGTGACGCCGGTCACCCGCGTCGCGCCGCCCGACGGGGTCGCGCTGCTGCCGGGCGAGGCCGCGCCGTCCCGCCCGGAGTGCGGCGACTTCCCGGCGTACGCCCCGCCCCGCTGCGGCGCGTACGGTCCGCCGCCGGACCGGGCGTCCGCGCCCCCCGCCGCGCCGGCCGGGGCCCGGGTGGACGCCTTCGAGTCGGGCGACTCGCCGCCCGTGCTGACGCAGGCGGCCACGCCCGCGGCCACGAGCGTCACCAGGGCGGCGGCGCGCACGCCGGCGCGGACCGCCGCACGGGGCGGGCGCGGGGGGCGTACGGGATCGGAGGCGGGCTCGGCCGGCCCGGCCGGTGGGGCGGGGGCTGTGGGGGCGGCGGGAACTGGCAGCACGTCGGCACCTCGGGTGGGGGTCGGAGCCGGGGCGCGCGCACGTCATGCGGCTGCGCCGGCAGCTTCTCGCTCCGCCGCGCGCGCCCGGGGGTGTCGCCCTGACCAACGCGGACGCGGCCCGCCAGGACACGCCCGCGCCCGCCCGGGCCGCCAGGACACGCCCGGGCCGGGCCGGGGCCCGCCCGCACCCGTACGTACGGTCAGCCGTAGCCCAGCGCGTGCAGCCGTTCGTCGTCGATCCCGAAGTGGTGGGCGATCTCGTGCACGACGGTGACCTCCGTCTCGGCCACCACCTCCTCCCGGGTGGCGCACATCCGCAGGGTCGGGCCGCGGTAGACCGTGATCCGGTCCGGCAGCACCCCCGCGTACCACTCGCCGCGCTCGGTCAGCGGGGTCCCCTCGTACAGCCCCAGCAACTCCGGGCTGCCCGGCTCCGGTTCGTCCTCGACGAAGACCGCCACGTTGTCCATCAAACGGGTCAGCTCGGCGGGGACCCGGTCCAGCGCCTCGCCGACCAGTTCCTCGAACTGCTCCCGGCTCATCTCCAGCACGCCCCCATTCTTCCCGCCCCGCCCCCGCCCATCCCCCGCAACCCGCCCCCGCGCCGGCACCATCCGCACCGCGCCACCCCGCCCAACCGTTTTGCCGTTCCCCCGACCCATCCCCTATGCTTCCGGGGTCCCCGAAGTGCGCCGCGAGGCCACCACGGCAGGCCCCAGCCCTCATCGTCTAGTGGCCCAGGACGCCGCCCTTTCAAGGCGGTAGCACGGGTTCGAATCCCGTTGGGGGTACCACAGAATTCCGCGCGTTCGCCTGCTGGGCCGCCGCGTGCCGGAGGGCATGAGCCGCACCTGGCCGCCTCGGTTCTTCCCACGGCTTCCACCGCTTCCACCGCTTCCACGACGGCACCGCCGCGCCTCGGACCAGGCGGCGCATCGAGCAGATCCGCGCGCCCTCGGACTGCACGACCTCGGAATGGCCGCCCTCAGATCCGCCCACCCCGGGACCGCGCATGCCGCGGCCCGCGGGGCGTTCCCGGAGTGAACGCCCCGCGGGCCGCGGTGGTGGGGTGAGTGCGGTCAGGCGCGGGCGCGGACGCGGGTCCTGCGGCTGCGGGCGAGGGCGAAGACCGCGCCGCCGAGGGCCAGGGCCGCGGCGGAGGTGAGCGCGATGGTCATCGTGCCGTCGCTGCCGGTGTGGGCGAGCGAGCCGGTGGCGGCCGGGGCGTCGCCGCCCGTGCTGCCGGAGCCGCCGGAGGTCCCGGAAGTCGTGCCGGTCTGGGTGGAGTTCTGGTTGCCGCCACCGGTGCTGCCGGAGCCGCCGGTGGAGCCGGTGCCGGTGCCGGTGCCGGTGGAGGCGCCTCCCGGCACCTTCACGGTGAAGGCCGCCTTGTTGTTGTCCAGGTGGGTGTCGTACGGCGGCGTGCCCAGGTCGGCGAGCTGCGCGACCACGGTGCCGCTGGTCGTGGCCGGGGCGTCGGCGTCCACCTTCACCTTGAAGGTCAGCTTCTGCGTGTGCCCGCTGTCGAAGATGCCGTCGAGGTCGCACGTGTACTGCGGAGCGCCGAGCGCGGGATCGCGCGTGCCGTTGTCCCACGGGACGCACCCGGCCGGCACCTGCGTGGCGGTGGTGCCCTTGGGGATGTCGACCATCACCGTGAGCTGGTCGTCGTACGTGTACCGGTTGACGGAGGCCGGCCCCAGGTTGGTGGCCGTGGCGGTCAGCGTGGCCGTGTCGCCGGGCTTGGCCGTGGCGGTGTCACCGGTGAGGGCGATGTCGGCGGTGTTGGCCGCGTAGATGCTCTGCCGCCCTTGCCGTCCCTGCTGATCAGGGTCGCCCGGCTGCGCGTTGCCGTCCGGTACGAGGGTCAGGTCGCCGGCGCTGGTGCTCTTCGGCGTCGTCGGCACGCTGCTGGAGGTGACCGTCGGCACGTAGGTGAAGATCTCGTAGAGCGCGGACTTCTTCACGTCGAGCTTCAGCGGCGTGGACAGCCGGTACTTCTTGCCGGGTTCGATCGGCGTGGAGAAGTGGCATGTCGCGACCGTCGCCTCCCACTTCCCGGCGGCGTCGGCGTAGTCGCAGTTCGGGAAGTGCGTCGCGAAGGACAGGCCCGGGGAGATCGCGAACCGGTAGTCCGTGGTCGCGGCGGTCAGCGAGCCGATGTTGGCCACGGTGAGCGGCTTGGTCAGGGTGGTGCCGGGCTTGACGTGGTCGATCTGCGGGAGGCTGTTGACGGCCAGGTCGACCGAGCCGACGCTGACCTTGACGGTGAAGGGCGCGATCGTCACGCCGGACGCGGTGGCGTTGATGACGGCGGTGCCGCTGGCGCCGAGCTTGGCGTCCGGCTTGGCACTGATGTCGACGATGCCGCCGGTGCCGTGCGGGCCGACGTCACCGCCGGGGAAGGTGCACAGGCCGTTGACGCAGTAGTCGTCCGTGGTGGTGGCGAACGAGCTGATGCCGGTGATGTCGACGGTGACACGCACGTCGTGAAGGGTGCTGCCCTTCGAGTCCAGCCCCCAGCTGACCTGGCCTTCGCCGTCGTCGGGCACCGCGAGCCCGACCGGCGTCCTGGCGGACAGGGTCGGTGCGGACCCGTCGTCCGCGTGGGCCGAGCCGGTGGTCAGCGCCCCTCCGAACAAGGTGACCGCCATCGCGGCCAGAGTGGCCGCCCATCGGCGCCATATGCGTGAGGACATCGTGCGGTCTCCCCCAGGATTCTCGGAGTACAGCTCCAGGACACCCCGTCCGACCGCCCAGCACCTCCGATGGTTGCCCCCGCAGCCGGGCGAAGAGGGGAGGGCCTGGTGCAGTGGCCCGGAGATCGCACGGCGGGAGCGGCGCACGGCGTAGAGGAGCCCGTCCGCCGCCTGGGATGAACTCCTCCAGAACCCGGTCCGCTCCGGGCTGATCGCCTCCGGCGCCGTACGGGCCTTCGTCCGGGACCGGCCCGCGAGCCGGCCGGCCCCGGACGTGTCCGGGTCAGGGGTCAGGGGTCAGGGGTCAGGGGTCAGGGGGTGCGGACCCAGAACTCCACGGACAGCGGCGGCACCGTCAGGGCGAGGGTCGGGCCGCCGAGGGTCGCGAGCGTCTGATTGTGGGTCGCGGGCCCGAAGCGGTGCCCCTGGAAGGTGGACGCGGTCTGCGTGTCGACGGTGTAGCTGAAGGAGTCCGTCGTGGAGCGGTTCGTGACGGCGAAGACCTCCTTGCCCTGGGCGGTCCTCCAGGCCATGATCCGCTGGTCCTCCAGCACCGCGGACTCGTCGACGCCGTAGCGCACCGAGTCCCACGGCAGGTAGCGGACGAAGCCGGCGACCGCGTTCCAGTTCTGCGGGTTGAAGTCCCAGTGCCCGACGGGGATGTCCGGGAAGTGGCTGAAGTCGGTGTCGCCCGGCGGCCGCCAGTAGCCGAGCGAGTAGCCCGGGGCCTCGGCGTTGGTGGTCGGCTTCAGCGCGTGCAGCCAGAACCAGGTGGGCGCGTCCTGGAACACCATCCAGTTCATGATCGACTGGGCGGTGTTGAGGGTCCGCACGTCCGACGTGGAGTTGTCCAGGTACTCGAACTCGTTGTTGAAGACGAGCTTCCCCGCGGCGCCGGAGGTGTAGTCGCCGGTGATCTGCTCGTTGCTGTCCGAGCCGATCCGGTGATAGGTCCACGCGTCCACGCAGGACAGCGCGGCCGGATCGGCCTTGATCGCCTGCCCGAAGGAGCCGCTCCAGCCGTCGAGGCTGTTCGCGTGGATCATCACCCGCGGGTACTTGGCGCGGATCTTCGGGGCGACCGCGGCGAAGGTCTGGTGGTACTCGGCGGCGGTGTAGACGCAGGAGGAGTACGCCGTGGAGTACACCGGCTCGTTCTGCAGGCCCCACATCGACACCGGTACGCCCAGCGAGGTGAGGTAGTCCAGGTCGTGGACCATCGCGTCGCCGAGCGCGTCGAGGTCCGCCGCCGCGAAGGAGGCGAGCGTGCCGCCGATGTAGGAGCCGTTGCTCTTCCAGCCGGGCGGGGGCGACCAGTACTCGGCGGAGATGCCCTCGATGCCGGCCTGACCGATCATGTCCGCCAGCAGCGCGGTCTGCCCGGGGTAACGTCCTTGCAGGTACCTGCCGGTGGCGTCCGTCCCCCGGTAGTACAGGCCCAACGCGAGCCGGCAGTAGCGGAATCCCCGGTCGTCGCGCACCTTGAGCATCTGCTGGTAGAAGCGGGTGCGCTCGCTGTCCGTCAGGTCGTACGGGACCCCGCTGACGGTCGCCGGCAGCCCGTCGTTGCCGGAGCCGATCGAGTCCGACTGGATCTCGAACCCGAGGCCGAGGATGGTCTGCTTGCGGGGCTGGTCGTAGCGGATGGTGTACGACCCGCTGGTGGCGGCCGCCGCCGACCATCCGCCGAGCGGGCCGAGCACGGCGGCGGTACCGGCGGCCGCGGCGCCGCCGAGCAGCGAGCGGCGGCTGATGAGGGGGCGCTCCGTACGGCTCATGCGACGTCCTCGATCCAGAACTCGATGGTGTTCGGCGCCACGGTGACGGCCGGAAGTCCGAGCGGGGTGCGTCTGTTGGGCGATGAGCTGCTGGGGGGCGGGGGTTGCGTGGTCACGGTGACTCCTCCGGGGAGAAGGTGCGGCTCGTGGGTGGGGGTGGGGGGCGGTTCGGCGGAAGCGGGCAGGCCGGAAACAGGCGGGCCTGGAACGGGCGGGGAACGGCAGGGTCAGAAGCGGGCGACGGTGTAGCGGTCGACGGCGGCGTCGTCGAGTTCGAAGCCCAGGCCCGGGCCGGTCGGGACGGTGAGGGCCCCGTCGCGGAACTCCGGCGGGTTGCGCAGGATCTGCTCGCGGATGGGGTTGGGGAGCCGGTTGTACTCGTAGGTGCGCAGGTTGGGGGTGGCGGCGCACAGCTGGAGCGCGGCGCACAGGCTGACGCCCGAGCCGACGCCGTGCGGGGCGATGTCGACGTGGAAGGCGGAGGCGAGGGCCGCGAGCCGGGTGGCCTCGGTGATGCCGCCGCTGCGGGCGACGTTCGGCATGAAGACGTCGATGGCGCGGTGCAGCAGGGAGTCGCGCAGGTCGAACCGGGTGAAGTGGGTCTCCCCGTTGACGAGGGTCAGCCCGGTCCTGCGCCGCAGCTCGGCGAGGTTGGCCAGGTCGTCGACCTGGAGCGGCTCCTCGTACCAGGAGATGTCCAGATCGCGCAGGACCGCGCCCACGCGGGTGGCCTCGTCGAGGTCGTACGCGCAGTTGGCGTCGGTGAGGATGCCGATGTCCTCGCCGACCGCGGCACGGACCGCCCGCAGGTGGGCGCGGTCGACCCGGACGCCCCGGCCGATCTTGACCTTCAGCGCCCGGAACCCCGCCTCGACGAAGCCGAGCGCCTGGCGCGCCGAGTCCTGCGGGTCGGCGTGCAGCGCGACGGGGCTCGCGTAGCACTCGACCCGCTCCCGGATCGGGCCGCCGAGCAGCCGGTGGACGGGCAGGCCGGCGAGCTTGCCGCGCAGGTCCCACAGGGCCAGGTCGACTCCGGCGATGGCTTCGAGGTAGAAGCCGCGGTTGTGGCCGCCGGCCGCCTGCCCCTGGAAGAGCCGTTCCCACACCGCGGTCGTGGCCAGGGCGTCCTGGCCGACCAGCAGCGGGGCCAGCACGGTGGAGACGACGGTGGCGGTGACCTCCGGGGAGGGCAGGCCGTAGCACTCGCCGATCCCGACGCTGCCGTCCTCGGCGTGCACCTTGACCAGGGTGGCGTACTGGCCGCGCCGGGGCAGCACCAGGTGGCTGGAGGCCGGGTAGCGCAGCCAGCCGGGGACGTCGTCGGGCGAGTCGTAGAGGTCGTCGAAGCTGGCCGACAGGGCCAGGGTCTCGACTTTGGCGATACGAAGGGGGGCGTTGCTCACGGGGTTCTCCACGTGGTCGGTGGCCTGCTCGGGTGGTGCGCGGCCGGAGTCATGCGTTGATGGCGCCGAGGGTCCCGGTCTGCTCCTGGGAGGGCTCGCGGCCGGAGAAGACGGCGACGGCCGTCACCACGCAGCCGGCGATGACGTACAGCGCGACGGGCGTGATCGAACCGCCCGCGGCGACCAGGGCGGTGCCGATGAAGGGTGCCGTGCCGCCGAACAGCGCGCCACCGATCTCCCGGCCGGCGCTGACGCCGCTGTAGCGCACGCGCGCGTCGAACTGCTCCGCCACCAGCGCGGCCTGCGGGCCGAACACCATGTCCTTGCAGATCGGGATGGCCAGCACCATGGCGAGGAAGATCAGCGGGGTGCTCCTGGTGTGCAGCAGCGCGAAGAAGGGGAAGGCGTAGCCGACCGTGCAGACCAGGCCGACGGCGATCATCAGGCGTCGCCCGATGAGGTCGGAGAGCCAGCCCCAGAAGGGGATCGAGCCGATCTCCAGGGCGGAGGCGAGGGCGATGGCCCACAGCATGGTGGTCTTCGACAGGTGCAGCGTGCCGGTCGCGTACGACAGGGCGAACGCCTGGATGAGGTAGCCCCAGACGAAGCCCGAGACGGTGATGCCCATCGTCCGCAGCACCGCGCCGGGCTGCTTGCGCAGGGTGAGCAGCAGCGGGAAGCGTACGGTCTCGCCGCGGTCCTCCAACTCGGCGAAGACCGGCGTCTCGTCGATGCCCCGCCGGACGACCAGGCCGAAGACCACCAGGACCGCGCTGAGCAGGAACGGCACCCGCCAGCCCCAGCTGTCGAACGAACCGTCGGGCAATTGGGACGCGAGGGCGAACACACCGCTGGCGAGCACGAATCCGGCGCCCGTGCCCATCGCCGGGATGGCGCCGAAGAGCCCTCTTCTGCCCGGCGGCGCGTTCTCGACGGTGAGCAGGGTGGCGCCGGCGAACTCGCCGCCCACCGCGATGCCCTGGCACACCCGCAGGAACACCAGCAGGACCGGGGCCCAGACGCCCGCCACCGCGTGGGTCGGCAGGACGCCGACCAGGGTGGTCGCCACGCCCATGCCGAGCATCGTGATCAGCAGGACGTGCTTGCGGCCGATGCGGTCGCCCAGGTGACCGAAGATCACGCCGCCGATGGGCCGGGCGGCGAAGCCGACGCCGAAGGTGGCGAAGGAGGCGAGCGTGCCGCCGACGGAGGAGGAGCCGAAGAAGAGCGGGCCGAACACCAGGGCCGAGGCCAGGCCGTAGAGGTTGAAGTCGTACCACTCCATGACCGTGCCCACGGTGCTGGCGAGCATCGTGCGCCGGTCGGTGCGGTGCTGGGCCGTGGTCACGTTGCCGTCTTCGGTCGTCGTCGCACTGGTCATGGGACGCGTTCACCACCTGGGAAGGGGGACGGGGACGAGGCAACCGTATGAGATATACGAAATAAGAACCAGAGGCCGGGGGAACATTCCCGAAACACTTCGTGCCGCGCCGCACCGGACACCCTCCGTGACCGTCGGGCGGTACGGGGTCACCGCAGCGCGCTGCCCGGTTCGGCCCGCAGGAGCGGCAGTTCGTGCCGGGCGGGCAGCCCTTCCCAGTCGCCGTACGAGGCGACGGCGAACGCGCCGGTGCACACCGCGCGGCGCAGCCGGTCCTCCGGGGGCTCGCCGTCGAGCAGCGCCGACAGGTAGCCCGCCACGAAGGCGTCGCCCGCACCGACCGTGTCCCGTACGGGCACGCGCTCGGCCGGAAGTGACGTGGAGCCGTCCGCCGTGAAGACCTCCGCCCCGGCCGCTCCGCGCTTGACCACGACCTCGCGGACGCCGGCCGCCAGCAGCGCGTCCACCCGGGCCCGTTCCGTGCCGGCCGACTCGGGTGCGGCGAGGGCGAGTTCGTCGTCGGACGCCACGAGCACATCGACGTCGCGCACCAGTGGCCGCAGCGTCCGGCCCGCCTGGGCGCGGGACCACAGCCGGGCGCGGTGGTTGACGTCCAGGCAGACCAGCGATCCCGCCGCGGCGGCGGCCCGCACCGCCGACTCGACCGCCCGCCGGGGCTGCTCGCCCAGCGCGGCGGTGATTCCGGTGACGTGGACGATCCGCGCCCCGGCGGCGAGCGCGGGCGCCAGGTGGGCGGCGGTGATCCGGGAGCCGGCCGAACCGGAACGGTAGTAGGTCACCCGCGTCAGGTCGGCGAGCCTCGGCTCGAACACCACGAGGCCGGTCGGTCCCGCGTCGGTGCCGCCGGCGCAGGAGACGTCCACGCCTTCCGCCCTGAGCGTGCGGGTCACCAGGCGCCCGAACTCGTCCGCGCCGGTGAGGCCCGCCCAGCGGACCCGGTGCCCGAGCCGCGCCAGGCCGATGGCGACGTTGGACTCCGCGCCGGCCACCGACAGGTCCAGCGAGCCGCCCAGGAGCAGTGGCCCCCGGGCCCGCAGCGCGGCCATCGTCTCCCCGAAGGTCAGTACGTCGATCACCGCGACTCCCGGACGGCCAGGGCGCGGAACCGCGCGGCGCGCTCGGCCAGTTCGCGCTGTGCGAGGCCGCCGGCGCCGTCCGCGCCGGCGCCGTCCGCGGCGTCGCCGACCAGCGGCCCGCCCACGCCGACGGCCACCGCCCCGGCGGCGAGGTAGCCGCGGGCCGCGTCGGCGTCGATGCCGCCCACCGGCACGAAGGGCACCTCGGGGAAGGGGGCGCGCAGCGCGCGCAGGTGCGGCACGCCGCCGAGGCCGGCCGGGAAGAGCTTGACCGCAGCCGCCCCGCCGGCGACGACCGCCGCCACCTCGGTCGGGGTCAGCGCGCCCGCCAGCACCGGCAGGCCCGACTCCCGGCAGGCGGCCACGGCTTCGGTCGCGCCCGGGGTCACCGCGAATCCGGCGCCCGCTTCGGCGGCCCGGCGGGCGTCGCCCGCCGTCAGCACCGTCCCGGCGCCGAGCAGCGCGTCCGGGCCGAGCGCCGCGCGGGCCCGTTCGATGACGTCCAGGGCGCCGGCGCCGGTCAGCGAGACCTCGACGAGGCCGATGCCGGACCGGACGAGGGTGAGCACCGTGTCGAGCGCCGCCGACGGGTCGGCGCCCCTGACGATGGCAAGCAGCCGTTGGGCGCGTAGCGCGGAGAGGAGATCGTCGGGCGTCATGGGAGCCTCCGGAGAACCGTTGCGGTTATTTAGTAGATCGTATACCTTTCCTTCCAGCCGCTCCCCCGGTCCGCTCCCGGCCCCGCATGGGCTCGGGCCGCCCCACCCCAGCTGCGCGAGGTAGCCCGCGATGACACGAACAGTCCTGGTCACCGGGGCGGCGGGCGGCATCGGCCGCGCCGTCGCCGCCCGATTCGCCGCGGACGGCCTGCGGGTGGCGGGAGTCGATCTCGCCGATCCGCGGCTGCCCGGCGTCTCCTACCACCGCGCGGACGTGACGCGGGCCGACGAGGTCGCCGCCGCCGTGCGCGAGGCGGCCGGGGAACGCGGCGGGCCGGACGTCCTCGTCGCCTGCGCGGGCGTGACCGAGGGCCGCCCGCTGCACCTCACCACCGAGCAGGAGTGGAACGCGGTGCTGACCGCCAACCTCACCTCGGTCTTCCTGTGCGTCCGCGAGGTGCTGCCGGCCATGATCGAGGCGGGCTCAGGCGCGGTGGTGACCGTCGGCTCGGTGCTGCACCGCACCGCCGCCCCCGGCCTGCCCGCGTACGCCGCGGCCAAGGGCGCGCTCGCCGCGCTCACCCGGCAACTCGCCGTGGACTACGGCCATCACGGGATCTCCTTCGTCACGGTCTCCCCCGGCTGGGTCCGCACCCCGGCCACCGAGTCGCGGCTCGGCGGCGCGGAGGACCTGAGCAGGCTGCGCGAGAGCAACCCCATGCGCCTGCTGGCCTCGCCCGAGCAGGTCGCGTCCGCGGTGGCCTTCGCCGCCTCGCCCGACGCGGCGCTGCTGACGGGCGGTGAACTGGTGCTGGACGGTGGCGCGTCCGCGGTCAGCCCGGCGAGCCTGCTGCGGGACGGGCACCGGGAACGGATGGGGCTTCCCCCGCTGCACGGCGAGCCGCGCTGACCCGCGCGGAGCCGTGACGGTCGGGCCTCCGGCGGTCGACGTGACAACGGTCGACGTCACGGCGGTCGGCCTCACAACGGTCGACGTCACGGCGGCCGGCCTCACGACACCCGGAAGCCGGCCGCCCGCGCGGGGACGAGCGGCGGATATCGCATACGATGAACGTATGGCAGAGAACAGCTGGGCCACGAGGCTGCCCACGGTGAAGAGCAAGGCGGACCTGGTCTACGACACTCTGCGCCAGGCCATCGTCACCGGGGATCTGCGGTCCGGCGAGCGCATCAACATGGACGAGCTCGCCCGGAACCTGGGCGTCAGCAAGATCCCCATCCGCGAAGCCGTCAAACGCCTGGAGTCCGACGGCCTGCTCAGCTCCCAACTGCACGCGGGCGTCACCGTCGCCGAGATCGACAAGACCGAGATGCGCGGCGTCTTCCTCGCCCGCGAGGCGATCGAGACCCTGGTCACCCGGCTCGCGGCGGAGCGGGTGGACGACAAGCTGCTGGCCGGCCTGGCGCAGGTCCAGGCCACGATGCGCGCGGAGCTCGACCAGGGGGCGACGGAGCGCCTCCCCGAACTCAACTCCGACTTCCACCGGTTGCTGTCCGAGGCCAGCGGCTACCGCATCCTGGCGGAACTCACCGAGCAGTTGCTGATGACCATCCGCCGCTACCGCATCACCATGCCGCGCGACGCGCAGAACTGGCGGGCGGTCCTCCAGGAGCACGAAGCCATCATCGCGGCGCTGCGCCAGGGCGACCCGGAAGCGGCGGCGGCCGCCGCCCAGCACCACACCGCCTCCCAGGCCGGCCACGAGATCTCCGACAACGGCTGATCCGCGGCGCGGCGACCGCCCCTCGCACGGGACTCGGCCGCCCGCCGCCCGCGCGTCAGCCGTTGCCGCCCGGGACGTGCCTCAGACGTGCAGCTCCGGGGGGAAGCCGGTCCAGCGCAGCTCGACGGGGAGGTGGCCGGTGTCGTTGAAGAGCAGCACCGCCGGGGGGCGGTCGGGTGCGTAGCGGATGACCGTCAGGGCCGCGTTGGCGTGGTTGATGCCCAGCCACCGCCACTTCGGCGCGTCGAGGGCCGCGCGGAGCAGCCAGCCGACGAGGAAGTTGTGGGTGACGACCAGCTCGTGGCGCGGCTCGTCGCCGGCGACGGGTCCGGTGAAGTCCGCGAGGGCCGCGGCGGCGAGCCCGGGGCCCTGCTCGCGTTCCTCGGCCGTGAACTGGCCCAGGAACGCGACCCAGTCGTCGGCCGCCTGCGGCGGCAGCTCCTCGCGCGCCGGCAGGTAGGGCATGTAGTCGCCGGCCGTGTCGGAGCGGCGCAGTGGAACGCCGTCGAGCTGCTCCCCGACCAGGCGGGCGGTCTGCTCGGCGCGGGCGAGCGGCCCGTGGTGGATCGCCGCCAGCGGGACCCCGCGCAGCCGCTGCCCCAGGAGAGCGGCCTGCCGGCGCCCCGCGTCGGTCAGTTCGCTCTCATCCGCCGAAGCCTCGCCGTGCCGGGCGAGATAGAGGTAGCGGGCGGCCGTTCCGGACATAGGCGGGTCCTCCACGGAGTCGATCTTGCGGACCCCAGGGAGGACGCCCCTGCGCACGGGCCCGGTTCCACGCGGGCGGGGCGGGGCCGGGCGGCGGGTTTCTACCGGCCCTCCGGTTGGTCGAGCTGCTCCAGGGCATCGCGCAGGGCGGCCCGGGAGGTGACGCCCAACTTCGGGAAGAGCTGGTGGAGGTGGGTCGAGACGGTCCGGGGGGACAGCAGGAGGCGCTGCCCGATCTGCTTGTTGGTCAGGCCGGTGGCCGCCAGGCGGGCGATCTGCGACTGCTGCGGGGTCAGGGCCGGCCCGCGGGGCGCGGTGCGGGCGAGCACCGGGATGCCGCAGGCCCGCAGTTCGGTGTTGGCGCGCTGCGTCCACGGGTGGGCGCCGAGCCGCCCGAAGGTCTCCGCGGCGCCGGCCAGGTGCCGGCGGGCCCGGGCCGGGGCCTTGCCGCGGCGCAGCCGCTCGCCCAGGTACAGCTGGATACGGGCGTGGTCGAAGGGCCAGCGCTCCGCCCCGTCGACGGCCAGCGCGGCGCCCAGCCCCCGTACCGCCTCCTCGTCGCTCTTCGCCGCGAGCGCGGCCGAGGCGAGCAGCACCGCGGCCAGACGGGGTGAGACCGCGGCGAGGCCGGCGTCCCGGGCCGCCGTGACGTGGTCGGCGGCCTGCTCGCGCCGCCCCGTGCGCACGGCGGCCTCCACCTGGTCCAGGATCGCCCACAGCGCGTGCCCGGCGAAGGGCGCGAAGGTCCCGGTGGGCGTGATCGTGCGGGCGTGCCGGTACGCCTCGTCGAAGGCGCCCTGCGACAGGGCGGCCAGCGTCCGGACGTGGGCGGCGTAGCAGGCGACGGCGTGGCCTCGGCGGGACCGCGCCCACTGGTCCATCTGGTCGGCGAGCCGGTGGGCCGCCGGGTGGTCGCCGCAGGCCGCGTGCACGCAGCCCAGCACGAACGTGCCGGTCCAGGAACGCAGCGGATAGTCGAGTTCCTCGCACCAGCGCAGACCCCGCTCGGTCACCTGCCGCAACTCGGGCCACTGGCCGGTGAACCAGGCGTGGCTGCTCCACAGGAACGACGCCTGGATGGCCGGGAAGATGTTCTCCCCGGTCAGCCCGCCGCGGGCGGTGAGCCGCAACGGCTCCTCCATCGCCCCGAGCCGGTCGCCGTAGGCCGCGGCCGTGGCGATCCGCACGATCCGTACCGGGTCCGACGTACCGGGAAGCGCCCGGATGGCCGTGTCGAGCCGGTCCCAGTCGGCCGGGCGGGCCCGGGCCGGGTCGGCGAAGGTGGCCCGCAGCAACCGCAGGGTGTCCGGGACCGAGCCGCACCTCGCCACGGCCGCGTCGTAGTCCGACCACAGCTCGCGCCGGCCGCTGTGGACGCACACCATCAGCAGCGTGGACAGGGCTTCCTGGAAGGTGGCGTCCGCCAGGTCGTAGGGCTCGGGCTGAAGGGCGATCGCGCCGGACAGCAGGCGATGGGCCGTGTCGATGTCCCCGTAGCTGTTGAGCAGGTACAGCGCGGCGGCCACCGCGACGGCCAGGGAGTCCGCGTCGGGGGCGGCGTGCCGCGCGTCCTCCAGCAGGCGCGGTACGTCGCGTACGTCGCCGGTGAGGTTCGCGCCGACGTACGCGGCCTTCGCCAACCGCCGGGCGTACCCGGCGCCTTCCGGGCTCAGTTCCGCGGAACGGACCAGCGCGGCCACCGCGTTGGGCCCGTCACCGCGGCGGACGCTGGTGTCGGCGGCCTCCTCCAGCAGCGCGGCGACCTGTTCGTCGGGATCGACGGCCGCCTGCGCGAGATGCCAGGCGCGCTGCTCGGGGACCGCGATCCATGCCTGGGCCAGTGCGCGGTGCACGCTGCGCCGCTGGTCGCTGGTGGACAGGTCCACGACCGCGGAGCGGATGAGCGAGTGCCGGAAGGCCAGCCGCCCGCTCGCGTCGTCGACGCGTACGAGTTGCATCCGCTCGGCCGGCGCCAGGTGCTTCAGGCTGCACCGCCCGGCCACCGCGCGCCGCACGATCATCAGGTTGCCGCTGCCTTCCAACGCCGCGACGAGCAGCAGGTGCCGGGTGGCCGGCGGCAGCGGGGTGATGCGCGAGGCGAAGGTGGACTGGAGCCGCTGGGGCAGCGGGATGCGCTGCGGCAGGGCCTGGGACGCCCGCCGCTGGGACTCGGTCAGCGCGGCGGGGAGTTCCAGCAGCGCCAGCGGATTCCCTTCGGCCTCGGCGGTCAGCCGCCGTCGGACCCGGGAGGCGAGCGCCGGGAAGCGGCGGCGGAGCAGTTCGTCGGAGGCGGCCTCGGTGAGCGGGCCCAACTCGTGCAGAGGAAGGCCGCTGTGGTCGAAGAAGCCCTCCTCCCCGAGCCGGACCGCGCACACCAGTCCCGCGCCGGTGCCGGGCAGCCGGCGGGCCACCTGCCCCAGGACGACCGCGCTCGCCCGGTCCAGCCACTGCGCGTCGTCCAGCACCAGCAACACCGGTGCCGCACGCGAGAGATCAGCGGCCAGCGCCACCACGGCCTCGGCGATCCCGTCCTGCCCCGGCGCCGTGTCCTGCTCGACGCCGAGTGCGCCGGCCAGCGCGGGGACGTCCACCGCTCTCGCGCTGATCTCGGGTATCGACATGAGCAGTTGCCGCACGGCCCCGTAACCGGCCTGCACCCGGTACTGCACGCCGACCGCGTGCAGTACCCGCATCCCCGCGGACTCGGCCCGCCGTACGGCGGCGGCCAGGAGTGCCGTCTTCCCGACTCCCGGCTCTCCCACCAGCGTCAGCGACCCGCCTTGGCGCGGGAGTTCGGCCAGGAACGCGTCCAGCCGATCCGTGTCGGCCTCCCGGCCGACCAGGAGGTCGTCGCTTCCGTCGCCGGACCGGTCGATCACCACAGCCCCCTACCGCGCCGCTGGGCGGGTGGCAACTCCCGCGGGGCGCACGTCCTATGTCGCACGAGGTGTCCCAGATGCTAACCCCGGCAGAACCGTTTCGCGCAGGCGGTACGGCCCCGCGACCAGCCCCGCTCTCCCGTCGGACCGCGCGCTCACCCGCCGCGACCGGACGACCGCGACCCGGTGGCCGCGAGGGGCCGACCGCTGCCTTTGGCACCGCGACCACGACCGCCGGACTACGTCACTTGACGGAATCGGCACGCTCCACCCGGCCCTTAATGTACCCACATGACGTCGTCCGTCCGATGCGCCCGGAGGAGGTGGCCGCCATCACCGGACACCCGGGTTTCGGCGAGGTGCTGCGCCGCCACCGGCGCGAGGCCCGGCTGACGCTCGAACAGCTGGCGGAGGCGTCCGGCGTCAGCGCCCGGACCCTGTCGGACATGGAGCGCGGCCGCAGCCGCGGACCCCAGCAGCGGACCGTCACCGCCCTGGCCGACGCGCTCGTCCTCGGGGACGACGCGCGCGCGGAACTGCTCGGGTTGGCGCGCGAGGGCCGGCTGCGGGATCACTGGACGCGTCCGAGCGGCATGTGCGAACTGCCGCGCGTGATCGCGGACTTCACCGGCCGCTCCGCCGAACTGGTGTGGATCGGTGAGCTGGTCTACGCCGAGAGCGCGCCCGGCGTCGGGGTGATCGGTCTCATCACCGGCTCCGCCGGCCTGGGGAAGACCACCTTCGCCGTGCGGGCCGCGCACACCGTGCGGGCGAGCTTCCCCGACGGGGTGCTCTTCCTCGATCTGCTCGGCATGTCCTCGCACCCGGTGCCCGCCGACGAGGCGCTGCGGTCCGTACTGCAAGCGTTGGGGGTCGCCGATCCGCAGATCCCGGACGGCGCGGAGAGCCGGGCCTCCTTGTACCGGTCGATCCTGCGGGAGCGGCGGGTCCTGGTCGTCCTCGACAACGCCGCCTCGGAGGAGCAGGTCCGCCCGCTGCTCCCGGCGGGGGGCACGAGCCGGGCGCTGATCACCACCCGGCGGCTGCTGGCCGGGCTGGAGGGCGTACGCCGGCTGGTCCTCGGGCCGATGCCCGTACCGGAGGCCACCCGCCTGCTGACCGGGATTCTGGGCGAGCGCGCCGCCACCGACGACGAGGCGGACCTCACCAGGCTCTCGGAGCTGTGCGGCGGCCTGCCGCTCGCCCTGCGGATCATCGGCAACCGGCTGGCCAGCCGGCCGGGTTGGGACGCCGGGGAACTCGCCGCGCGGCTGGCGGACGAGGAGCGACGGCTCGACCAGTTCACGGCCGGTGACCTCAGGATCGCCAACGCGTTCGGGATGTCCTACGAGCAACTGGCCGACCAGGCACGGAGCCTGTTCCGGCGGTTGGCCGACGTGCCCGGCCCGGACTTCGACGCCGCCCTGGCGGCCGTCGCGGGCGCGATGCCGGTCAAGGAGGTCTGGGACGCGCTCGACGACCTCGTCGACCTCGGCCTGCTGCAGGACAGCACCGCCGGCCGCTACCGCTTCCACGACCTGGTCCGCCTCTTCGCCCGCGAGCGGCTCCGGGAGGAGGGGACCGCGGCCGACCGCGCCGCGCGGGCGGAGCTGGTGGTGCCGTGGCTGCTGCGGACGGCTACCATGGCGGGCCGCTGGTTCGAGCCCGGCTACGGCCGGCCCGAGCGGCCCGACCCCGAACTGCCCGTCCTGGCCTCCGTGGAGGACGCCGACCGGTGGTTGCGGATGAACGTCGACAACTGGCTGGGCGCCCTGCGGATCGCGGCGGGCGACGGCCGGCACGCGCTCGTCCTGGACTGCGCCGAGTCCATGCACTGGTTCTCCGACCGGTGGGCGCACGGCCCGCACTGGCGCGAGGTCTTCACCCTGGGGTCCGAGGCCGCCGCCGCCCTCGGCGACCCGGCCCAGCAGGCGACCCAGCTGAACTACCTGGCCTGGGTGCACTGGGTCCCGCCCAGCGACCCGCACGCCGTCATGCGGTACGCGGCCGAGGCGCTGGAGCTGGCCACCGCGGGCGGCGCCGCCGCGCAGATCGCCTGGTCGCACCAGTACTCCGCCGCGGCGCTGCGCATGCTCGGCCGGCCCGACGAGGCCATCGCGTCGGCGGAAGGGGCGGCGGAGACGTTCAGGAGCATGGGCGACATCGACGCGTACGTGCAGAGCCTGGCGTCCATCGGCGGGTCCCTCAGGGCCGAGGGGCGCCACGCCGAAGCGCTGGAGACGTTCCGTACCGGCCTCGCCGTGATGGCCGACGAGGAGTCGCGGATGACCCCCACCGTGATGACGCAGTGCCGGCCGCTCGCGCTGATCCGCGTCGGCCAGTGCCTGGGGGAACTCGGCCGGAGCGCGGAGGCGATCGCCACCCTCACCGAGGGGATCGCCCTGCTGGACGCGCTGCGGTTGTCGGGCTTCTGGCTGGCGGAGGGCCTGGAGACGCTGGCCGCCCTGCTGGCTGCGGAGGGCCGGGCCGCCGAGAGCCGCGACCGGTACGCGCGGGCGGCGCGGGTGTTCGAGGAGGCCGGCGACGCCGAGGCGAGCAGGCGCTGCCGGCTGCTGGGCACGGCGGCCGTCTGACCGCCCGACCCGGTGACCGCCTGGCCTGGTGACCGCCTGACCCGGTGACCGCCCGACCCGCCTGGGCTTCGGCGCCGCCCGCGCGCCCCGACCTGCCCCCGCCCGGCGTCCGCCCGTACTTCTGCGTGCTGTTCTGCGTGGTCCGGTGGCCGCCCCGCGACTTGACTTGAGCGCACCGGGACGGCCTCGACACCGGTCCCGTCAGACCCCATCGGGTCCCACCAGGTCAGGAGCGACCATGGCAACCATCAAGAACATCGTCCTCGTACACGGCGGATTCGTGGACGGATCGGGCTGGCAGGGGGTCTACGACCACCTGACCGCCGACGGCTACCGGGTGTCCGTCGTGCAGAACCCCACGCTGTCGCTGGCCGGCGACGTCGCCGCCACCCACCAGGTCCTCGACGGGCTCGACGGCCCCGCCGTCCTCGTCGGCCACTCCTACGGCGGCGCCGTCATCACCGAGGCCGGCTCGCACCCCCAGGTCGCCGCGCTCGTCTACGTCACCGCGTTCGCGCCCGACAAGGGCGAGTCGGTCAACTCCCTGATCGCCGACCCGCCGCCCGGGGCGCCGGTCCCGCCGATCCTGCCGCCCCGGGACGGGTTCCTCTTCCTGGACCAGGACAAGTTCGCGGCCTCCTTCGCCGCCGACGTGCCCGAGAAGGTGGCGGAGTTCATGGCCGACTCCCAGGTCCCGTGGGGCGTGGAGGCACTCGAAGGGGTGATCTCGGCACCGGCCTGGCGGACCAAGCCGTCCTGGTACCTGGTCGCCACCGACGACCGCATGATCCCGCCGCCCGCCCAGCGCGCCATGTCCGAGCGCGCCAACTCCACCGTCACCGAGACGCCCGGCAGCCACGCCGTCTACGTCTCCCGGCCCGCCGTCGTGGCCGCGGTCATCGCCCAGGCCGCCGAAGGCACCGACAGCCCTTCCTGAACGCCTTGTTCGCGCCGCGTAGCTCCCCCCCGGCCCCCGTCCGGGCGAGCCCGGCGCCCCCACCCGATCCACCGTGCCTGTTCACCTCGAAGGAGTCCGTCATGGGCCCTGACCTCACCCGCCGCCGCGTGCTCGCCACCGGCGCCGCGGCAGCCGGCGCCGCGGCGCTGATGGGACCGTTCAGCTCCACCGCCTCCGCCACCGCCGCGGGACGTTCCGCGAGCGGTCCCCGACCGACCATCGTGCTGGTGCACGGCGGATTCGCCGACGCGTCCTGCTGGAACGGCGTCATCGAGCGCCTCCAGCAGGAGGGCTACACGACCGTCGCGCCCGCCAACCCGCTGCGCGGCCTGCCCACCGACGCCCCCTATCTCGCCGGCGTCCTGCGGTCGATCCAGGGCCCGGTCGTGCTGGCCGGGCACTCCTACGGCGGCGCCGTCATCTCCAACGCCGCCGCCGGCATCCCCAACGTCAAGGCCCTGGTGTACGTCGCGGCGTTCGTCCCCGACATCGGCGAGCAACTCGGCGTGCTGATCGACAAATACCCCGGCAGCATCATCCAGGCCGCGACCACCCCCGTGCCCTACCCCAAGCCCGACGGCACCACCGGCACCGACCTGTACCTGGTGCCCGACGGGTTCCGCGCCGCCTTCGCCGCGGACCTCCCCGTGCACACCACGCGGCTGATGCAGGCCACCCAACGCCCCTTCGACGCCTCCTCCTTCACCGACGTCACCACCGCTGCCGCCTGGCACACCATCCCGTCCTGGGGCCTGGTGGCCGGCAGTGACAAGGCCATCCCGCCCGCCCTGGAGCGCTACTTCTACCGGCGCGCCGCCGCCCGCGACGTCGTCGAGGTGCCGGGGGCGTCCCACGTGGCCATGATCAGCCACCCGGGCACCACCGCCCGGCTCATCGACACCGCCGCGAAGGCGGTCCGCTGACCGACCGTGCCCCCCAGCCCGCACGCCCCGGCCCGCACCCGTCGGGCCGGGGCGTGCGTCGGGACACCCGTCAGGGGTTCGGAGTGCCGGACGACGGTGGGACGAGGCCGTTCTGGTAGGCGATGACCACGAGTTGGGCCCGGTCGCGGGCGTCGAGCTTGGTCATGGCGCGCTGGATATGGCTGCGTACGGTCAGCGGGCTGACCACCAGGTGCGCGGCGATGTCGGCGTTGGACCTGCCGTACGCGGCCAGGGTCATCACCTCGCGCTCCCGTTCGGTGAGGGTGGCCAGGCGCTCGGGCGGGGCGAGCGGCTGGTGGTCCGGGGTCGCCAGGAAGCGGTCGATGAGGGAGCGGGTGGCCGTCGGGGAGAGCAGCGAGTCGCCGGCCGCCACGGTACGGATGCCGGCGAGCAGCAGCTCCGGGCCGACGTCCTTGCCGAGGAAGCCGCTGGCGCCGGCCCGCAGCGCCCTGGCCACGTTCTCGTCGTTCTCGAAGGTGGTGAGGATCAGCACCCGGGTGTCCGCGAGTTCGGGGCGGGCGCAGATCTCCGCGGTGGCGGCGAGCCCGTCGGTGCCCGGCATCCGGATGTCCATGAGGACCACGTCGGGCCGGTGGACCAGCGCGAGGTCGACGGCCTCCCGGCCGTCCGCGGCCGCCCCGACGACGGTCAGGTCCGGTTCCGAGTCGATGAGGATGCGGAAGGTGGCCACGAGCAGGGCCTGGTCGTCGGCGAGCAGGACGTTGATGGTCATGGGCCGATGTCGCTTTCGTCGGGGCCGTTCAGCGGGAGCGTGCAGACGACTTCGAAGCCGCCCTCAGGGCGCGGGCCGGCCCGCAGGGTGCCGCCGGCGGCGAGGGCGCGTTCGCGCATGCCGAGCAGCCCGAACCCCTGGTGCGCGGTGGCGGGGCCGGCCGGCGGACGGGTGCCGGGCGCGGTGGAGTTGGTGACGGTGAGGGTCAACCGGTCGGGCGTGTACGCCAGCCGGACCCGGGCGGTGTGCGTGGCCGCGTGCTTGGCGACGTTGGTGAGCGCCTCCTGGATGACGCGGTACGCGGCGAGGTCGAGCCCGGGGGCGAGGTCCCGCCGCTCGCCCGCCACGGTGACGGCGACGTCGAGGCCGGCCGCCGCGTAGCTCGTGACCAGGTCGGGCAGCCGCCCGAGGCCGGGAGCGGGCGCGATCTCGTCGTCGGGGTCGGTGTCCTGGCGCAACAGCCCCACCGTGGCCTTGAGTTCGCGCAGCGCGGCGGCGGTCGTCCCCGGCAGCCGCGCGATGATCTCGAACGCCTGCTCCGGCCTGGTCGCGGCCAGGTGCGCGGCGGTGCCCGCCTGGGCGTGGGCGAGCGCGAGGTGGTGGGTGACCACGTCGTGGAGTTCGCGCGCGATACGCATCCGCTCCTGGACGACCCGCCGGCGGGCCTCCTCCTCCCGTTCCTGCGCGGCGTGCTCGGCCCGGGAGGCGGCGTACTCGCGCCGCACCCGTACGTAGCTGCCGAGGGCGGCGACCATCAGCACCCACGTGGCCGGGTTGAGGACGGCCAGCAGCAGCGCGTGCCGGAACGTGCTGAGGAGCCCGGTGACGACGATGCCCACGGTGCAGGCCAGTGCGCTGTTCCAGGCGGTCCTGCGGGGGGCGAGCAGGTTCGTGAAGTACTGCGCGACCAGGAGGGGGCCCATGAGCAAGGGGGTCAGCAGGTAGCCCAGGGCGCCCTCGACCATGGTGCACACCGCGGTCACCGCGAGGACGGGCAGCGGGTGGCTGCGCCGCCGGAGCAGCGCCGCGCAGGACAGGACGGACAGCACGAGGCCGGGCCACAGGGTGGGCGAGTGGTCCGTGACCGAGCGGGTGATCAGGACCCCCGAGCCGGTCGCGGCGAGCAGCAGCGCCAGCAGGGTGGTCTCCACCGCGCGCGGGTGGCGCGCCGACCACCGCTGCCAGCTTGTGCTCATCGCGTCGTTCTCCGGGGTAGGGCCGATCAGGACAGCGTCGCAGAAGCGGGCCGCGCCGCGCGGTGGACCGGCGGCCCGCGTGTGGCGCGCCGCGGCCCGCCCCGCGACGGGCGCGGCCCGGGTCCGCCGCTCAGGTACGGGCCGGCTCCTGCGGCAGCGCCCCGCTCTCCCCCGCCTCCGCCGCGGGCCCGGACGCCCCTGGGTCCCCGGACGCCCCGGACTTCGCGGACGCCCCGGACGCCCCGGACTTCGCGGTGAGCCCGGTGCCCTCGACGTCGATCCGTGGCAGCGCCCGGTCGAGCCATCGCGGCAGCCACCACGCCTTGGCGCCGAGCAGCGCCAGCACGGCCGGGACCAGCGCCATGCGGACCACGAACGCGTCCAGCAGCACCGCGACGGCCAGCCCGAAGCCGATGGTCTTGATCATGGACTCGTCGGACCCGACGAACCCCGAGAAGACCGCGATCATGATCACCGCCGCCGCGGTCACCACCCTGGCGCTGTGCCGGAACCCGCTCACGACCGCCTGCGCGGGCCGCTCCCCGTGGACGTACGCCTCCCGCATGCGGGCGACGAGGAAGACCTCGTAGTCCATGGCGAGGCCGAAGACGATGCCCACCAGGAAGATCGGCATCAGGCTCATGATCGGGCCGGTCTGCTCGACGCCGAGCAGCCGCGCGCCCCAGCCCCACTGGAAGACCGCGACCACGGTGCCGAGCGAGGCCAGCACCGACAGCAGGAACCCGAGGGCCGCCTTCAGCGGCACCAGCAGGGAGCGGAAGACCAGCAGGAGCAGGGCGAGCGAGAGCAGGACGATGACGCCGAGGTAGGGCACGAGGGCGTCCTGGAGGGCGCCGGCGACGTCGATGTTCATCGCGGTGGTGCCGGTGACCTCGTAGGTCGCCCCGGTGTCCGCCGCCAGGGCGGGCCGCTCCGCGCGGATCGTCCGCACGATGTCCTTGGTGGCCTGGTCGCTCGGGCCGGTGGCGGGCACGGCCGAGAACAGCGCGGTGTCGCCGGCCGCGTTGAACCGCGCGGGCGAGACGGACACCACGCCGGCGGTCCGCTCGATCGTCGCGGTGACGTCCTGGACGGCCGACCGCGGGTCGTGCGCGCCCTTGGCGTCGACCACGACCGTCAGCGGACCGTTGAACCCGGCGCCGAAGCCGTGCGCGAGCGCGTCGTAGGCCCGCCGCTCGGTGGTGGAGGTGGGCTTGGCCTCGTCGCCGGGCATGCCCATGTCCAGGTGGGTGGCGGGCAGCGCCAGCGCTCCCAGGCAGGCCACGCCCACCAGCAGCACCGCCAGCGGGCGGCGCTGCACGAACCTGGCCCACCGGGTGCCGCCGTTGTCACGGTCTCCGGCCTGGTCCTGGGCGGTGGCTCCGCCTGTGGCGGTCCCGCGCGCCCGGCCCACCTCGCCCGCCTCACGGCCCCGGGCCGCCTTGCGTGTTCGGCCCGCCTTCCGTGCCCCGCCCGCCTTGCGGGTCCTGCGGGCCAGCACCGCGTTCGGCCACATGCCGAGCAGCGCGGGGACCAGGGTCAGCGCGATGAGCACGGCGGTGACGACCGCCCCGGCCGCGCACAACCCCATCTTCGTCAGCATCGGCACGCCGATCACCGACAGCCCGGCCAGCGCGATCACGACCGTGAGCCCGGCGAAGACCACCGCGGAGCCGGCGGTGCCGACCGCGCGGCCCGCCGCCTCCTGCGGGTCGCGGCCGCGCGCCCGCTCCTCCCGGTAGCGGGAGATGACGAACAGCGCGTAGTCGATCCCGACCGCGAGCCCGAGCATGGACGCCAGCGTGCCCGTGGTCAGGTCGAGCCCGAAGGTGCTGCCGAGCGCGAGGATGGCGCACATGCTGATCCCGACGCCGATGACGGCGGTGAGCAGCGGCAGCCCGGCGGCCGCGAGCGACCCGAAGGTGACCAGCAGCACCACGGCGGCCAGGGCGATGCCGATCACCTCCGCGGAGCCGCCGGCCGCGGGCTGGGTGGCCAGCGCGGTGCCGCCCACCTCGACCGTGAGGCCGCTGTCGCGGGCCTGCGAGACGGCGCCCTCCAGGGCGTCCTTGCTCGCGTCGCTGACGTCGTCGGCCTTGACCTTGTAGGTGACCGTCGCGTAGGCGGTGGACGCGTCCTTGCTCACCGCGTGGGCCTTGAACGGGCTGACGGCGCTGTCCACCTGGGGTTCACCGGCGGCCTCGGAGACCAGCGTGTCGATCGCGGCGCGGTGGTCGGCGGCGGTGACCTTCTCGCCGCCGGGCGCGATGAAGACGATCCGGGCGGTGGCGCCGTCGGCGTCGGCACCCGGGAACCGCTGCCCGATCAGGTCGAACGCCTTCTGCGCCTCGATGCCGGGCATGAAGGTGGTGCCGCTGTCACCGGCGGCCGGCGCCTTGGCGGCCCCGACGCCGACCGCGACGAGGACCACCGCCCACAGCAGGGCGACGAGCCGGCGCCGCCGGAAGGCGGTACGGCCCAGTCGGTAAAGGAGGGTAGCCACAGCGAATGCCTCTCCGGGGTCATGGTCTCGGGCACTGCCAAGGCTGTCCTTCGGGACCCCGCCGGCGCGTCGTGCGGCTGCCGTCACTTCCGCCTGGTGAGAACGCACGACAAGGTGCGCGCCCCTCCTCCCTGAGGACTACCCGACGCCTCTCCCTCGCACCGGCCCCGGCCGGTCGGCCGCCCCGCTCCCCCGCGCGCGTCGGCGCTCCCCGCGCATGCCCGCGGCCCGGGCCATCACCCAGGCCCGGGCCGCGAACGGTGCTGCGTCGAACCAGGTCAGCCGGTCACCGGGACCGGGGCGAGGGTCGCGCGGAAGTGGCGCAGGATCGGGGACTGGTCCACGATCCGGAACCCGTAGACGCTGTCGGCGTTCTTGGTGATCTTCGCCAGGGTCTCGCCGACGTGGTCGTAGTGGCTGCGGGTGTAGACGCGGCGCGGCAGGGCGAGCCGGACCAGCTCGTAGGGCGCGCTCTTCACCGGGTTGCCGTCCTCGTCCTCCTCACCGAGGTAGAGGGAGCCCAACTCGGCCGAGCGGATGCCCCCTTCGAGGTAGAGCTGGACGGACAGCGCGTGGCCCGGGTAGTTGTGGGCGGGTATGTGCGGGAACAGCCGCCCCGCGTTGAGGTAGAGCGCGTGCAGGCCGGGCGGTTCGAGGATGTCGACGCCCGCCGAGCGCACCCGGTGGGCGAGGTGCGAGGCGATGTCGGCCCGCTCGGCGAGGTAGGACGGCTCGGTCACCTCGGTGAGCCCCTGGGCGATCATGTCCAGGTCGCGCCCCGCCAAGCCGCCGTAGGTCGCGAAGCCCTCGGTGGCGATCAGCAGCAGCTCGCACCGCTGGGCGAGGTCCGGGTCGTTGAGCCCGATGAACCCGCCGATGTGGACGATGCCGTCCTTCTTCGCGCTCATCACGCAGCCGTCCGCCAGCCGGAACGCCTCCTCGGAGACCTGCCGGGGGGTGCGGTCGGCGTAGCCGGGCTCGTGCCGGGTGACCAGCCAGGCGTTCTCGGCGAACCGGGCGGCGTCCAGGAAGAAGGGCACGCCGTGCGCGCGGCACAGCGCGGACGTCTGCTTGAGGTTCTCCATGGAGACAGGCTGCCCGCCGCCCCCGTTGTTGGTGATGGTGACGACCACCATCGCGACCCGGGAGCCCTCCGGCCCGGCGAGCGTGCGGCGCAGCTCGTCCAGGTCGATGTTGCCCTTGAACGGGTGGGTGCTGTCCAGGTTCCGCGCCTCGGGACACGGCAGGTCGCGCGCCTCGGCGCCGGCCAGCTCGACGTTGGCCCGGGTGGTGTCGAAGTGCGTGTTGGACAGCGCCAGCTTGCCGGGCTCCAACAGCGTGGTGAACAGCACGCGTTCGGCTGCCCGGCCCTGGTGGACCGGCAGGATGTGGGAGTAGCCGGTCAGCTCGGTGATGGTGTCGTGGAACCGGTAGAAGGAGCGCGAGCCCGAGTAGGACTCATCGCCCGCCATGCCGGCGGCCTGCTGCGCGGCCGACAGCGCGCCGGTGCCGGAGTCGGTCAGCAGGTCGATGGTCACCTCCTCCGCCCGCAGGTCGAACAGGTTGTAGTGCACGCGCTTCAGCGCTTCCTCACGCTGCTGCCGCGTCGTGACGGGGATGGGTTCCACTACCTTGATCCGGTACGGCTCCATGCAGACCGCTGCTCCTGTCTTTCTGTCGTGCGAAGTGGTGTTGCGGGTGTGTCAGCGCCCGATCCCGTGACCGGCACGGGTGGGGAGCGGTTCAACGGGGCGGTTGCACCTCGTACGCCTCCGAGGAGACGTAGACGGTGACCCGCGGGGCCTGGCCGCGCTGGTGGACCAGCGCCACGTAGGCGACGAGCCCGACCCCGTCGCTCAGCGGGCGGGAGGTCACCGCGGCCAGCGCGCGGTCGAGTGCGGCGCCGTCCATGCCGTAGCGGCGCAGCACCGCCACCGCCCGCTCGCGCGCCTGTCCGTCGTGCTCGACGTACGTCCGCACGGGCATGTGCAGCGTGAAGCCGCTGGGCAGGCCGGTCGCCGTCTCGGTGAAGGAGTGGCAGGTCAGGGCGCGCCGGGTGAGCGGCCCCCGGGCACCGTCGGCGGCGCCGCCCGCGCCGTCGTCGCCGGTGCCGGCGATCGTGTGGAAGAAGCCCGTCGTCTGGTCCCGGCCCTCGTCGGGCGCGAGGCGGGAGTACGCGCCGGCCTGCTCGGCGGCGAGGCTCTCGTGGGTGCAGTAGACCTTCACCCGCGGCGCCTGCCACGCGCCGAGGTCGAGCGCGACGAAGGGGAAGTCGTCGGCCGGCGGCAGCGCGTCGAACGCCTGCCGGTGGCCGAGCCGGGCGAGCGCCTCCCGTACGGTCTCCGCGCGCCGGTCCCGGCCGTTGGCGGCCGGGCTGAGGTAGACCTTCACCGCGGGGACGCCGCCGGGCCGCAGTTCCAGCGCGCACCACAGGGCGAACGCCCCGGCGGGTGCGGCCGGGAAGAACAGGTCCTCCAGCCGGTCGAGTTGGTCGGTGGAGAAGTTCCAGCGGTCCGCCATCTCGCGGATCACCCGCAGCCCGGTACGCCCGTTCGCCGCCAGGTCCCCGCTGCCGCAGCCGGGTTCGAGCAGCACCCGCAGGGCCGGCGTGGAGCCGGGCAGGAAGGCCAGCGAGTACTCGACCGGCGTGTGGTCGTCGGAGAGCAAGGTAGGCGAGGGCGGGGGCAGCGCCAACGACCGTTCGGCCGCCGGGCCGAGGCTGTCGGCGAGGACCTCGACATAGGTCTCCGTGTCCGCACGGTCCAGCCGCACCACCTCGCACAGCCGGGCGAGCTGCCCGGTGACGAGACCGCCGAGCTGGGCCGGCTCCAGCCGGGAGAGGCCGGAGCCGGCGAAGTCGCGGATCGGGGAACGGCCGCCGGTCATCGGAGCCCTCCCCTCGCGATGGCATATGCCGGAACACGCCCGTGGTGGGCGAAAAGAGACCCGCCCCGGAGGGCGGGTTCGGCGGGCGGCGCATCCCCCGGCACGCACAGGTACTCGGGATGAGAACAAATGTTCGATGATCCGGAGTGAACATCCGACGGTCGGGGTAGGGGTAAAACAGCCGGTCGTAGCGGTACGGGCGGATCGGCGGCAGCAGGCACGGTGACAACTCCTTTAGTCCTGGCCAACGATTTTCGCCCAGGTGACTACCCGTCCCGTCGAACGATCATGTGAGTTGCAGGCATATGCGCGTCGTGACCTGAATCACGCATGCTTTTTGGCCACTTCCGCGGCTGGATCACACCTTCCACCAGGCCAGGAACGAACTCCACAAGCCTCCCTTTTGCGCCTTGCCCTGCGATGGGCCCTGTTGTCCGGCCGTCGCCGCAGGCTTCCCCTGCGCCCCGGTCTGCGGGCCTTTGTCCACCCGTATCGGCGCGAACCGGGCGGGCAGCGCGGCCAGCGCGCGGTTGAACGGCCCCGGCCGCCAGGTCAGGCTGTCCACCGGCACCGCCAGCTCGATGTCCGGGAGCTGGTTGAGCAGGTTCTCGATGGCCGCGATCGTGATCAGCTGGGCCGGGTCCTTCGCCGGGCAGCCGTGCGGGCCGGTGCTCCACGCCAGGTGGGCGCGCTTGCTGAGCAGTTGGCGCGAGCCGGACAGCGCCGGGTCGGTGTTGGCCGCCGCGAAGCTGACCAGCACCAGCTCGCCCGCGTCGATCCGGCGCCCGGCGAACTCGATGTCGGCCACCGGGTAGTGGGGCGCGTAGTTGGACATCGGCGGGTTGTTCCACAGCACTTCGTCGATGGCGTCCTCGACCAGCAGCCCGCCGTCGGAGAACCGGTCGTCGGAGAGGATGAGGCACAGTCCGTTGCCGATGAGGTTGCGCAACGGCTCTGCACCGGAGCCCAGCAGCAGGATCAGCTGGTGGACCATCTCCTCGTCAGTGAGCTTCGCCGGGTGCTGCATGAGCCATGACGTCACGTCATCACCCGGCTGTGCCCGCCGCAGCGCGACCAGCTCGGCGACGGACTGGCCGAGCACCTCGTTGGCCTTCTCGGCGTTGATGCCGTCGAAGATGCCGTTGATGCCGAAGATGACCCGGTCGCCGATGTCCGCGGGGCAGCCGAACAGCTCGCTGAAGACGAAGAGCGGCAGCAGCTTGGCGTAGTCGTTGAGCAGGTCGACCGAGCCGCGGGTGCTGAACTGCTCGATCAGGTACCGGGAGACCCGGTCCACGTTCCGCTTCAGCAGGTGGCTGTCCACCCGGGCCATGGTGTCCGTGACGGCCTGGCGCAGCCGCAGGTGGTCCGCGCCGTCGGTGAACATGCAGTTCGGCCGGTAGGCGAGCAGCGGCACCACCGGGCTGTTCGGGTTGACCTTGCCCTCGTTGAAGGCGCGCCAGCGGCGCGAGTCCTTCCGGAAGGTGTCGGGGTCCTGGAGCAGTTGCAGCGCCGCCGAGTAGTCCGTGACGAGCGTGGCGTTCACCCCGGGCGCCAGCTCCACCGGCGCGGTGGGGCCGAAGTTGCGCATCCAGGCGTAGTACGAGTCGGGGTCCGCCTGGAACTCGGGGCCGTGCAGGGGCACTCGGCCGTGTGCGGGGCAGCCGGGCGGAGGGGAGGGGAAGCCTGAGTCGGTACTCACGTGGTGCTCCTAGCGGTACGCGTCTGGAGATACCGGACCAGGGCGATCAAAGCGTCGGCGGACGATTTCTGGTCGCGGGCATCGCAAGTGACGATGGGGGTTTCGGGCAGCAGGTCGAGGGCGTCGCGCAACTCGTCGTCGGAGCGGACCGGCGTGTCGTCGAAGTGATTGACGGAAATCGCGTAGGGAAGCCCGTATTGTTCGACGAGGTCGATGACGGGGAAGGACTCCTTGAGCCGCTCCGGGTCGACCAGGATCAACGCGCCGAGCGCGCCTCGGGTCATGTCCTCCCACACCTGGACGAAGCGTTCCTGCCCGGGCGTTCCGAAGAGGTACAGCACGAGTTGCTCGCTCAGCGTGATGCGGCCGAAGTCCATGGCCACCGTGGTGGTGGTCTTCCCCCGCACTCCCTTGAGGTCGTCGACCAAGGCGCCGGCCTGGGTCATCCGCTCCTCGGTGCGCAGCGGCGGGATCTCGGACATGGTGCCGATGAACGTCGTCTTTCCGACCGCGAAGTGCCCCACGACCAGGATCTTGGCCGCGGTCTTCACCGCTCCGTCGAGATAGACGCCATCAGCCGAATCGGGCCTGGAGCCCATTCAGCACCTCCTGAAGGAGCGATACGTCGGCGAGTTGGGCACGAGGCACCGGGGGCCGGACCACCAGGTAGCCCTCCGACGACAGGTCGGAGAGCAGCACCTTGATGATGCCGATCGGAAGCTTCATGTGCCCGGCTATCTCGGCCACCGAGAGCATGCCGCCCGAACACAGGTCCAGGACACTGTGCTTCTCCGGGTCGAGATGGACCGGACGCGGCTGATCGGACGCGGTGACCAGGGTGATGAGGTTGAACTGGTCGTCGGCCGGCAGGCCGCGACCGTTCGTGATGACGTACGGTCGCACTAAATCCGTGGACTGCGCTACGGGCTCATCCGATTCGTTCATACCTGGGTACTCGTGTTTTCGCGAGGCGGCGCGGTCAGGACCTTGCCGAGTTGGCCGACGAGTTGCTGCATCCGGAAGGTGATGGCCGCCATGTCGACGTCCGGAGCGGACGAGACGGCCAGATAGGCGCCCGCACCGGCGGAGATGAGGAAGACCCAGCCGCCGTCGAACTCCACCAGGGTCTGGCGCCAGACCATGTCCGGGCCGCCGCAGAAGCTGCCCATCGTGCGGCTCAGCGACTGGATGCCGCTCATGGCCGCGGCGACGGTGTCGGCCTCGTCCTTCCTGACCTGCTGCGAGCGGGCCATCAGCAGCCCGTCGGCGGAGATCAGGATCGCGTGGCGCGCCCCGGGGACCTCCAGGGCACTCTCAAGCATCCATGACAGGTCGTTGTTCACTGCGGTTCATGCCCTTCCCTTTGTGCGGAGCGCCCGGACTGTGTGCCGAGCTGGAAGGCGCCCATGATCGAAGCGGCTTCCTCGTTCGTCCGGGTGGGGGGCGCGGGGGCGTCCGCACTCGGCACGATGGAGATCGATCCCTTCCGGCTCCGTCGGGGCAGACCGCCGGGGGTCGAGCTGGACGGCCGCTCCGCCGGCGCGGCAGCCCCGGCGGCCACCCCGTTGGGAGCGGGGGTACGGGAGGCCGGCGGCTCTTTCGGCTCGGGCATGTTGGTCAGAAGCTCCTCGGGAAGAAGCACCACCGCGCGTACGCCGCCGTAGGGGGAGGAGGAGTCGACGGACACGTTGAAGCCGTACCGCTGGGCGAGCACGCCGATGACCGCGAAACCGAACTGCGGCGGGTTGCCCAGTCCGGCGACGCCCGCCGGGCCCTGGCCGGACAGCAGCTCGTCGGCGCGCGCCTTCTCCTCCTCGTTCATACCGACACCGGCATCGTCGATGATGATGCAGACACCCTTGGGCACAGTGCGGGTGGTGATGTCGATCGGGGTGTCGGGGGCCGAGTAGCTGGTCGCGTTGTCCAGCAGCTCGGCGAGGGCCAGCGCCACGGGCTCGACGGCGCGGCCGATCAGGGCGAAGTTGGTCTGCGAACGGATCTCGACCCGCGTGTAGTGCCGGATACGGCCCTTCGCGCTGCGCACCACGTCGTAGACCGACGCGGCGACCCGCTGCCGGCCCAGCCACCCGTCGCAGAGCACGGCGATGGACTGCGCACGCCGGCCGAACTGCGAGTTCATGTGGTCGATCTCCAGGAGGTCCTGGAGGACGTGGTGTTCGCCGAACTTGTCCTGGGCCTTGGAGATGGCCACCTGCTGCTCGTTGGCCAGGCCCTGGAGGGTCCGCATGGCCGACTTGAGCGCGCTCTTGGTGGCGTCCTCCGCGCGGACCCGGGCTTCCTGCACCGACTCGGAGTAGCCGCCCTCGAGTTCCGCGTAGCGGCTCTCCAACTCGGCGTTCTCGGTCCGCAGTCTGGCCCGCGCTTTCCGCCCGCGGAGTATGACGGTTGCGGCGAACGGCGCGCCGGCGATCAGAGCCCAGAGCGCCGGGTCCTGTATGTAATGCGTCATGAGACTCTCTTCAAGCGACTAGACGACCACCAGGGACTTAAGGGGGGCTGCGTCTCTGCGTCCGGGAGGTACTGATGTGCGAGGGTGCCGCTAAGGCACCCGCGCGACCCGGGGCGTCGCACGCGCCTTGCCGGCGGCAGCGCAGACGGGTCGGCACAACTAAGAGCGCCCGTATGCCCGACTGCGGCATGGTGCTCCTCGGTGTGGTGGACCCTCTCGACCCGATCGCCGTCTGTCCTGCACGCTCATTGGCTAGCCTGGCAAGCGGGCCGATCGTACCACCATGATCAGCCACGGGGCGCGCAAGTGCCGCTGGCACGTGAAATCCTGACGCGACGTCAGTACAATGCCCGCGCAATTCCCCGGCGAACGCCCGTCCGGGCTCGGTACTTTGCCCGGATGCGTGCCGACTGGTTCGGGGTACGGGCGGCCGTCCCGCCCCGCACCAGCGCGTTTGTGAACGTTGTGCGAAGGCCGACCGCCTTTTCGGGGAGGCTACTTGAGAGCCTGCGCCGCCTTGGCCCAGTTGCCGCGGAGGGTGTCGAGATAGGAACGGGCCTGCGAGCCGGGGCTGGTGCCCTCCGCGAACAGCCGCATGTTGCCGGTGCCGGTGTTGTAGCCGAGCGCGAGCAACTGGTCGGTGGTGTACGCGCCGGTGCGGTGCGCGGGGAGTTGGGCCTGGAGGTCGTGCAGATACCAGGCGGCCGCCTGGATCGCCAGGTCCGGGTGGTCCGGGAGCTCCTCCCAGCTGCGGTTCGCGAACGGCCGGCCGCGCTTGGTGTCGTCGAACGCGGCACGGTGCATGTTGGCGATGCCGAACGCGGCGTCGGGCTTCGACTTCTGCCAGGCGCGCTCGAAGGCGGGGTCGTGCGGCTTGTACGACTCGTTGTAGAGGATCGCCATCAGCAACTGGGCGTGCACACCGGCTTGCCGGGCGTACGTGACGACGGGCCCGGCGAACTGCGCCGGGTCGTTCGGGTCCGGTGTCGCGGACCGGGTCGGGGCCGATGTCGTGGGCGCCGCCGTGCTGTGCGGGGCGGTGCTCCGCGCGTCGGCGTCGTGGTCGCCGTGCCCGTGGCCGACCGCCAGGAAGGCGGCGACCAGGCCCGCGACGGCGAGCCACGGCCAGATGCTGCGTCCGCCGGCCACGCTCGCCTCCTCATCGGTCGGGTCACCCGCTGCGAGGGTAACCCGGGCGGGCCGGGGCGGGCCCGGCGGCCGAGGCCGGCCGGGCCCGTCGGCTCAGACGTTGACGCCGAAGTCACTCGCGATGCCGGCCAGGCCGGAGGCGTACCCCTGGCCGATGGCGCGGAACTTCCACTCCGCGCCGTGCCGGTACAGCTCGCCGAAGACCATGGCGGTCTCGGTGGAGGCGTCCTCGGTCAGGTCGTAGCGCGCCAGTTCGCGGCCGTCGGCCTGGTTGACGATCCGGATGAAGGCGTTGCGGACCTGGCCGAAGCTCTGGCCGCGCCCCTCGGCCTCGTAGATGGAGACGGGGAAGACGATCTTGTCCACCTGGGGCGCGACGCCCGCGAGGTTGACCTTGATCTGCTCGTCGTCGCCGTCGCCGCCGCCGGTGAGGTTGTCCCCGCTGTGCTCGACCGAGTGGTCCGGGCTGGCGAGGTTGTTGAAGAAGACGAAGTGCTGGTCCGACAGCACCTTCCCGGCCGTGTCGCACAGCAGGGCCGAGGCGTCCAGGTCGTAGTCGGCACCGGTGGTGGTGCGCACGTCCCAGCCCAGCCCGACGGTGACCGCGGTCAGCCCCGGCGCCTCCTTGCTCAGTGAGACGTTGCCGCCCTTGGACAAAGTCACGCCCACGAACTACCTCCGGTTGTCCTCGTCGTTCCGTGTTCGGCTGCTTGCCGGAACCGACGCCGCACGGCGTGCCACGGTTCCCGGCTTGCGTAAGAGCTCAAGCTTTTCGGCCCGGCCCGTCAGTCGTCGGAGTCCTTCTTCCCCGGAGAGGCCGCGTACGCCTGCCCCGGTGTCATCGGGACGCCGTTGATCTCGACCGTCTTGTACGTGCTGACCTCGGCGCAGGACGACGACTTGTCCGCGGTCTCGGGGTGCGCGTTGGCCAGCGCGGTCTTCGTGTCGCCGGCGGAGGCCGTGCCGCTACCGCCGGGGAAGCTGGTGCCGCTGGACCAGTCGGAGCCGATCACCAGCGTGACGCCGGCCGCCGTGCCCTGCTTCAGGTGCGACGACGGCAGCCCGAGCGCCTTGGCCGCGGTCTGCGCCTGGCCCTTCTGCCCGGGGCCGTAGGTCAGGGTCGTGGTGGCCGTGGCGTCGGCGTTGCCGCTGCTGGTGGCCGGGTTGAAGCCCTTTTTGACCAGCGCGCCGGCGATGTCGCCGGCCCGCCCGCCGACGGTGGTGCCGTTCCGCACGCTGACCGTGACCTGCGAGGCGGGCACCGCGGTGGCCGACGGGCTCGCGGTCGCCTTGGCCGCCGCGGACTTGCCACCGCCGGCGGTGGTCAGCGCCTGGTCGCCCGCGATGGTGGAGAAGAGCGTCTGCGCGCCGGCGCCCACCACGACCCGGTTGGAGTCGCTCGGGTCGGGCGCGGTCTGCATGGTGGTGAAGGTGATCCGCTTGGACGGCACCTTGTTCACGTCGTCGGCCAGCCCGATGAGCTTCTTGACGCTGCCCAGCCCGGTGTCCACGGTGAGCGCCTTGGTGGCGGCGTTCGCCAGCTTGTAGACGGCCTCGGGGTTGGTCAGGGTGCCCGCGCTCTTGAACTTGCGGATCAGCGAGCTGAGGAAGGCGTGCTGGGCGTAGGTGCGCCCGAGGTCGCTGCCGTCCCCGAAGCCGTGCCGCGAGCGCAGGAACTCCAGCGCGCCCACGCCCTTGAGGGTGTGGGTGCCCTTGGAGAGCTTCAGGTGGGAGTACGTGTCGTACACGTCGCCGCTGACGCAGACCGGCACGCCGCCGACCGCGTCGGACATGCTGACCACGCCGGAGAAGTCGACCTGGATGAAGTGGTCGATGGGGATGTTCGTCAGCTGGTGGACGGTGGCCACCTGGCACGCCTGCCCGTACGCCAGCGCGCTGTTGATCATGCCGTGGTAACCGGCGGTCTTCGCACCCGTCTTCGGGTCGGTGCAGGCCGGCACGTCGACCTCGGTGTCGCGCGGGATGCTCATCACGGTGGCGTTGGAGCGGTCGGCGGATATGTGCAGCACCATCTCCACGTCCGCGTTGCCCCCGCTCTGCACGCCGGTCTTGGCGCAGCCGCCGCCCAGCTTGCAGTCCTCGGTCGAGGTACGGCCGTCACTGCCCATCACCAGGATGTTGATCGGGGTCCGGCCGAAGGCGTCCGCCTTCTCCTTGCCGGCGCTGTCCTTCCCGACGCCGTTGGTGAGCGAGACGCTGGTGATGTTGCCGTTCAGGTGCTGGTAGAACCACCAGCCGGCGCCGGCGGTGACCACCACCAGCAACGACACGGTGATCGCCGCGATCCGCAGGAACCGCCGCCCTCCGCTGCGGCGCTTCGCCCGGCTGCCGCCGCGCCGCCGCGACCCGCCCCGGCCGTGCGCCGCCGCCCGGGCCGCGGACCGCCCGCCGGATATCCCGCCGCCGGAGTCCCCGGGGTCCGGGTCGCCGCCACGGGCGCGGGAGCCCCGGTCGCCGGGTCCGGCATCGTGGGAGCCGCCGCGCGGCCCCGGCGGTTGCGGTGCGCGGTCGTACGGCACCCGGCCCTCCGGCGGGCCGCCGGCCGGCCTGTCCCAGGGATCACTCATCTCCCACTCCCTTGTCCGAGCAGTCCTCGCGAGGCCCGCGGCCGGTTACGACCAGTGAAGCGGTGACTCCACTCCGTTTTCACGCTTGCGCAATGCGGCAAGGATAGGTCATGCCCCTGTGCGGACCCGATGAGTTCGGGCCGGCCGGCCCGGGTCACCCGAGCACCGGGCAGGCGAGGCCGCCCGGGCCAGCCGGCCCGCAGTGGACGGCGAACGGGGCGAGCTGCGCCCGCTCTCGAAGTACGGCTCCCGTCGGAGGGCTGGGCGATGCGGCGGCGCTCGGATGACGCGGGCGATGCGGTGACGCGAGTGGTGCCAGTGACGTGAGTGACACAGGTGATCCGCGCCACACCGGGTGCCCGGGGCCCGCAGCCGACCCCGTACGCGGCACCGACACCCCCCGCCCCGTAGAGGGTGTTCATGGTCGCCATGGTTCCCGGCTTACGCAAGCTCTAAAGTGTTCGCCATGCGGCAGGCGGCGAGGCGAAGCGGGAGGGTGCCGGTGACCTGGGAGACGGCCGAGCTGGAGGGGGGACCGGCGGACGGCACGCGGATACGGGTGACCGGGCGCCCCAAGGTGCTCCAAGTCACCGTGGACTGCCCGGTGGAGGAGGGCGCGCCGGAGGTGAGCGTGGCGGCGGTGTCGGTCTACCGCCGCAAGGCCGGCCCGCTGCCCCTGCGTTACGGCTGGGACGGCGCGAGCCCCTGAGGCGGGCGGGCAGGTGGCGGGCGGGCGGCGGCGGGTCAGCGGGCGGGCAGCGGCTGGACGCCCGAGCCGCACGCCCGTGCGAGCCGTACGACCCGCACGGCCGTCCGACCCGGATCTCCCCCGATACGTACCGGCCCCGAAGCGAGTTGACACCACCGGGTGACAGCACGCGCAGACGCCCTTCCGGCCCGACAAAGATTGCTAGGTTGCGCAATCGGGAAACGGGAAAACCGGAGAATCCGGATCATTCGGCGTCGAAGAGGGAGCATATGCCGGGTCGTCACAGCGGAAGTCCTGGACGTCGCGAGGAACTTGCGGCCGCGGCCCGGCGCCGGCGGAGCCGCCGGGGCACGGTCGTGGCGAGCGTGGTCTCCGCGCTGGTGCTGCTGGTCTCCGGGTGCGGCTGGATCGCCCTGCACGCGAGTGCCGACCCGCACACGTTCACCGCGGACGGCATCAGCGGCGAGCGGCCCGCCTCCGGCGACGGCCAGAACATCCTGCTCATCGGCTCGGACTCGCGCGCCGGGACGAACCGTCGACTCGGCGGCGGGAAAGGCACGGTGGGGCGCTCCGACACCACCCTCCTGCTGCACGTCTACGCCGACCGGCGGCACGCGGTCGGCGTCTCGATCCCGCGCGACACCCTGGTCGACATCCCGCCCTGCCTCCTGCCGGACGGCACGTGGTCGGCGCCGCAGAAGAGCACCATGTTCAACGGCGCCTTCGCCACCGGGCTGACCGCGGACGGCAATCCGGCGTGCACGCAGAACACCGTCGAGCACCTGACCGGCCTGCGCGTCGACCACACCGTGGTGGTGGACTTCGCCGGGTTCGCCGCCATGACCGCCGCGGTCGGCGGCGTCCAGGTCTGCCTGCCGCAGGACGTCTACCAGAAGGACCTCAGCCCGGGCCGGGCCACGCGCGGCGCGCTGCTCTTCCACCAGGGCCTACAGACCGTGTCCGGACAGCGGGCGCTGGACTACGTACGTATCCGGCACGGCATCGGCGACGGCTCCGACATCGGCCGGATGAAGCGCCAACAGGCTTTCCTGGCAAGCCTCTTCAAGAAGGTCAAGGCCAAGGGCTTCGACCCGACCGTGCTGTTGCCGCTGGCGAACGCCGCCGTCCGCTCGCTCACCGTCGATTCCGGACTCGGCTCCGTGCCGAACCTGCTGAAGTTCGCGCTGTCACTGAAGGACATCGACCTGCACAACGTCCAGTTCGTCACCGCCCCCTGGCGCTACGACGGCCCGCGCGTCGCCCTCGTCCACCCGGCGGTCGACCGGCTCTGGGCCGACCTGCGCGCCAACCGCCCGCTGCCGGCGGCCACCACCGCGCCCGCGCCGCACCCCTCCGCCACCCCGGCCCCGACGGGCGCACCCGGCGCCGGCATCAGCGTCGCGGTGGACAACGGCACCACCGTCTCCGGCCTCGCCGCGCAGGCGGCCGCGGCCCTGACCACCGCCGGTTTCACCGTCACCCGCACCGGCAACGCCCCCGGCCAGGCGCCGACCACCACCGTCGTCGAATACGGCGAGGGCGACCAGGCCCAAGCGGCCGCCGTCGCCCGGCTGTTCCCCGGGTCGCGGCTCCTGCCCGTCGCGACCGGCTACGGCGTCCGGCTGATCCTCGGCCCGGACTACGCCGGCCACTCCGCCTCCGCGGCCCCGCCGGAGGACACCAGCCCGCCCCGCTCGGCGAGCGACAGCCCCTGCGACGACCTCTCCTACGGCGGCCCCTCGTCCGGAGGGTGAGCCGGAACCGGGGCAACGCTCAAGCGGGGCCGCCGCAGGGCCGTTGCGGCTCAAGCAGGCGCGCCCGCAGGCCCGTCGACGTCAAGCAGGACCGTTGGCGGGCCCGTTGCCGCTCAAGCAGGACCGCTGGCGCGCCCGTCGACACTCAAGCAGGACCGCAGGCGGGCCCGTTGCCGCTCAAGCAGGCGCGCCCGCAGGCCCGTTGCCGCTCAAGCGGGACCGCCCCCACGCCCATCGACACTCAAGCAGGGCCGCCCGCAGGCCCGTTGCCGCTCAAACAGGACCGCCCCCACGCCCATCGACGCTCAAGCGGGGCCGCCGGCGGGGCCGTTGCCGCCCGGGCTGGTGAAGCCGGGGCTGCCGAAACCCAGCCGCGGCCGCCTCACGACCAGGCCGGAGCCGTCGAGGTTGCCCTGGCCCCCACCTTCGCCCGGCGGTCCGGGTGCCGCGGTGCGGAAGGGCGCCGCCGTTGCGCCGTGGGCGAGTTGCTGCCGTAGATAGGGGAGGACGCCGCGCACCAGCAGCGCCTGCCGCCAGGCCGCGCGGGCCCGGGCCACCCGCTGGGCGGCGCGGGCCTCGGCGGCGTCCCGCCGGGCGGTGAGCATCAGGCCCACCCCGCCGACCACCAGCGCGACACCGAACACACCCGCGACCGCGTACCCGATGTCGATCAGCGGCGTGCCCGCGCCGCCGACGTCGCCGGCGGCCCGCAGTCCGTATCCCAGCACCAGGAAGAGCACGGCGGCGGTGCCGCTGAGCATCGGCACCAGGACGGCGAAGGGCGCGAACAGGCCGGGCCCGCGGGCTGCGCGGCCGGCGCCGGACGGGGAGTCGTGACCGTCCTCCCTGTCCTGCCCGTCCTCCCCGTCTTCCCCGGCCTGCCCGGCCGGCAGCGAGGGGAAGGCGTCGCGCAGCGCGGCGTATTGGGCGTACTCGGGGGCCGCCGTCGCGGTGATCGCGGCCATCGCGTTCAGGGCGCGGGCCCGCAGCTGCTCGACGGTGGGGCCGCCGGGCCGCCGGCCGCGCACCGCCCCGAGGATCTCCTCGCCGCGCAGCGCCTGGTCGAGTACCCGTGTGAAGTCGGCCCGGTGCGGGCCCGCCCACCGCTCGTCGCCGCGCATCGTCCGCCTCCCGTTGCCCCGCACCACGAGCCGGCCCGCCGCCCGGTCCGGCCCTGCCCCCATCAGCATAGTCAGTCGGCTTGCGTTATTGCGTAATGGTGCAATGATGTCGTCCCGGGAGTCGCTCAAGGGCCGGCCCCACGACCGGCCCCGGAGCCGTACCCGGGAGCCAAGCCCGAGGCCCCTGCACGCGAGCGGACTTGGGGACCCGTACCGCGCCGCGAACCCGGGAGCGGCCGGGGACCTGCCCGCCGCCCGTTCGCGCGGGAGGCGCGGCAATCGCGGGTGCGTACCCTGGTGCCTGCACATTGCCGCGGTCAGGGAGGTTCACGTGACAAGGTCTGGCGGACAGCTGGGCGAGCCATCTGCAGAGGTGCTGCAGAGCGTGGCCGCGGCTTTCGGTCTGCTGGCCTCTCCGATGCGCCTGCACATCGTCTGGATTCTGGCGCAGGGCGACTGCGACGTCACGGGACTGGCCGAGCGGGTCGGCGCCACGCTTCCTGCGGTCAGCCAGCACCTGGCCAAGCTGAAGCTCGCCGGTCTGGTGCATGCCCGGCGCGAAGGCCGCAGACAGGTCTACCTGGTGGACGACCCGGACGTGGTGACCGTGGTGCGGCTGATGGTCGGTCAGCTCGCCGAGCGCCCCACCCCGGCGCGAGGCGTCCGTGGCCTGGGCGCCTGACAGGCTCGCCGGCTCCGCCCGCCCCCTGGCCGCCCCGCAACGCGACGACCTCGCGGACGCCACGGCCCTCGAAGTACTGCGCGGCCTGGAGAGCGGTCCGCGCGGGCTGACCGAGACCGAGGCCGAGGAACGCCTCGCCCGCTACGGCGAGAACAGCATCCCCGGCTGGCGCCCCGCCTCCTGGCCCCGGCGCTACGCCCGCTCCCTGCGCGACCCGTTCACCGCGATCCTGCTGGGCCTCGGGCTGGTCTCCGCGCTGGTCACGGCGTGGGGCACCGCCTGCGTGATCACCGTGCTCGTCCTGGTCAGCAGCGCGCTGCGGTCCCGCACGGAGTACCAGGCCGACCGGTCGGCGGACGGGCTGCGGCACCTGGTCGCCGCCACCGCGACCGTCCAGCGCAGATCCGCCCCCGGCGCGGCCCCCCGCTTCCGCGAGATCCCCGTCGCCCTGCTGGTGCCGGGCGACGTCATCCGGCTGGGCCCGGGCGACGTGATCCCCGCCGACGTACGGCTGCTGCGCACCCAGAACCTGACCCTGCACCAGGCCGCGCTCACCGGCGAGTCCGCCCCCGCGGCCAAGCGGCCCGATGACATGCCGCGCGCCGCCTCCGGCATGTTCGAGCGCGCGCACGCCTGCTTCCAGGGCAGCAGCGTGGCCTCGGGCAGCGGCACCGCGCTGGTCACGGCGACCGGGGCGGCCACCGAGTTCGCCCGCGCCTACCGCGGTCCCGGGCGGCGCCGGGAGTCCGCGTTCGACCGCGCGGTCAACGGGATCTCCTGGATTCTCATCCGGTTCATGCTGCTGACCCCGCCGCTGGTGCTGCTGGCCGACGCCGCCCTGCGCGGCCGGGGGCTGGAGACGCTGCCGTTCGCGGTGGCGGTCGCGGTCGGGCTGACCCCCGAGATGCTGCCGGTGGTCGTCACCACCGTGCTCGCCCGCAAGGCCGCCGCCCTCGCCCGCGACCACGACGTCATCGTCCGCTGGCTTCCCGCACTGCACAACGTCGGCGCGATCGACGTCCTCTGCACGGACAAGACCGGCACCCTCACCTGCGACCGGCCCATCCTCGACAGCTCCCTGGACGCGTTCGGCCGCCCCGACCCCGAAGTCCTGCACTGGGCAGCCGTCAACAGCCTGTGGACACTCCAACTCGCCGACCTGCCCGCCCCGGACGCCCTGGACGAGGCGGTCCTGGACGCCGCCACCGCATCAGCCGAACCACCCGCCGACAGCCTCACCGCGTACGACGCCTACGACGGAGTAGCCGCACTGCCCTTCGACCCGGTGCGCCGCCTCGCCACCGCGGTCGTCCGCCGCCCGGGCCACCGCGGCCTGCACACCCTGGTCACCAAGGGCTCCGTAGAGGAGGTACTACGCCACTGCACGCGGCTGCGCGCGGCCCCCGCGGAGCAGTCCGGCACCGTACGGGAACTCCAGCCGGACCCCAACCCCACCACCCCCTTTCCGGACCGCAAGAACACCACCACCCTCCTGCCGGAACCCCACCCCACCACCGCAGAACCGGACCCCAACCCCACCACCCTCCTGCCGGAACGCAACCCCACCACCGCAGAACCGGACCCCAACCCCACCACCCTCCTGCCGGAACGCAACCCCACCACCGGGGAACCGGACCCCAACCCCACCACCGTCCTGCCGGAACGCAACCCCACCACCGGGGAACGGGACCTCGACGACAGCGAGCGGGAGCGTCTGCTCGCGCTTGCCGCGGGCCAGGCAGCGCAGGGACTACGGCTGCTCGCGGTCGCCGTCGCCGAACGCCCCGCCCGGCTGGGCGACTACGGCCCCGCCGACGAACAGGCGCTGACCTTCGCGGGGTTCGTCGTGCTGCGGGACGCGCCCGCCGATACCGCCGCCGACGCGCTGGCGGCGCTCGCCGACCGGGGCGTCGCGGTCAAGGTGCTGACCGGCGACCACCCGGGCACCGCCGCCCGCGTCTGCCGCGACCTCGGTCTGGAGCCCGGCACCCTGCTCACCGGCGACCGTATCGACGGTATGGACGATACGGACCTCGCGCGGCAGGCCGAGCACACCACGGTCTTCGCCCGCTGCACCCCGCAGCACAAGGTCCGGGTGGTGCGGGCACTACGGGCGGCCGGGCACACCACCGGCTTCCTCGGCGACGGCGTGAACGACCTGCCGGCGCTACACGCAGCGGATGTCGGCATCTGCCCGCGCGACGCCGTCGATGTCACCCGGGAGGCGGCCGACGTCGTCCTCGCGGCCAAGGACCTCACCGCCATCGACCACACCATCACCGCCGGCCGGCACTCCACCGGCACCATCGCCACCTACCTGCGGATCGCGCTCTCCTCCAACCTCGGCAACGTCATCGCGATGCTCGTGGCCGGCCTGCTGCTGCCCTTCCTGCCGATGCTCCCGGCCCAGGTCCTCCTGCAGAACCTCTGCTTCGACGCCGCCCAACTCGCCCTCGCCTACGACCAGCCGGGCCCGGACGCGCTGCGCCACCCCTCCCCGCTGCGCACCCACGACTTCCTCCGCTTCATCACCGCCTTCGGCCTGCTCAACGCCGCGGCCGACCTCGCCACCTTCGCGGCCCTCGCGCTGATCGTCCCCGCCTCGGCCCACATCTCCGGCCAAGCCGCCTTCCACTCCGGCTGGTTCACCGAGAACCTCATCACCCAGGCACTGGTCATGGTCCTCCTCCGCTCCGGCACCCGCGCACCGCTCCCCATCCGCACCGCCGCGGCCGGCCTCGCGGCGATCGGCCTGCTCCTCCCCCTCCCCCCACTCGCCCACATCCTCGGGATGACCACCCTCCCCCTCACCTACTACCTCCTGCTCGCCTCGATCCTCGCCGTATACACAGTCGTCCTCTTCACCGCCAAGTCCCGCCACCTCAGGCGCTACACACCCCCCTTCCACCCCCAACTCCACCGCGTGTAGCCACCACCAGACAACACCCCCGGCCGCGCATCTCCCTGAAGCGCCCCCTCGCGTGAGCCACCCCCGGACCAGAGGACCACCCCCCTCCCCCCACCCCGCCCCACCAGAAGCGCCCCCTCGCGTGAGCCACCCCCGGGCCGGAGGACGGCCCGGAGGGGTGGGGGTCCGAAATGCTGCCGCATATTTGTGGGCCGCCAGGCCCGTAAATATGCGATTTCGGACCCCCACGCCGCAGGGCCGGACGACCCCGCACCCCCGACCCCACCCCACGCACCACCCGCGCACACCACACACCCGCACCCGCACCCGCCCCGCACACCCGCCCCGCCACAACTGTTGACAACGTTGCCACCGCCACTGAGACTACCCGCGACGTCAACGGAGGAGCCTCGCCATGGCACTACCCGTCCGCCGCTCGCGTACCACCGTTCGACCAAGACGACTCCGTCGGCCGGCCACCGCCGCCGCCCTCGCGGGCATACTCCTGGCGGCACTACCCGCCGCAACCGCCCACGCGGCAGCCGCCAACAGCTCAGCGGGCGGCACCACATCCCGCACCCCCGACCGCACCGCCTTCTCCTCCTCGTTCGAGGCATCCGACCCCGCACCGGACTGGCAGAGCACACCGGAATCCGGCCCCGACGGCCGACCACTGGCAACCGGGGTCGCCCCGGACAACGGCGGCGCGCTGCCGGGATCGGTAATGGCGTCGGTCACCTCGGTCACCGCGAGTTCGGAAGTGCCGCCCGACCACGGCGCCGCCAAGGCCACCGACGGTGACGCGGCCACCGCCTGGCAGGCCGGCGCCCCGTCCGCCTCGCTGACCGTCACCCTCGGCGACGCGTCCCGGGTGACGCGCTACACGATGACCTCGGGGTCCGACTCCCCCGCCCAGGACCCGAAGTCCTGGCAACTGCAAGGGTCGGACGACGGGAAGAGCTGGCAGGTGGTCGACGGCGAGAGCGGCCAGGACTTCCCGCAGCGCGGCGAGACCCGGCTCTTCACGGTCCGGCACCCGGGGACGTACAGCCGCTACCGGCTCGCGGTGTCCGCCAACCACGGTGACGGGAAGAGCCAGTTGGCCGAGCTGGCGCTCGCCGCGGGAGACGGCGGCACCGCCGGGATGACCACGTCCGTCGGCGACGGCCCGTCCACCGGCCCCACCCTCAAGAAGGACGTCGGCTTCACCGGCACCCACGCGTTGAAGTACGCCGGCTGGCAACTCGCCGACCACGGAAGCGTCGAGGACAAGATCTACCGGGTGTCGATCCCGGTCCAGCGCAACACCCGCCTGTCGTACGCGATCTTCCCCGAGCGCACCGGCAACGACCTTTCCTACCCGAGCACTTACGTCTCGGTGGACCTGGTGTTCAGCGACGGCAGCCGGCTCAGCGGGCTCGGCGCGACCGACCAGTACGGCAAGGGACTGTCGGCCGGCGCCCAGGGCGCGGCGGAGATCCTGCACGCCGGGCAGTGGAACGCGGTCGACGCCGACCTCGGCACCGTCGCCGCGGGCAAGACCATCACCCGCGTCCTGGTCGACTACGACAACCCGGGCGGCCCCGCCCACTTCAGCGGCTGGCTCGACGACATCACGGTGCGGGCCGCGCCGCCGGCGAACGACTGCGCGCACCCCTCCACCTGCGTGATCACCACGCGCGGCACGGACTCCTCCGGCGACTACTCGCGCGGCAACGACTTCCCGGCCACCGCGGTCCCGCACGGCTTCAACTTCTGGACGCCCGAGACCGACGCGGGCACCACCAGCGCGATCTACACCTACCAGCAGGACAACAACGCGGCCAACGAACCGGTGATCCAGGCGTTCGGGGTCAGCCACGAGCCCAGCATCTGGGTGCAGGACCACCAGACGTTCCAGGTCATGCCGTCGGCGTCCAGCGCCCCGACGACCGCCGACCGCACCACCCGCGGCCTGGCCTTCAGCCACGACCACGAGACCGCGCAACCCGACTACTACGGCGTGACGTTCGACAACGGCATCCGTACCGAGATCACGCCCACCGACCACGCCGCGGTGATGCGGTTCACCTTCCCCTCCGGCGCCGACAGCCTGATCTTCGACAACGTCAACGACAGCGGCGGGCTGACCGTGGACCGGGCACACGGCACCGTCACCGGCTACTCGGACGTCTCCGGATTCTGGGGCGCGCCGCGGATGTTCGTCTACGCGACCTTCGACCGGCCGATGACCGGCACCGGCTCCCTCACCGGAGGCGGCGGGCCCGACGTCGGCGGCTACACCTCCTTCGCGCTCGGCTCCGGCCGGCAGCTCACCATGCGGATCGCGACCTCCTTCATCAGCGTCGACCAGGCCCGGCGCAACCTCGACCAGGAGGTGGGGCGGCGCGGCTTCGACGCGGTGCACGCCGCCGCGCAGGCCGCCTGGGACAAGGCACTCGGCGTGATCACGGTCCGCGGCGCGAGCCAGGACCAGCTCACCTCGCTGTACTCCAGCCTGTACCGGCTCAACCTCTACCCGAACGAGCTGTACGAGAACACCGGCACCACCGCGAGGCCGGACTACCGCTACGCCAGCCCCTACGCGCCCGCGGCCGGCGCCAACACCCCCACGACGACCGGAGCCGCGATCAAGTCCGGGCAGCCGTACGCCAACGAGGGCTTCTGGGACACCTACCGCACCGCCTGGCCGCTGGACGCGCTGCTCTACCCGCAGCTCACCGGCAAGATGATCGACGGTTTCGTGCAGCAGTACCGGGACGCCGGCTGGATCGGCCAGTGGACCGCGCCCGGCTACCTCGGCTTCAGCGGCACCAACTCCGACGTGGCGATCGCCGACGCCTACCTGCGCGGTGTCACCGACTTCGACGTCCAGGGCGCCTACGAGGCGGCCGTCAAGGACGCCACCGTGCCGTCCTCGGGGCTGACCGGCCGGCCGGACGTGCAGGAGTCCACGTTCCTCGGCTACACCCCGCAGACCAGCGGGTCGAGCGCGTCGGTCTCCCTGGAGGACTACCTCGCCGACTACGGCATCTCGCAGATGTCGCAGAAGCTCTACCGGACCACTCCGGCGAGCGACCCGCACCACCGCGAATACCTCGACAACTACCGCTACTTCCGGGACCGCGCCCAGCACTACGTCGACCTGTTCGACACCTCCACCGGCTTCTTCCAGCCGAAGAACGCCGACGGCACCTTCGAGCACAGCGCCGCCACGTACGACCCGCTGGACTGGAACGCCACCGACTACACCGAGGGCGACGGCTGGACCTACGCCTTCGCCGCCCCCGAGGACGGCAACGGCCTCGCCGACCTGTACGGCGGCCGCACCGGGCTCGCCGACAAGCTCGACCAGTTCTTCGCCACCCCGGAGACCGCCCAGTACGGCGGCGGCTGGGGCGGGCCGTACCACGAGATGTTCGAGTCCCGCGACGACCGGGTCGGCCAGTGGGCCTTCAACGACCAACCCTCCATGCACGTCCCCTACATGTACGACTACGTCGGCCGGCCGGCCAAGACCGCGCAGCACGTCCGCGACGCGATGAGCCGCCTCTTCACCGGCAGCACCATCGGCCAGGGCTACCCGGGCGACGAGGACAACGGCTCCATGTCCGCCTTCTACATCGACAACGCGCTGGGCCTCTACCCGCTCCAGTCCGGCTCCCCGACCTTCGCCCTCGGCTCCCCCCTCTACGACCAGGTGACCCTCCACCCGGCCGGCGGCCGCCCCCTCACCCTCACCGCCCACGGCAACTCCGACCGCGACATCTACGTCCAGTCCATGACCGTCGACGGCAAGCCCTACGACAAGACCTACCTCCCCCACGCCGACCTCACCCACGGCGGCCGGATCGACTTCCGGATGGGCCCCCACCCCTCCACCTGGGGTACCTCCCCCACCTCCGCACCCCCCTCCCTCACCACCGGCCCCCACCCGGCCACCCCACCCGCCGACCTCACCGGCCCCACCCACGGCACCGCCACCCTCAACGGCGCCCCCGCTCCCGCCGCCCTCTTCGACAACACCTCCGCCACCTCCACGACCCTCCCACCCGGCCCCACCTCCCTCACCTACCACTTCGACCAGCCCCAAACCCTCGACCAGTACACCCTCACCAGCGGCTCCACCCCCAACGGCGACCCCTCCACCTGGACCCTCAGCACCTCCGACGACGGCACCCACTGGACCGTCGTCGACCGCCGCACCCACCAAACCTTCCCCTGGCGCCAGCAAACCCGGGCCTTCACCCCCACCACGCCCCCGGGCGCCCACACCTACTACCGCATCGACTTCACCGCCCCCACGGCCACAACCCTCTCGGAAGTCGAACTCCTCGGACGCGCTTGATCGGTGACCGATCCGTCCACCCAGCCCCACCCGCGCCGCACCGGACCATGCGGCCGCCTGTGGCTGACCGCGCAGTTCCCCGCGCCCCTGAATGCACCTCCTTCCCTGAGCCACCCCACCCCACCAGAAGCACCCCCCACCAGAAGCGCCCGTTCGCGTGAGCCCTCCCCGGGCCGGAGGACGGCCCGGAGGGGTGGGGGTCCGAAATGCTGCCGCATATTTGTGGGCCGCCAGGCCCGTAAATATGCGATTTCGGACCCCCACGCCGCAGGGCCGGACGACCCCGCACCCCGACCCCACCCCGCGCACCACCCGCGCACACCACACCGCATACCCGCACCCCGGAGCCCTGATGCCCGAGCAGACCCCCGGCACGTCCCGCCGCACCTTCCTCCGTACGAACGCCACGCTGCTCGCCGGCTTCGCGCTGTCCACGGCACTGCCAGAAGCCGCCCACGCGGCAGGCACCGAAACCAGCACCGGCACCGGCACCGGCAAAAGCACCAACCTCGCCCAGTACCGCCCGGTGACCGCCTCCTCCACCGACTGGGCACCCACACCCGCATCGTTCGCGGTGGACGGCCTCGCGCAAACCGGAGTTCGCGGCTCCGGCTGGCGCGCCGCAGCCGGCGACCCGCAGTGGATCACCGTCGACCTCCAAGCCCGCAGCACCATCGAATCGGTCGTGCTCGTCTTCGAAGCGGACAGCTCCGACCCCGGCTTCACCCCCGACCCGGGCGTGAACCCGTTCCTGCACACGACGGGCTTCGAAGCCCTGTCGAGCTGCGCCGTCGCGTTCTCCCTGGACGTGTCCGACGACGGAACCTCGTGGCGCACGGTGCACGAGACGTCCACCGGCACGGGCGGCAGGACGACGATCACGCTGCCGCGACCGGTGACGGCCCGCTGGATACGGATGACCTCCACGAAGCGGGCGAACGCCAACCCGGTCGGCCTGAACAGCTTCGAGGTGTACGGCAGTTGCACCACGCACCGGCCGTCCGCGACCGGCTGGACCGACTGGGGCCGGCACACCGCCCAACCCCCCGCGCTGACCGTCGCCGGCGACGGCACCGTCCCGCTGGAGTCCGGCTGGACCCTCACCATGGACGACTGGGCGGGCTCGACCGACGGCGCCGCGCTGTCCGCCCCCGCCGTGGACGTCAGCGGCTGGCTGCCGGCCACCGTACCCGGCACCGTGCACGCGGCACTCGTGGAGCAGGGCCACCTGCCGGAGCCGACCGTCGGCTTCAACAACATGCGGGCGCCCGAGGCGCTGTCCCGGCACGACTGGTGGTACCGCCGATCGTTCCGGCTGCCGTCGGGGCTCGCCACCGGGCAGGGCCGCCGCGTCTGGCTGGAGTTCGACGGCGTCAACCACCAGGCCGAGGTGTGGCTGAACGGCCGCAAGGCGGGCGAGGTGACGTACCCGGTCGCCCGCGCCGCCTTCGACGTGACCGACGCCCTCGGCGGCGGACGGCAGGCGGGGGCGAAGGAGAGCGCGGAGGAAAGCGCGAAGGGAGGAGCGAAGGACGCCGAGCAGGTGATCGCCGTCCGCATCGCCCCGATGCCCCACCCCGGCAACCCGGGCGACAAGGGCCCGTCCGGCATCTCGACCCTCAACTCGGTCGCCGCCCAGGCCGATTCCCCGACGTACCTGTCCATCAGCGGCTGGGACTGGATGCCGGCGGTGCGCGACCGGGCGGCGGGCATCTGGAACCACGTGCGGCTGCGCTCCACCGGCGACGTCGTGATCGGCGACCCGCGGGTGGACACCGCCCTGCCGGACCTGCCCGCCCCGGCCGGCTCTCCCGACCTGCCCGAACTCGCCACCGCCGAGGTGACCGTGGTCGTCCCGGTCCGCAACGCCGGCAGCACGTCGCGGACTTCGACCGTCACCGCGACGCTGCACGGCGCGCGGGTGAGCGGCTCCGTCACCCTCGCGGCGGGCGAGAGCCGCGAGCTCACCTTCAGCCCGGCCGACCACCCCCAACTGCGCATCCGCAAACCGCGGTTGTGGTGGCCGAACGGCTACGGCGAGCCCACCCTGCACGACCTGGTGCTGACCGCCACCGCCGACGGCCGCGGCTCCGACCGGCGCACCGTGCCGGTCGGCCTGCGGCAGTTCGACTACCACTACGAGCAGCCCATCGTGATCGGCTCCGACGGCCACTCCCCGCCGCAGACCGTCAACCTTCCGAAGCAGCAGGCCCGTTACGTACGCATCCAGTGCGGCAAGCGGGCCACCGGCTTCGGCTCCTCGATGTGGACCCTGTCGGTGCTGGACAGCGCCGCGCCCGGCAGCGACCTGGCGCTGCACAAGGCCGCGACGGCCTCCTCCAGCGACAACGACAACGACCTGCCGGCCAACGCGGTCGACGGCGACGCCACCACCCGCTGGTCGTCCGGCTACTCCGACGACCAGTGGATTCAGGTCGACCTGGGCGCGTCCACCGCCTTCGACCAGGTCGTCGTCACCTGGGAGACCGCCTACGCCCTGACCTTCACCGTGCAGGTCTCCGACGACGGGGCCGGCTGGACCGACGTGCAGTCGGTCAGCAACACCGGCACCCAGCTGCAGATCTCCGTCAACGGGGTGCGGGTGCTGTGCCGCGGCGGCAACTGGGGCTTCGACGAACTGCTGCGGCGGGTCCTGCCCGACCGGATGGACGACGCCGTCGGCATGCACCGCGACATGAACTTCACGATGATCCGCAACTGGATCGGCTCCAGCAACCGCGAGGAGTTCTTCGCCGCCTGCGACCGCAACGGCATCCTGGTCTGGAACGACTTCTGGGAGGGCGACGCGATCTTCCCGCCGGACGCGGGCGTGCCGGCCTTCCTCGACATCGCCCGCGACACCGTCCTGCGCTACCGCCACCACCCGTGCCTGGCGGTGTGGTGCGCCACCAACGAGAGCGACCCGCCGGCCGCCGTCGACGCCGGGCTGCGGGCCGCCGTCACCTCGCTGCACCCGGGCATCCTCTACCAGGGCAACTCCGCCGGGGGGATCGTCACCGGCCACGGCCCGTACTCCTGGATCGACCCGGCGGCGTACTTCTCCGGCGACACCTACTCCATCGGCAGCTACGGCTTCCACTCCGAGATCGGCATCCCCACCGTGCCGGTCGCCGAGAGCATGCGGAACCTCGCCGCCGACCAGCCGTCCTGGCCGATCGGCGACGTCTGGTACCACCACGACTGGTGCACCCGCGGCGGCCAGAACCCCGACACCTACCGCGCCGCGATCGACGACCGGTTCGGCGCCTCGGACACCCTCGACGACTTCTGCGCCCGCGCGCAGTTCGTCAACTACGAGAGCATGCGCGCCATCTTCGAGGCGTACAACGCGAAGATGTGGGACGACGCCTCCGGCGTGCTGCTGTGGATGTCGCACCCGGCCCACCACAGCACCGTCTGGCAGACCTACGACTACGACCTCGACGTCAACGGCAGCTACTACGGCGCCCGCAAGGGGTGTGAGCCGCTGCACGTCCAGGCGAGCCTGGCCGACTGGCAGGTGCACGCGGTCAACCAGACCGCCGCCGGCCTCACCGGCGCGACGGTGACCGCCCGGCTCGTCGACCTGCACGGCGCCTCGCTGGGCGCGGCGCGGCAGCAGACCCTGGACGTGCCGGCGTCCTCGGCGGCGGCCGCGTTCACCGTGCCGTTCACCGCCGCCCTGCCCGCCGCGCACCTGCTGCGCCTGACCCTCACCGACCGGCACGGCGCCCGTGTCTCCGACAACACCTATCTGCGCTACCGCGCGGCCGGCGACGTCCGGGCGGTGGGCGACCTCGCACCCGCCCGGCTGCGCGGCACCGTGCGCCGAAAGGGCCGCGACGAGGCGACGGTCACCGTGCGCAACGACGGTGGCAGCGTCGCCGCGCTGCTGCGGCTCGGCGTGCGGGACGCGCACAGCGACGCCCGGGTCCTGCCCGCCCGTTACAGCGACAACTACCTGTGGGTGCTGCCCGGCGAGAGCCGCGACATCACCGTCTCCTGGCCGGCCCGGGCCCTGCCCTCGGGTGAACCGCGCTTCACCGCGGAAGCGCTCAACATGCCGCTGCGCCGGCTCTGACGTGCGCGGCCGACCGGTAGGCGCCGGGCGTCTGCCCCATCGTGCGGGCGAAGGTGTCGATGAACGCGCTGGTCGTGGCCCAGCCGCAGCGGCGGGCGGTCGCGGTGACGGACGCTCCCTCGGCGAGCTGGATCATGGCGTGGAAGACCCGGGTGTTGGTCCGCCACTGCGGGTAGGTCATGCCGAACTCGGCGCGGAAGAGCCGGGTCAGGGTCCGCTCGCCGACGCCGACGCGGCGGGCCAGCGCGGCCATGGTGCGGGGCGTGCCCAGGTCGGCCAGCACCAGCCGGCAGGCGTGCGCCAGCCGGGGGTCGCGCGCGGTGGGCAGCGCGAGGGGCTGGATGTGGGCGCGGCGCAGCCGGTCGGCGAGCACCGCCCGCAGCCGTCGCGACTCGGGTTCCGGCAGGCCGGGTTCGGTGCAGGCGATGAGCAGTTCGCGGAGCAGGCCGTCGACGGCCAGGATGGTCGGCCCCTCGACCGGCAGCGGCGGGTCGGCCACCGGGAAGCCGACGGTGTGCACCGAGCTGTGCCCGTAGACGCGGTGCTCGTGCCAGATGTGCGCGGGGTTCCAGACCGCCCGGTCCCCGGAGGCGACCCAGGCGCCGGCCTCGGTCTGCACCGCGAGCACCCCGGTGCTGACGTAGATGAGCTGGTGGTAGTCGTGCCGGTGGCGGCCGATCACCTCGCCGGGGGCGTGGTCGTGGGCGCCGGTCGGCGGCAGGGTGGTGGCGGGCGGCAGCGGGGTGGCGGCGGTCGGGCCGCGGCTGTTATGCGACACAAGTAGGCAGAATATGGGAAGTATGCCAGCAGGTGCGCGTGACAGCGTGACGTCATGGACACAGCGCAAGGGGGCTCGGGGCGCGGCGGCGGCGAGCCCGGGGGCGGTCGCACCGCGGAGGGCGCCCCAGCGGACGGCGGCGCGGGAGAGGGCTGCATAGCGGAGGGCGGCCCAGGGGACGGGCCCGGAGGCGTGGCCACCGCGGGCGGGACGGCCGGCCCGGCCTCGGGCGCCGGGCCGCCGACCGCCGTCCTCGATCGGCCGACCGAACCCCGTACCGGCATCGCGGACCGGCTGCGCGGCGCCGCCGTCGACACCCGCCCGCTCGCCGTACCGGCCTTCCGGCGCGTGCTGATCGGGCAGGGCGCCTCGCTGGTGGGCACGATGATCACCGAGGTCGCCATCCCGGTGCAGATCTACGCGATGTCGCACTCGTCGTTCTACGTCGGCGTGGCCGGGCTCGCCGGCTTCGTGCCGATCGTCGTCTTCGGCCTGTACGGCGGCGCCGTGGCGGACCGGGTCGACCGCCGCCTGCTGTGCCTGTGGTCGTCGCTGGTGACGTGGGCGGTGACGATCGCGCTGCTGGCCCAGACGCTGCTGGGGGTCGGCTCGGTGGGCCTCGTCCTCGCCCTGGTCGCCGTCCAGGGGGCCGGCTTCGCGATCTCCTCCTCGACCCGCGGCGCGATCATCCCCCGTATCGTGCCGCCCGGCCTGGTCCCCGCCGCCAACACGCTCAGCTTCACCGTCGGCAACGTCGGCCAGGTGCTCGGCCCGCTCGCGGCCGGCGTGCTCGTCGCGCTCCCGCACGGGTTCGGCTACGCCTACGCCGCGGACGCCGTGCTGTTCACCATGTCGCTGTACTCGACGTTCCGGCTGCCGCCGATCAAGCCGGCCGGCGCCATGGCCCGCTCCGGGCTGCTCGCCGTGCTCGACGGGCTGCGGTTCATCGGCGGCAACCCGGTGCTGCTCATGTCGTTCGGGGCGGACATCGCCGCGATGGTGCTGGCGATGCCCAGCGCGCTGTTCCCGCAGGCCGCCGCGGCCCGCTTCCACGGCGGGATCGGCCTGCTCTACTCCTCGGTCGCGATCGGCTCGGTGCTGGCCGGGCTGTGCAGCGGGTGGATCGGCCGGGTCCGCCGCCAGGGCGTGGCGCTCACCTTCGCGGTGGCCGGCTGGGCGGCCGCGATCGCGCTGGCCGGTTTCGCCCGCACCCTGTGGCTGGCCGTCCTGCTGCTCGCACTGGCCGGCGCCGCCGACCTGGTCAGCGCCGTCTACCGGCAGACGATCCTGCAGACCCACGCCCCCGACGAGATGCGCGGCCGGATGCAGGGCGTCTTCACCGTCGTGGTGTCCGGCGGCCCGCGGCTGGGGGACCTGCGCGCGGGCGCCATGGCCGCGACAACCACGCTGACCGTCGCCTGGTCCGGCAGCGCGCTGCTGTGCATCGCCCTGGTCGTGGTCGCGGCCCTCGCGGTGCGGCCGTTCTGGCGCTACGACGCGCACCGGGTGGAGTGACCCCGGCGCGTGTCGCGGGCCGGGGTCAGGTCGCCGCCGGGTCCACCTGGACGTCGATGGCGTTGTGGTCCGGGTTCGGCATCTGCCAGATCTTGAGCACCTTCACCTCGACGCCGAGCGCGGTGACGGTCTGGCCGGTCCTGACCACCTGGACCTTGGCCGGGACGGAGGTGTCGCTCCCGTCGCGGATCATGAGGATCGCCCGGCCCGGCGCGGGCTGCTTGCCGGTGTTCTGCACGCCGAGCTCCACCTCGGTGCCGTCGGCCCGCTTGCCGTAGCCGGTCGGGCTGGACGGGTTGCCCTGCGCGACGACATGGAGGCGTTGGACGTCGGCCGGGTGGCCGCCGAGCGGTGGCGGGGTGCGGTCGGCGTCGTCGTCGGAGTTCTTCCGGGAGTGCAGCACCACGGCCACCACCACCGCGGCCACGCACACCGCGACCAGCCCGGCGACGGCCGCCATCAGGCCCCGCCTACTCGGCCGACGCATCGTTCTCCCCCTCCGGCCAGGCGACGGTGAAGGCGACGTGGCCGTCCCGGGTGCCGGGGACCACCTCGACCAGGGTCAGCACGTGCCGCCCGACGGGCACCTCGTCGCCGACCCGCACCTCCACGACGTCGCCGGTCCTGGCGCCCTCGTCGAGGAGGTTGAGGCGGGCCCAGGGGTCGTCGGGATCGACGCTGGTGCGCACGATGCCGACGACGAGGTCGCCGCGGCGGAACTGGGCCCGGCGGCCGAGGCGGTAGGTGTGGGGCATCGGCTCATACTCCTGACGGCGTGAACGACACTTCGTTCAGGTTCTTGCGGTACTGGTCCTCGGTCAGTGTGACCTCCTGGGGCATCTGCCTGGTGCCTTCGTACTGGCCGGAGCCCCAGGGGTTGAGGAGGGTGATGGTCGGCGGGTGGGCGTTCATGTCGACCCGCTCCACCGAGTACTCGTGCCCGGACACCAGCCGGTCGTCGTGCACGTCGCCGTCGCCCTTGGTGCCGATGGTGACCGCCTCACCCTTGCCGATCCTGGTGCTGATGTCGGCGAAGGAGACGTCGCCGGGGCTGTGCCGGGTGGCCGGCTGCCCGGTCAGGTCGGACATGCCCACGTCGCCCCAGCCGCCCTCGATCTTCTTGTAGCCGCCGGAGTACTGCGCGAACGCCTTCTCGTAGATCGCCACCCAGGTGGCACCGCTGCGCGTGTCGGCGTAGACGGGGTGGCCGTTGGAATCCACCGGGAGCTTGTTGTCGACGGTGACCTCGACCGGTGTGGGCGGCATCCCCGGCAGCGGGCCCTTCTGGTAGAAGGTCACCGTGTAGGTGCCGTTGGCGTTCTGCTTGATGTGCTCCTGCGGCCAGTTCGGGTCCCGCTCGGTGATCGCGGCCAGCGAGGACAGGAACCAGCAGTCGCCGTCCTGCCCCTGGCGCAGGTCGTTCATCAGGTCGGGCCCGTTCGGGCCGAACAGCGGGTCGTCGACGGCCTGGTAGTGCGCGCCGTCCACGGTGGTGTCCGGCTGCCACTTCAGGTTCGACAGCGCGGGCTCGATCCGGGCCAGCGTGGTCGGGCCGCACTCCTTCTGCAGCATGTTCTCCCAGCGGGCCTTCACCGCGCCGTCCGAGTCCCCCGCGCCCCACCACGACGAACCCTCGCCCAACTGGCCGTTGAGCTTCTTCAGTTGGCTGTCCGACATCCGCGACATCACGGCGTCGAGTTCGGCCGGCGACAACTTCGCGAAGTCGTCGAGGACTTCCTTGCCGCCCTGGGCCGAGTCGGACCACAGGAAGCCGCCGGAGTCGCCGATGTGGTCGTCGAAGTACTTCAGCGCGTCCTTGATCTTCTGCTCGTCCGGCGGTGGCTCGTCGTCGAAGTACAGGCTCGGATCGACGGTGTAGCCCTGCTTCTCCAGGGTCTGCACCGCGTCGAGTTGCTTGCAGCGGCGGTCCATCGACGCGGAGGTGTCGTCGAGTTCGGGTTGCAGGGACGCCGGCAGACCGGAGTAGAACAGCGGGAAGACCTGGCCGAGCAGCGGCTCCAGTCGCGGGCTGGTGGTGGCCGGCTTGCCGTCCATCAGCCCCTGGACCTCCAGCAGCAGACCCGCCACCTTGCCGTGCAGGGTGCGGGCGGAGGGGCCGACGGACTTCATGTGCGCGGCCATCGAGCGTATCTGAGCGGTGTCGAAGCCGTGGAAGCTCACTTGTGGCCTCCGGCGGCCTTCTTGGCGGTGTCGGTGGCGGCCTCGTCGTCCAGCCGGTCCGCCTCGGTCTGCCAGCGCGCCGCGTCCCTGAGCAGGTCCTCCGCCATCGCACGCAGGCTCGCCCGGCGGTCCACGAGCGTGCCGGTGGTGGTCTGCGCGTACGGCCCGGCCCAGATCGGCGGGTTCGCGGTGGCCTGCGTCACCGTCGTGTCCAGCAGTGCGGCCAGCGATCCGGCGATGCTCCGCGCCCGTTGCGCGCAACCGCGCAGGTTCTCGGCGCGCGCCTTCTTCTGCGCGGGCGTCTCGGCCTGCGCTCCCCCGTCACCCATGCGACCCCGTTCGTATGGCAAACGTGTTAGAGGACTGGGACCTTACGGGATTCGGCACCCGTCCGGAACCTCCGATCCACCGCCGGCACGCAGCGCCGGACGACCGCCGCCAGGGCGCTTCGGGCGAGGGCCGTGGGGGAGCACCAGACGCCACGGGCCCCGCCCTTGGGGCGGACGGCGCTCCTTCACGGCACTAGGCGCCGGCGGCGGGGAGTACGGCGGTGGGGCCGGGCAGCGGGAGGTCGCGCATGCCGCGCAGCGGGGAGAAGAACAGCCACAGGCCCGCGCAGCAGCCGCCGATCACGGCGAGCCACAAAGTGGGCCGGACGCCGAGCGACGTCGCGAGGGCGCCGCCGGCCAGGCCGCCGAGCGGGAGGGTGCCCCAGTTGATCCAGCGCGCGGCGGCGCTGACCCGGCCGAGCAGGTCGGGCGGGCAGGCGGCCTGGCGGTAACTGGTCAGCGAGATGCTCGAAACGGTGGAGGAGAAGGTCCACGAGATCCAGCCGGCGCCGAACAGCAGCACCCGCCAGCCGCGCCCGGTCAGCGGGATCAGCAGGCCGGGCAGCGACATCACGGTCATCGCGAGCCAACTCACCCGCGCGGAGCCGACCTTGCGCGCGAGGCCCTTCGCCGCGACGCCGCCGGCCACCCCGCCGACCGCGCCCAGCGCCAGCAGCAGCCCGACCAGCGACGAGCCCAGGTGCAGGGTGCGGATCAGGTAGACCGGGCCGAGCGTCTCCACCATGATCACGAAGAAGTTGGCGGTACCGGTGAACGCCAGGGAGTGGCGCAGCACGGGGTCGCGCGCCACGTGGGCGAGGCCGGCCCCGATCTGCGCGCGCAGCGTGGGCCGGGGCGTCCCCGCCGCCGCGCGCGGCCGGCGCGGCTCGCGGCCGCGGATCGCCGACAAGGACGCGGCCGACACCGCGAACGACAGCGCGTCGGCGGTCATCGCCCCCGCGGCGCCGACCAGCGCGACCAGCCCGGCGCCCAGACCGGGGCCGGCGATCTGCGCGGCCGACTGCGACGCGGCCAACTTGCCGTTGCCGGACATGAGTTGATCAGATTCCAGCAGCGTCGGCAGGTAACTCTGGTAGGCGATGGAGAAGAACACCGACAGCACGCCGGCGACGAACGCGACCCCGTAGAGCTGCGCGAGGGTCAGCGTTCCGAAGGCGTGGCCGAGCGGCACCGACGCGATCACGGCGCACAGCGCGAGGTCGCAGCCGATCATCAGCCGGCGTTTGGCGACCCGGTCCACCACGGCGCCGGCCGGCAGCGCCACCAGCAGGTACGCGCTGGTCTGCGCGACCGACAGCAGGCCGACCTGGAACGCGGTGGCCTTCAGCAGCACCACGGCGACGAGCGGGAGCGCGAGCACGGAGACCTGCGAGCCCACCTCGCTGACCGTCTGGCCGCTCCACAGCAGCAGGAAGTCACGATCGCGCGGCGCCCGCGGGCGCCGTCCCTCGGTTTCGGCGCCGGCATCACCCATCGACCGATCGTGTCACCGGCACCCGCCCCGCACCCGTGCGATGTGACCAAGGCCACATCGGGCGGTCCGGCAGCGGTGAGGCAGCAGCCAGACGGCGGTCAGGCGGTGGTCAGGCGGCGGGATCGTCCGGGATGTCGCGATCGTCCGGGACATCGGTGCCATCGCGGTCATTGCTGTCATCGGCGTCGTCGGCGTCGTCGGCCGCCTTGTCCGGGACCCGCACGGTGACCGTCCCCGAGGCGAGGTCTATCGGCCCCCGCGCCGGGTCGCTGCTGCCCTCGTCCTCCCGGGTCAGCTCCAGCCGGTTGCGCTCGTCCTCGGTGTGCTTGCGGCCCGGCGCGAACAACTCGTCGAAGAAGTTGAACATCGCGGCCCTCCGATGACCTCGGCAATACGCCCAGGCTACGCCTCGCCCCGTCATCCCGACGGCCCAGCGGAAAGCACGACGTATGGCGTACCACCACGCGCGCGGGCCCGTGCCAGGCACCCGCGCGCACGGTCGAAGGACCCCGGAAGGGCCGCCGGTCAGCAGGAGCCGGGGCCGACCCCGTCGATCTGGCCGCCGAAGTCCTCCAGGTAGGTGGCCCGCCAGTCGCCGTTGAGGACCTGGCGCTTCTGGACCGGCTGCCAGTTGATGAAGCAGGCGTTGACGCCGGCGACGAAGGAGCCGACGTGGTCGTGGAACTGCGGCGGCATGTCGCGGTAGCCGCTGGCCGCGGTCCACTCCCAGGTGGCCCCGGAGAAGCCGTCCTCGCTCCAGAAGCAGATCGAGCCGCCGCTGCACGGCGGCGGGGTCACCGCCGAGGCGGACTGTGCGGGTACGGCGGACAGCAGTGCGGCGCCCATGACGAGTGCGAGCAGGCCGGCGCGCTTGCGGATCTGCATGAGGGGTCCTCCACATCGGTCGTCGATCGTCGGTCGGTGCCGGCGCGGCCGCGGAGCAGCGCGGCGGCGACGGCACGTTTCCATGATCACGACGTCCGCGGAGGACCTGTGGAGGCCCGGGCCGTTTTCACCCGGTGGACGCAATCGGCGTGCGCCCTACGGAGGTCAACTCGCCGGACCTCGGCTCTTCTTGAGCCGGCCCTCAGCCCACCTTGAGGGTGCCGGTCATGAACTGGTGGATCGTGCACATGTAGGCGTACGTCCCCGCCTTGCCCGGAGCGGTGAACGTCGCGGTCTTCCCGGGAGCGACGTGGCCGGTGTCGAAGAGCTTTCCGGTGTCGGCCGTCACGGTGTGGGCGGTGGTGTCCTCGTTGGTCACGGTGACCTTCGCGCCGGGGTGGACGGTCAGCGTGGCCGGGTGGAAGGCGAAGTCCTTGATGGTGATCTTCGTCGCGCCGGCCGCCGACGGGCTCGCGGAGGACCCGCCGGAGCCGGACGACGAGGAGGAGCAGCCGGTCAGGACGAGCAGCGCGGCGGCCACGGCGAGGGCCGCGCCCTTGCCGCGCCGGGCGGGGATACGGAAGTCGGTCACGTCGGGCCTCGGGTGGGGACGGGGGCGGGGACAACGGGGACGGGGACGGCGCGGGACGGCGAAGGCGGGTGGGCCGGGCCGGGCCCGGAAGGGCGCCCGGTAGGGGTGGCCCGCCCCTTGCGCGTGGGCGGACCACCCGGTCCCTGGGCACCGTCCGGGTGGCGTTCCGAACGGCCGGGTCAGACCGTCAGAAGCGCGGGACTGGCGGCCTTGTCCGTCGGCAGGAAGTCGTCCGGCACCGGGTACTTGCCGAGCACGAAGTTGAGGATCGCCGCGTGCATCGCCTCGACCGGCGCGATGGTCGCCGCGGTGGCGATACCCGCCGCCGCGCTCACGTTGTACGTCGCGAACAGGTACGTCTGCGCGGCCTGGTCCTCCAGCGTGAGCGCCAGGTTCGCGACGTCCGTCACCGTCTTCGCCTTGCCCAGCGCCGCCAGCGTGGCGGGCTGGTTGGACAGCGGCACGTTCGTGATCGCCGGCTTGCCGGCGCCGGTGAGCACCGCGTTCCACGCCTTGGCGTGGTCGGCGTGCTGCGCCATCGCGGTGGTCACGAAGGTGGCGACGGCCGGCGGCACCGTACCGAGCTTGCCGGCCTTGGCCGCCTTGAGCGTCGCCTGGTACGCGCCGACCGCCTGGTTCTCCAGCGCCACCGCGAGCGCGACGACCTTCAGGTCACCGGTGTACTGGCTCTTGGAGGAGCCGGACGCGGAAGCGGAGGCGGACCCGGAGGGCGCGGCGGCGGAGTCGTGCTTGTCGCTGCTGGAGCAGGCGGCCAGCGCCATCGCGGCCGCGAGACCGCCGGCGCCGAAGAGGAAGCGGCGGCGGGCGGGGTCGCTCGGCCCGTCCTCCCGCGCGCCCTGCTTGCCGAGGTTGCCGCGGATGTCCTCGGCGAGGTCCACCGCACTGGCCCGCATGGCGGGCAGGGTGTCGCGGTGGGCGGTCTCCATGTCGCGGGTGAGCCGGGCGAGCTGGTCCTCGCTGATCGGCATGTCCCAGCCGTCGCGTGCGGTGGTCACTTCACGGCCCCCTGAGTGATCGGCGAGGCGTTCTTGGTCGGGTAGAAGGCGTTGGGGAAGCCGACGCTGCCGATGGCCGCGGGGAGCTTGGCGACGTCGGTCGGGATGGCGACCAGGTCGCCGAGGTTGTCGGCGAGCAGCGCCTGCACGGCGAGCAGCGTCGCGCGGTGCTGGGCCTCCACCGGCGCCACCGAGGCGAACAGCTTGCGCAGTTCGGCACTGCTGACCTGGCTGACGTTCTTGGTGTACGTCTGCGCGGCCACGTCCTCCAGCGTGATGGCGAGCTTCACCACGTCGGCGGGGGTCTTGATGGTGGGCAGCGTCTTCTTCACCACGGCCGCGTACTTCGGGTCCGGGCCGGTCTGCTGCTTGCCGCCGGCCTGGGTGACCGCGGCGTTGAACGCCTTCACGTGCGCCTGGTGCTGCGTGGTGGTCTTCGCGATGAAGGCCACGATCGTCTTGTTGCCGTCCTTGATGAACGGCAGGCCCGCGGCGGTCTGGTAGACGCTGATCGCCAGGTTCTCGATCGACGCGGCGGTCTGCAGCGCCATGACGTCGTTGCTCGACGTGGCTGCGGCGGCGCGCACCGACGTCAGCAGCGCCGCGGCACCGGCCGCGCCCGCGACCGCGCTTCCGCGCCGCCACCAGCGGCGCGGCTGCGGCCCGGTGGCCTCCGCGAAGTCGGCCAGCGCGTCCTGGGTGATGCGTACGGCGTCGCTGTTCAGGTCCTGGGACTGCTCGGTCAGCTCTTCGAGCAGTCGGGTGTCGATGCGCTCTACGCCCATCACGCCCCATCTCTCCTCGCACCCGCTCGGTCCACGGGCGCTCTGCGACACGTTCGCCGCTGCGACCGGCGCGGATTGGTCCACGGCCCGAAAGCCGCGCCAGGTCCACCCCCACGGGTGAAGACACCGCCGGGTGGCTGACGGCGCGGAGGCGAAAACACCCGGTGAGCCGTCCGGGACCCGCCGCGGACCCGGCCCGGCCCGGATCGCGGTGGGTTAGCGTCGCGAGGGCCGGCCGGGCACACGAGGCCGTACCCCCGTACGGCGCCGCTCCCGCATCCCCGCCGGTTCGCGACCAATCCGCGCGCCGGACGGCGACGAATGACCGGTGACCGCATGACAGTCCGGAGGTGTCCATGCGCGTGGCAGCACGTGACGGCCAGTCCCCCGCGCCCCGCTCCGGGGTGCTGGAGGCGTTGCTCGACCGGGTCTCCCGGGGCGACCAGGAGGCGTTCGAGCACCTCTACACGGCGGTCGCCGGCGCCGTGCTCGGCCTGGTCCGCCGGGTGGTGCGCGACTCGGCCCAGTCGGAGGAGGTCGCGCAGGAGGTCCTCATCGAGGTCTGGCGGTGCGCGGCCAGGTTCGACCCGCAGCAGGGCAGCGCGATGGCGTGGATCATGACGATGGCGCACCGCCGCGCCGTGGACCGGGTGCGGTCGGCGCAGGCGGCCGCCGACCGGGAGCACAAGGCCGGGCTGCGCGACCGGGTGCGCGCCTTCGACGAGGTCACCGAGCAGGTGGAGCGGCGGCTGGAGCGCGAGCAGGTCAGGCGCTGCCTGGAACGGCTCACCGAACTCCAGCACGAGTCGGTGACCCTCGCCTACTACCGCGGCTACACCTATCAGGAGACCGCGGAAGTGCTCGGGGTGGCCCTGGGCACGGTCAAGACCCGACTGCGGGACGGACTGATCCGGCTCCGCGACTGCTTGGGGGTGGCGTCGTGACCGAAGTCGACCTGCACACGCTGACCGGCGCGTACGCGGTCGGCGCGCTGGAGGACCGGGAGGCGCGGGACTTCCGCCGGCATCTGACCCGGTGCGAGGCGTGCGACCAGGAGGTGCGCGAACTGCGCGAGACCGCGGCCCGGTTGGCCCTCGCGGTGGCCGAGGTGCCGCCGGTGGGGATGCGCGGCCGGGTGCTGGCCGCGCTGCCCGAGGTGCGCCAGCTGCCGCCGGAGCCGTCGGCGACGCAGCGGTCCCTCCGGCGCAACTGGCGCCGCCGGCTGCCGTACTACGCGCTCGCCGCGTGCCTGGCCGGCGCGATCGCCTCCGCGGGCATAGCGATCCAGGCCGAGCACACCGCCGACCGGCAGCGCGACCGCACCGCGCGGGCCGAACACCAGGCGGATCAGCTCAGCACGCTGCTCACCGCGCCCGACGCGTCCTTCCACACCCAGGGGCTCAAGGGCGGCGGCACCGCGACCGTGGTGTCCTCGGCGCGGGCCGGGCAGGCCGCCCTGGTCTACCGCGACCTGCCGAAGCTGCCGGGCTCGCGGGTCTACGAACTGTGGTTCAGCAGGAACGGCACCATGGTGCCCGCGGGCCTGGTGGACTCCGCCACCGCGTCCGGGTCGGCCCTGCTCAAGGGGCGGACGGACGGCGCCGACGCGGTCGGGGTGACCGCGGAACCGCACGGCGGCTCCCCCGCGCCCACCTCCGCGCCGCTGGCCGTACTGCCCCTGTGACCGGCGGCTGCGCCCGTGGTGGCCTCCCGCCGGGCGCAGCCGCCTCCAGCGCGGGCCACGGCTGCCGCTGCCGTGGCGGCTGCTCCCCGCCGTAGCGGCTACTCCTCGCTGTAGGTGATGGTGCCGTGCTCGTCCATCGTCGGGCGGATCTTCGACGGGCCGTAAGGGTCGATGTCGGAGGGGCGGGGCGGTTCGGGGCCGTCGAGGCCGAACCGGACCATGCGGCCGACCCGGACCACGAAGAACCGCCGGTCGTGGACGGACAGTTCGTTGGCGCGGCCGGCGGCCTGGAACCGCGCGGCGACCCGGTCGTACTCCGCCTTCTCCTGCGGGGTGAGCTTGCGCATCCGCGGCCACATCTCGGTGAGCGCCGTCACCAGGGTGCGGCGGGCCGCGTGCGGGGTGGCCACGATCATGGAGAAGGGCTCCCAGCCGTCCTCGGTGCGCTCCACCACCCGGAAGGCGGCCGGCAACACCACGGTGCCGGGGTGGGTTTCCAGCGCCCGGCGGGAGTCGGCGCGGACGTCGGCCGGGTAGCGCTCGCTGCGGTAGTGCAGTTCGCGCAGCGCCAGCCGCTCGGAGCCCGCCACCACCCCGGTGACCGCGGAGTGGTCCATCACGAAGTCCTGGTCCACCTCCGGCTCGTCGGGCGAACCGTCCCAGTCGAGCACCAGGGCGTCCCGGTCGGCGGGGCGCGGCGGTTCCAGGCCGTCCTCGTTGCTGTAGACGTACTCCTCGGCGCGCACCACCCGGTAGCGCACCCCGCACACGGTCAGCTCGTCGAGCGGCTCCTGCTCCAACCTGGCGACCGCGGCGAGCAGTTCGCGGCGCACCACGGGATCGTCGGTGTCGTCCTTGGCCTTCAGCCACAGATACGAGTTGAGCGCGTCGCGGGACGCCTGCGGGAAGCCCTCCACCGCCGGCTCCACCATCCGCCAGCCGGTCTCGCCCGGGGTGTGCGCGGCCAGCCCGAACACCGGGCCGCGGATGATGTAGTGCGCGTAACGGCGCGCGGCGTCCGCCGCGTCCGCTTCCTCCGCGGCCGCCACCGGATGGTCGACCGGTCGCACCCGCATCACCAGACCGTCCGGCTCGACCTGTTCCTCGCTACTCATACGAGCATTGTGCTCACACAGGGTGCATCCTTGTCAGGCGTTCGCCACGACTCATATGCACAGCATCAACACGCTTTCTCCCGAACGCAGTTGGGATTACGTCCGACCGCTGCTCGGCGGGGTCGCGTCGGCGGGGTCGCGTCGGCGGTCAGCGGGGAGCGGCCGTCGCGCGCAGCGCCGCGCGCAGTCCGTCGACGCCCGCGTAGTGCAGGCCGGCCATCCCGGCGGCCTCGGCGGCAGCGACATGTCCGGCGGTGTCGTCGACGAACAGGCAGCGGCGCGGGTCGGCGCCGGCCAGCGCGGCAGCGGCGGCGTAGACCCGGGGATCGGGCTTGGCGGCGCCGAACCGGGCGGTGTTGAGCACTGCGTCGAAGGCGTCGGCGAGGCCGATGGCGGCCAGGTACGACTCGAACCGGGTGGTGGCGTTGGAGACCAGCACCACCGGGACCCGGCTGCGTACGGCGGCGAGCAGCGCCAGCACCTCGGGGTCGAGGCGGCCGGTGCCGGCGGTCCACTGCGCGACCATCGCGGTGGCGGCGGTGGAACCGCAGACGGCGGCCAGGTCGGCGGCGACGCGCACCCGCCACTCCTCGTCGGTGATCGCGCCGGTGATCGCGAGTTCGAGCAGCGCGGGCCGGAACGCGGCCCCGGCCATGGTCCCTTCGGGCAGGCCACGGGCGCGGTCGAGCGAGGACATCGCGTCGGGCGCCCACAGGTGGACGACGCCGTCGAAGTCGCAGAGCACCGCGTCGTAAGGGCAGCCGTCCGTACGGTCGTACGCGCGGCCGTCCGCGAACTCCGGTGCCTGCCTGGGCCGTTCGGGCCGCCGTTCCGGCCCTTCCGCCGTCCCCTGCTCCGGATGCCGCTCGGGTCGCGCGTTCCCGGCCGCTCGCCGCTCGCTGTCCGTCATCCGCTCACCGTAGCGCCGGCGGCCGGGACGGACGGCGGCGCGGTACGGCCCCCCTCGGGTCGTACCGCGCCGCGCGACGGGTGGGCGGGCTACTCCTCGTCTCCCCCGCCGGAGGCCCCGCCCGGCAGGCCCTCCCTGATCGCGTCCATCACGGTGGAGTCGGTGAGCGTGGTGACGTCGCCCAGCGCGCGGTTCTCCGCGATGTCCCGCAGCAGGCGGCGCATGATCTTGCCCGAGCGGGTCTTGGGCAGCTCGGCCACCACCAGGAGTTGCCGGGGCCGGGCGATCGGTCCGATCTCCTTGGCCACGTGGGAACGCAACTCCTTGGCCAGATCGTCCCCTTGGGCCTCGGCGGCGGCCCGCTCGCCCGCGCCGCGCAGGATCACGAACGCCACGATGCCCTGCCCGGTGGTCGCGTCGGCGGCGCCGACCACGGCCGCCTCGGCGACGTACGGGTGCGAGACGAGCGCGGACTCGACCTCCGTGGTGGAGATCCGGTGCCCGGAGACGTTCATGACGTCGTCCACCCGGCCCAGCAGCCAGATGTCGCCGTCCTCGTCCTTCTTCGCGCCGTCGCCCGCGAAGTAGTACCCGGGGAAGCGCGACCAGTACGTCTCGATGTACCGCTGCTCGTCGCCCCAGATGGTGCGCAGCATCGACGGCCACGGCTGGGTGAGCACCAGGTAGCCGCCGGAGCCGTTGGGCACCGGCCGGCCCGCGTCGTCGACGACCTCCGCGGAGATCCCCGGCAGCGGCCGCAGCGCGCTGCCGGGCTTGCAGGTGCTCACCCCCGGCAGCGGGCTGATCATCTGCGCGCCGGTCTCGGTCTGCCACCAGGTGTCGACCACCGGGCAGCGGTCACCGCCGATCGCCTGCCGGTACCACACCCACGCCTCGGGGTTGATCGGCTCGCCGACCGACCCGAGCAGCCGCAGCGAGGACAGGTCGAAGCGGGCCGGGATCTCCTCGCCCCACTTCATGAAGGTGCGGATCGCGGTGGGCGCGCAGTACAGGATCGTCACGCCGTACTTCTGCACGATCTCCCACCAGCGGCCCTGGTGCGGGGTGTCCGGGGTCCCCTCGTACAGCACCGAGGTCACGCCGTTGGCGAGCGGGCCGTAGACGATGTACGAGTGGCCGGTGACCCAGCCGATGTCCGCGGCGGTCCAGTAGACGTCCCGCTCGGGCTTGACGTCGAAGACCGCCCAGTGCGTCCAGGCGGCCTGGGTGAGGTAGCCGCCGGTCGTGTGCAGGATGCCCTTGGGGCGGGCCGTGGTGCCGGAGGTGTACATGATGTAGAGCGGGTGCTCGGCGTCGAACGCCTCCGGGGTGTGCTCCGGGGGCTGCGCGTCGACCAGGTCGTGCCACCACACGTCACGGTCCTCGGTCCAGGCCACGTCCTGCCCGGTCCTGCGCACCACCAGCACGTTGCGCACGTCCGGGCACTGCGCCACGGCCTCGTCCACCGCGGGCTTCAGCGCCGACGGCGCGCCCTTGCGGTAGCCGCCGTCGGCGGTGATCACCACGTGGGCGTCGCAGTCGAGGATGCGGCCGCGCAGCGCGTCGGCGGAGAAGCCGCCGAAGACCACGGTGTGCGGGGCGCCGATCCGGGCGCAGGCGAGCATCGCCACGACCGTCTCGGGGATCATCGGCATGTAGATCGCGATCCGGTCGCCGGACTGGACGCCCAGCGCCTCAAGCGCGTTGGCGGCCCGGCAGACCTCATCCTTCAGGTCGGCGTAGGTGAGGGTGCGGGCGTCGCCCGGCTCGCCCTCCCAATGGAACGCCACCCGGCCGCCGTTGCCGGCCTCGACGTGCCGATCGACGCAGTTGTGGGCCGCGTTGAGCCGGCCGCCGACGAACCAGCGGGCGAACGGCGGGTCGCTCCAGTCGCGCACCTGCCGCCAGGGCGCGGCCCAGTCCAGCCGGCCGGCCGCCTCGGCCCAGAACGCCTCGCCGTCGGCGGCAGCCCGGTCGTACGCCTCGGCGGTGACGTTGGCCTCAGCGGCGAGGGCCGCCGGCGGGGGGAACCGGCGGTCCTCGGACATGAGGTTGGAGAGGGTCTCGCCACTCATGCGTGCGGCTCCTCGACCGGTCCGCCCCGGCGGCCGAGCGCGGCTCCGGTGAGCGGGCCGAGCGGGATCACCGGGCGCTTCCACGTCGAGTTGGTGACGACGGCGAACGACGCGTACCAGGCGAACACCGCGGTGACCAGGCCGATCCAGCCGCCGACCTTGGTGACGGTGACGCTCGTCGCGAACTCCCCGACGGCCAGCACGATGAAGGTCGCGGACAGCGCCACGAACACCGCGAGCAGCGCCGCGTTGGTGCGCAGCGCGGCGGCCGTCATGTAGACCGTGAACACGGCCCAGACCAGCAGGTACAGGCCGGTGGCCTGGTGCGCGGTGTCCGGCGGCAGCGTGCCGACCACGAACTTCACGTAGGCCGCGTACGACAGCCAGAACGCGCCGTACGACGCGAACGCGGTCGCCCCGAAGGTGTTGCCCTTGCGGAACTCCCACATGCCGGCGAGGAGTTGTATCAGGCCGCCGTAGAACAGCGCGAGCGGCAGCACCACGGTGAGCAGGTTCTGGTCGATCAGGTGCGCGTTGAAGGAGCTGAGCACGAACGTGGTGGACGCGAAACCGGCCAGCCCGAGCGGTCCGGGGTCGGCGATCGTGTCCGCGGCGGCGGACGCGGGTGCGGGTGCCGGTGTGGCTTCTGCTGAGGTCGGGGCGGGGATGCTCATCTGCGGGGTTCCTCCTCGTCGAGGAAGGCAGCGGTAGGCGAGGGCGCGCGGCCCTGCGGCCGGGTGCCCAGGGGCCGTTCCCGGCCCCCGCTTCACGCTAGGACGAATCTCGGCCACGTGACCTGCCTCACACCCAGCCGTTCGCCCAGCGGTCCCCTCCACTCGGTGGACGGTCCCCCTCACGCGCCGAACGGTCACGGCGGGCTCTCTCCCGTCACCTCGCAATGAGGCGTTCCTCCGCGGTGTGCTCCTCCAGCGCGGCCCGGAGGAAGGTCACGGATGCGGTGGGCGTGAGGGCGTTGTCGCGGAGCAAGTCGTAGGCCAGGCGCAGCGGTTCGACGTCTTCGGGTTCCTCCACGAGGTGGCCGCTCCAACTGCTCTGCGTGTAGGCCACGACGTGGCCGTCCTGGAAGAAGATGAGTTCCAGGCAGCTGCGGATGTGGTGGGGTCCGGTGCCGAACGGGACGACGTGCAGGGAGACATCGGGCTGCTGGGCGGTCTCGATGAGGTGTTCCAGTTGGGCGGTCCACGTCTGGGGGTCGCGGGCTTTGCGTCGTAGTACGGCTTCGTCGATCAGCGCGCGGTAGTGGACGGGGTTCGGGCCGGTGAGACGGTCTTGCCGCTTCAGCCGTGCGGCGACCTGGGCGCTCAACTGCTTGGTGCTGTGCGGGCGGGCGGTGCGGAGCTGTTCTTCGGCGTAGGCGCGGGTCTGGAGGAGGTAGGGCACCGCGCTGACGGCGTATTCCTGGACGCTCACCGCGTCCGCCTCCAAGGGGGCAAGTCCGAGGAACGGCTTGTCCTTCGCTTCCCGTTTGGCCAGGTGCCACAGCTTCACCAGGAGGTCGCCCGTGCCATACACCTTGTCCAACGCCGTGGCCGCCTCCAGGGTGCCGAGGCGCTGCCCCCTCTCCAGCCGATGCAGATACGACTGTTCATACATGCACAGCCCCGCGAGTTCCATCAACGTCAGGCCCGCCTGCTGGCGCCGATAGGCCAGTTCACTGGCGTACAACTCCCGCGCGGACAACCACTCCCAGTCGATGAGCATCCTGGTGGTGCCCTTCTCGCCGCTTCCGCTCCCGCCTTTTCCGCTGGTGCCGCTCATACGGATCTCCTCTCCACGTGGTCGGTCGTGCTGGTGCTATGTGCCCCGGGGGCCACGGGAATTCCGCTTGCCGGGGCGCCACGTCCCCTTGTCCGGACTCGAACCGGAGTCATCGGGCCTGCCCGCACGCATGAACGGAGAGTGTGCGGGGCCGCCCGGGCTCTTCCTGACTGAGCTACAAGGGGGAGTTCATGAATCAAAGGGACGGCTGGGTTCCTGTCGGGGGCAGGTCCAGCAGCGCACCACGGCTGTCGGCAACGCGCAGCGCGTCCGACAACGCCGTGCACAAGTGCGTCACCATGCCGTGGAGTTCGGTCTCCGACGGAGCCGCCTCCCCGAGCGTCTTACGCACGAAGCCCAGCAGCTCCCAGCCCATTCCGAGCTGCACCGACTCCATCTCGTCCGCCAACCGCCACAACGCCGACGACGCGCCTCCTCCCTCCAAGGCCAGGTAACACGCCCGCCCACCAGGCCCCACCCACGGAAGCAACCGGTCGCCGCTCACTGGCGGTACCCGTATTCGCCCGTGTCCCCGGTGAGCGACCGCCAAGCGGAACCCGCTCCCGCCCGTGGTCGCCGAATATCCGTAAGCTCTCGCATGTCCGTCTGCTTTCCTCAGGTCCGCCACGCCCCGGGCCCGGTGCCACGGTTGCCGGAGTTCGTACGGTTCCATCGAACCGTCGGGGGTCTTTCTCGTGGGGAGCCGGACAAGGGGCCAGGGGAGGGGCCAGACTGGTCCACGAGGGGGCCAGAATGAATGACGATGAACGGCGCCGACAGTTCGGTGCCTACCTCGCGGGGCTTCGACAGCTCACCCGAAAGTCGCAAAGTCAACTGGCGTCTTGCCTTTCCGAGTTATCCGGTACGGCGTCGGTCACGCGCCACGAGGTTTCGCGCTGGGAGCGAGGCGCACGTATCCCTCTTGCGTGGCTGCCTGACCTGGCCCGCGCACTGGATACGCCTCTTGCTGAACTGGAACGCGCCGCCGAGTACACGCGTGATCGGACAGGTGCGGCTTGGCCCGGACGCGGAACCGCACCGCCCGTGCGAGCTGTCCACCGGCGGACAATGGCCTCTACCGTTGACGGTGACGGTCTGGCGGGTGCGGCCATCGGCGGAGCGGAGGGCACTGAAGTGGACAGACGACGATTCCTCGGAGTGGTCGCCACGGCTACGGCCGGGTCGGGCCCGCTGGCGGAGATCGCCGAAGCGCGTCAGGGCATCGACTCCGCGCTCTCCGGCTCGGACGCCGGTGATCTCGCCTACCTGGAGGGCGCGTTCGAGCGGCACCGCGGCGGCTACCGTGGTCGCGCACCCGCGATGGTGCTCGGCCAGATGCGCGGCGACCTCGACCTGTTGCGGGCGGTGCTGAATCGTCCGCACACGGCGGCCACCCGTACCCACCTGGCCCGTATCGCGGCCGGGATCGTCGGCCTGGTGGCGATCATCCAGCATGACCGTGGGGACCAACGCGAAGCTCATCGCTGGTTCACCACCGCCGAACGGGCGGCCCAGGAGTCCGGCGACCGCCACATGCTCGCCTGGGCGCTTGCGCGGCACGCGATGGTCCCGCTCAACTACGGTGCCCCTGAAGCCGCCGCCGACCTTGCGCGTCGGGCCGGAGCCGCGGCCGGCCGGGCTCCTTCCGCGTCGGCGGCGCTCGCCGCCGCGGTCACCGCGAGGGCGCTCGCCTCGAACGGCGACCGGCAGGGCGCGTTGCGCGAGGTGGCCGCCACGCGCACCATCGCCGAGCAACTGGAGGGGGCGGAGACGGCCGACACCTGGTTCGGCTATCCGATGCAGAAGCACCACGTCCACCTCTCGCAGGCGTTCACCCTGTTGGGGAATGCGCAAGAGGCGTACGACGAACAGGATGCCGCCCTCGGGCTGACCCGGGCGCCGTCCGTGATGACCCGCGCCCTGCTGGACATCGACAGGGCGACGTGTATGAGCACCGAGGGCGACCCCGCTCATGCGGCCGAGAAGGCGGCAGGGGTGTGGGAGGCGCTGCCGACGGCGTACCGCGGCGGGCTCGTGCGCGAACGCATCTCGACACTGTGCGACACGATCGCGGACACGGCGCCGACCGTGGCCCAGGAACTGCGCACCGCGCTCGTCTAGTGCGGTGACCGTGAAGGTTCGCCGGGTTGGTGGTCGCGACGGCTGGGTGTGCGGTGACGTCCGATCCGATCGCTGGAGGCGCGGTGGCCGGACCTGTCCGTGTACGCGGACCGACCGACCACGAGGGACCGAGGCCCACTTCGGTCCGCTGCGGCGGTTCACCCCGGCCGGCTCCCACCACCGCAGCCACCCCGCGCGAACCCAGGCACCTCACCGCTACCTGCGCCGGCGCAACAGCAACGCCCGCCACCCCGACGTACTCGCCGCCCCACGCGAGGAACGTGCCCGCCCCCGCGGCGAAAAAGGCATCTGCTGGGGTGGACGCCCCACTCCACACCGCGTCCTGACCAGCTGCGAACAGCAGCCCCCGAGCACCGAAGGGGGCCGGTTCAGGAGCAGCACAGCGACAGAAGGACGGCTCAGGGGGCGGACGGCTCGATCTCCCCCGCGAAGACGATGACCTGGTCGATGAGGCTCCGCCGCAGATGGACGACGTCCGTTCCCGCGAGGCGGGGGCCTCCGTCCGGCATGGTGAAGACCCACTGGTACCGGGCCCACTCGTCGGGCATGTCCACCGCTGAGCAGCGCACCATCGTGCCGGTCCCCGCCGGGTGGCGCCGGATGTCCAGCACGAACCGCTCGACCGCCGCGATTCCTTCGCTGCGGCCCAACGGCCCCCAGAAGACCACGTCTGAGGTCAGGGCCTGGGAGAGCAGGGCGGTCACATAGTTGTCGTCCGAGGCGTTGAACGCCGAGATGAACGTGTCGATCGCGGAGCGAGCGGTCTCTTCCTGCATGCCCCCAGTAATACCAGCCGTTTCGCGTGCGCTCGTCCCGCGAGCTGCCTTCCGATCACGGTGGACCATCCGGTCACAGCACTGGCCAGGGCCGCACGGCAGGTGCGGGTCGGCGCCGGGCCATTACGTCCGCGCCGGGCGGCCTCGGCCGGCCGGGCATCGTACGCGGCGCGGGCCGTGCGCAACGGTCCGCGTGGGCCGTGGACCAGCCGGGGATCGGGCGGTGAGCACGCCTGCTTCGCGGCCGTGGCAGCCGCTCCCGCCGGCCACGCGGAGCGCACCTCCCTGCCGACGGGTCCGGGACCCGTCGCCTACTCCGACATGGCGGCCGAGCTGACCCGCGCCCTGGGCCGGGCGATCGCGTACCGCGGGGTGACGCCCGACGGGCACGGCGAAGGAATGATCGAGGCGGGGCTCCCCGAGCAGGTCACCGGCCTCCAACGCGCCCAGCTCTTCTGGCTGCTCGCCGAGGGAGACGCCGCGTGGCTCGCCGATGACGGCGTCGCCCTCACGGGAAGCGGTCCCCGCGATCTGCGCACCTACCTCACCGACCGCGTGACCGCTTTCCGGTGGACCTAAAGACCTGTATCCCCGCGGTCGGCGCTTCCCGGGAGGAAAGACGGTTTTCCGGCCTACGGTTCACCCGCGCCTGCGGGGCTGGGGCTACCCACCGGCGGCGGCTCAGGGCCGGTGACCTCCTCGGGCAGATGCATGCGCAGCATCACCCGGTCCACGGCGGCGGGCGAGAGGCGGCCGCGGGTGAGGAGCGAGCCCACCACCATCACCGCGAAGGCGACCGGCACCGTCCAGGCGGCCGGTTCCTCCAGGAGCGCGGCGCCCCAACCGTGCCCGGGGCCGCGGACGCTGGTGACCACGACGGCCACCGCGGCCAGCCCGCCCCCGGCGACGAGCCCGGCCAGCGCGCCGCGGTCGGTGAGCCCGCGCCACCAGATCCCGAGCACCAGCAGCGGGCAGAAGGACGAGGCGGCGACCGCGAAGGCGAGCCCGATCGCGTCGGCGACCGGCAGCCCGGACGTCATCGTCGCCATCACCAGCGGGGGCACGCCCGCCACCAGGGACGCCCAGCGGAAGCCGCGCGCCGACCCGCGCAGCAGGTCCTGCGAGACCACCGCGGCCACAGACACCGTCAGCCCCGACGCGGTGGAGACGAACGCGGCGAAGGCCCCCGCCGTGGCCAGCGCGGCCAGCAACCGCCCGGCCTCCCCGCCCTGCACGATCTGCGGCAGCACCAGAACGGCGGTGTCGGTCCGCCCGGTGAGCAGGAGTTGGGGCGCGAACACCCGGCCGAGTGCCCCGTACACCGGAGGCAGCAGGTAGAAGACGCTCAGCAGCACCAGGACCAGCAGCGTCGTACGGCGCGCGGCCTGCCCGTCCGGGTTCGTGTAGAAGCGCACGAGGACGTGCGGCAGGCCCATCGTGCCGAGGAAGGTGGCGAGCAGGATCGAGTACACCGCGTACAGCGGGTGCCCGCGGCCGCCCGCGCCGGACAGCGGCCGGGCCCACTGCGAGCCGGTCGCGGGCGCGAGGCCCACCTGGTGCGGCACGGGCACCCCGGCGGGGAAGGTGAGCCGCGCCCCGGCGGCGGCGGAGTGCTCGCCGACCGCGAGCCGTACGGTCCGGGTACGCCCGCCGGTCCCCAAGTCGCCGCCGCCCGAGGGGTTTCCGGCCTCCTCGGTGCCCGCTCCTGCGTCGGCGCCCGCAGCCACGGCAGTGCCCGCGCCCGCGCCAACGGCCGAACCCGCCTGCGCGCCCTCGGCCTTGTACGTCCTGCCGTCCAGGCCGCCGCTGACCGCGATCGTCACCGGTGCGCGCACGTCGAAGCGCACCGGGTCCTGGATACGCACCACCGTGGTGTGCGGGAAGCGCGGCACGTCGGGCCCGGTCAGCGCGGGCGACCCGGCGGTCCGCCAGGCCATCACCAGGAACAGCGCGGGCACCGCGATCGCGATCAGCTTCAGCCAGAAGTGCAGGCCCTGGACGAGGGTGACGCTGCGCATGCCGCCCGCCGCCGACACGACGACCACCGCGACCGCGACCACGACCGCGCCCGCCCACCGGGGCGCCCCGGTCACCGTCTGCAACGTGAGCCCCGCGCCCTGGAGTTGGGGCGCCAGGTAGAGCCAGGCGATCACCGCGACCAGCACGCTCGCCACCCGGCGCACCGCGGTGGAGCCGAGCCGCTCCTCGGCGAAGTCCGGCAGCGTGTACGCGCCCGAGCGCCGCAGCGGCGCCGCGACCAGCAGCAGGAGGACCAGATAGCCGGCCGCGTAGCCGACCGGGTACGCCAGCATGTCCACGCCGTACGCCATCACCAGGCCCGCGACGCCGAGGAAGGACGCCGCCGACAGGTACTCCCCGCTGATCGCGCTCGCGTTCCACAGCGGCGAGACCTCGCGGGAGGCCACGTAGAAGTCCGAGGTGGCGCGGGACAGCCGCAGCCCGTAGACGCCGACGGCGACGGTCGCCACGAGTACGGCGGCGAGCGCGGCGAGCCCGAGCGCGGGGTTCACCCGGCACCGGGTCGGGAAGCGGACGGGCCGGGCCCCTCGGGGGTGGGGGCGGCGGACCCGGAAGCGGCGGAGCCTGGAGTGGCGGAGTCTGGAGCCGCAGCCCCGGAAGCGGCGGAGCCTGGAGCGGCCGAGCCCGGAGCCGCAGCCCCGGAAGCGGCGGACCCGTGCTCCGTGAAGTGCGGCTCCGCTCCGTCCGAACCAGCCTGCCCACCAAGGGAGTTCTGGGCTCCATCCGGCTCCTGCGAAGCCACCGTCGGGTCCGGCCCGCGCAGCAACTCCGTGAAGTCCCGCTCCACCCGTTCCGCGTGCCGGACGTGGAACCAGGCCATCCCGAGCAGCACCGGATACGCCACCACCCCGAGCAGCAGCCAGGCCAGCCGGAAGCCGAAGACCTCGGCGGTGCGCAGCCCGGGCAGCAGCGCGAACGCCGCGGGCACCCCGCCGAGCACGACCGCGAGCACCGTCAACACGCCGAGTGCGAGCCGTAGTTGGTCGCGGACAAGGGAGCGTACGTAGACCTGGCCGAGCCGGGGCTGCGCGTGCAGGTCGGCCGGTCTGGCGCGCGCCGACCAGCCGCCGGGGCGGTGCCGGCGCGGGCCCGACACCGCGGTGCGGCGGGGCGGCGGCGGTTGCGGCTGGTGGCCGCCGATCACGGCCGGCCGCCCGGCCCGGGCCGCGGCGCCCACCGGGTCAGCAGGTCCCGCAGCTCGCGCGAGTGCCGCCTGCTGACCGGGAGTTCGCCGCCGGCCACCCGTACCGTCCAGTGCCCGGCGTCCGAGCGCAGTTCCTCCACGTGTCCGAGCGCCACCAGGAACCGCCGGTGTATGCGCAGGAATCCGTGCGGGCCCCAGCGCTCCTCCAGCACGGCCAGCGGGATACGGAGCAGGGGCGCGCCGCCGCGCGTGTGCAGGCGTACGTAGTCGCCCTGGGCCTCGACGTAGGACACCTCGTCGCGGGAGACGAAGCGGGTGACGCCGCCCACCTCGACGGGTATGCGCTCGTCGGACCGGTCCGGTTGCCGGACGGGTCGGTCCGGGAGCGGCGGCCAGCCCGACGGCATGAGCCGGTCCGGGGCCGAACGGTCCTGCTCCGGGAGGGCGTTGGGGCCGGGCGGAGATGCGGGTGCCGGGTCGGATACGGGTGAGCCGGGGGCGCCCGGGGCCGTACCGCCGCTCTCGATCAGCGCGGCCACCCGCCGTACCGCCTCCGCCAGGCGCTGCGGGCCGACCGGCTTGAGCAGGTAGTCGCAGGCGTTGAGGGCGAACGCCGACACCGCGAAGTCCTCGTAGGCGGTGACGAACACCACCGCCGGCGGGTGCGCGAACCGGCCGAGCACGCGCATCAGGTCCAGGCCGTCCAGCCCGGGCATGCGGATGTCCAGGAAGACCGCGTCGGTGCTGCCGTCCTCCAGCAGCCGCAGCGCCTCCTCGCTGCCGCCCGCCGCCAGCACCCGGCCCACCCGCCGGTCGCCGCGCAGCAGATACGTCAACTCCTCCAGCGCGGGCGGCTCGTCGTCCACCGCGAGGACCTGCAGCGGTCTCACGAAGCGTGCACCCCGTTCCGGTACTTGGGCACCCTGACGTTGATCTTCGTCCCCGCACCCCGTGCGGTCTCCACCACCAACCCGTACTCGTCGCCGAACACCGCGCGCAGCCGTTCGTCCACATTGCCCAGGCCCAGCGAGTCCCCGCCGGCCTTCCCGGCGAGCTGTGCGCGCACCTGCTCAGGGTCCATGCCCACGCCGTCGTCCTCCACACTGATCCGGCACTCCGCACCGGCGTCCTCGGCCCGGATCGTGATCCGGCCCGAACTGGCCTTCGGGCCGAGGCCGTGCCGTACCGCGTTCTCCACCAGCGGCTGCAGGCAGAGGAACGGCACCGCCACCGGCAGCACTTCGGGGGCGATCAGCAGGTCCACCCGCAGCCGCGCGCCGAACCGGGCGCGCTCCAGGCGCAGATAGCGGTCCACCGAGTGCAACTCCTCGGCGAGGGTGCTGAACTCGCCGTGCCGGCGCAGGCTGTACCGGGTCAACTCGGCGAACTCCAGCAACAGTTCGCGGGCCTGGTCCGGGTCGGTGCGGACGAAGGACGCGATCGCGGTGAGCGAGTTGTAGACGAAGTGCGGGGAGATCTGCGCGCGCAGCGCCTTCAACTCCGCCTCGATCACCCGGGTTCTGGACCGGTCCAGCTCGGCGAGTTCGAGCTGCGAGATCATCCAGTGCGCGACCTCGCCCGCGGCCCGGACCAGCCCCGCCGACACCTGCCGCGCGTACACCGACAGCGCGCCCACCACCAGGCCGTCCACCACCAGCGGCACCACCACGGCGCTGCGCACCGGGCAGTCCAGGTCCTCGCACGCGATCGCCTCCGCGGGCACCACCCACGGACGGCCGGCGTCCATCGCGTCCTTCGCGTGCGCGACCGCCTGAGCCGCGTGCCTGCGCCCCGGGCCCTCCCACGCGAGGAGGGTCTCCTCCCCCACCACCGCCAGCGCCGGCGTGCCCAGCAGTTCCCTCAGATGGCGCGCCGCCCGCTTCGCGGAGTCCGCGTTCAGGCCGTCCCGCAGGGGCGGCGCCGCCAGTGACGCCTGGTGCAACGTCGCGAACGCGGCCCGGTCCGCGGGCGTGCCGAACCCCCTTCGCCCCCGCACCAGCCAGAACAGCGCCGCCGCGGCGCCCGCGATCACCAATGCGACCGACACCACGGTGATCACCGAGCTCATATTTCGCATTATGACCACACCGGCTCACCCGTAACAGAGCCGTGCGCCATCTTCCCGTGCGTCCTCGCGGCAGTCCGTCGCCGGCGGCGCGCGGAAGGAGTCGCCGGGCCCAGGGGCCGCGAGGCGCCGCGCCGTCCTAACGGATCGTGCTCCGGGGGCCGACAGAACGGGAGGGGGTGGAGCCGTCGCTGGCGGCGACGATGCGCGAGGCGGGGGCGGCGGACCCGGGGGTTTCGGGGGCGGGCCCCTGGACCGCGAGTTCGCGCAGCAGCTGGCGCAGGCGGAGCAACGGCCGGGTCACCGCGGGAAGTACGGTCCCGGGTGCGGGCCGAGCCGCGAGCATGGCGGCGTCGGCGGCCCGAAGCGCCCGCTCCACCTCCGCGGCCGGCCGGCTCTGCGGACTCGGCGCGAGCGCGAGCGCGGTCGCGGCGTCGGCGAGCGCCCGCGCGGCGGCGGCGAGGTGCGGCGCCGGCGGCAACCCGGGGGCACGCCGCGGCCCCACCGCGAGCGCCCTGATCTGCCGGGTGACGGCGGCGTAGAGCGTGAGCCGGTGCCGCATCACCCGGGGGTCGTTCCCCCAGACCAGCGGCCTGGTCAACGGCCTTGCCACCAGCGCGAGTTGCTGAAGCCGGTGGTCGACCACCCGCACCTGCGCGTCCAGTCCGGGCGCCTCCGCGGCCGGCTCGCCCGCGAGTTGCGCCGCGCAGGCCCGCAACAGCTCGCCGAGCGCGGTGTAGTAGCCGACCCGTGCGCTGTAGACGGTGTCCCGGGTGCTGGTCGGCAGGACGACCAGCGCGACGCCGATCCCGATCGCCGCCCCTATCGCGGTCTCCTCCAGCCGCAGCATCAGCAACCCGGCGGTGAACTCGTGCAGTTCGCTGTAGAGCTGGGAGACCATGATCGTGACGAAGAAGATCATGGCCGCGTAGGAGATGCTCACCAGGTAGAACCCGCAGGACATGCTGAGGATGATGACCGTGATGATCCAGTAGGTGTGCCCCGCGGTGAGGTGGGCGAGGCCGATGCCCGCGCCGAGCCCGACCAGCGTGCCGACCACGCGGTTGCTCGCCTTGATGAACGTCTCGGAGCGGGTCGCGGTGCCGGTGAAGGCGATGAACGTCGCGATCACCGCCCAGTAGTAGCGGGCCTGCGACAGCTCGCGCCCGACGAGGATCGCGAGGGTGCCCGCGACCGCGACCTGGACCGCCTGCCGGGTGGTGAGCGAGAGCTTGCCGAGCGGGTTCCAGCGGCTGCGCGCGCTGACCGAGAAGGCCACGGCGGCGGACCCGGGCAGCGCGCCCATCGCGAGCGTGACCGCGGGTTCGAAGACCTCCTCGCCGTCGACGGCCGTGTCGGGCACCCCGGCCTGCCCGGTGAGCGTGGTGAACTCCCAGGCGGCGGTGGCCAGATGGTGGGCGAGGCAGTCGACGTCCCGCAGCGCGGACCGGTTCGCCGCCGAGGCCGAGGCCGAGGACGGGGCCGACGCAGGGGCCGAGGCCGGGAACGGGGCCGGCGCGGGGGCCGGGGCCGGGTCGGTCCGGCCCGCCTCGTCGTACCGGTCGATAAGCCTGCGCGCGGCCCGCCCGGCCGCGTCATAGTCGCTGCCGGCCAGATGATCGGCGATCCTCGCCGCGTCCGCGATGTGCCGCGCGTCGGTCCCGGCCATCGCGTCAGCGGCGGTGGCCAGCGCGTCGATCGCGAGATGGGCGTCGAGCACCCGGCGCCGTACGGTCGCGGCCGAGAAGCCCTGCGGGATCGCGCCCGGCGTGCCCGACCAGCCCTCTATCACCAGCGCGGTCTCGGCCAGCCGGAGCTGCCGCGAGTGCAGCTTGCGGCGCAGCCGGGCCAGTCGGCGCGCGTCCCGCAGGTCGGCCTCCAGCAGGTCGGCGCAGACCCGGGCGACCGAGCGGGCCCGGGCGCCGAACGCCCGCCGGACCCGGGCCAGGGTGCGCTGCGCGTGCGTACGCAGCACCGTCGTCATCAGCAGCAGCACCCAGGCGGCGGCGATGGCGACCGCGATCAGCAGGGAGGGGAGTTGGGCGAAGGTGGCGCCGAGGAAGGACGCGAAGAAGTAGCCCATCCAGATCATGAAGCCGTAGAAGAAGAACGGCATGCCGAATCTGCGGATGAAGACGGCCACGAACATCACGGCGACGAAGACCGCGAGCTTGGTGTCGGTGTGCTTGGCCACGCAGACCCCGACGGTCATGCCGGCGCCGAGCGCGACCGGGAAGAACACGGCGGTGGCGATCTTCCGCCGGGCTCCGGCGGCGTCGCCCAGCGCCATCGAGCCCATCATCGCCATCATGGTGCCGAGCAGCATCACCACGAGGGTGCCCTGCGGTCCGCGGTCGGTGACCCGGCCGTACACGTACTCGATGCCGAGCGTCGTGCTCATCGCGACCGCGGCGGACAGCGCGGAGCGCAGCCGCTGAAGTCCCGGGTCGGAGCCGACCACACGGTCCCACGTCTCGGATATCCAGCCGGTAGCCGCCATACGTGTCCAGTGCCCCTCTCGCCGTGCCCTCGCTGCCGTCGGTGCCCGCACCCACCGCGGGCACCGCACGGGTGCCACGCGGGTTCCGCGGTTCGCGCGGTGCCCGCGGCCGTCGGTCCAGCCGTACTCGCCGGTGGCGCAGGTGATGCAGGTGGCGCAGGCGACGCCCCGGTTCCGGCGTCCGTCCTGCCCTACGCTGCCCTGGTCGGGCCCTGTCACGGCTCCCCGCCGTGCGCTCCCCGGGCCACCGACAATCATCGGTATAATGCCGATATTAACATGCATCGTACCGGTATTGGAGCGAGACCCGTGAGCGTGGACGGCAGCCTTGAGGCGCTTGACGTGATCGAACGCCAGACCGCGGTGCTGGTGCGCAACTTCGAGATGTTCTACCGCCGCACCGACATCCACGACGATCTGGACCGGGCGGAGTACCTGCTGCTGCGCACGCTCTCCGAGGTCGGGCCGCAGGACATCAACACGCTGGCCGCCTCGCTCGGCCTCGATCCGTCCACCGCGGGACGGCAGGTCTCGGCGCTGTGCCGGCAGGGCCTGGTCGAGCGCGCGGCGGCCGCCACCGACCGCCGGCGCAGCATCATCACGCCGACCGCCGCCGGGCTGCGCCGCATGGACGCGGTCCGCACCGCCCGCGCGGAGAGCCTGGCCGACATGCTCGGCGGCTGGACCGAGGAGGAACTGCACACGCTGGGCGCGATGTTCGCCAAGTACAACGGTGCGGTGGCCCGCAAGTTCCTCGCCGATGCCCATGCCGATGCCGGTGTCGATGCCGACGCCGACGCCAACGCCGAAAGCGCGCCCGCGCCCGTCAACGCCCGCTGACCGTGAGCCCGTTGGCGGTCGGGCCGCACCGCGCCGCCGTACGGCCGGTGCTCTCCGACCCGCTCCGCCGTGCGTCCGGGCGGCTCACAGCGCCGACTTCGAGACGTACGACGTGCTCCACGTCGCCTTGCCGCCCTCGTACGCGGTCAACTTCCCCGACACGAAGCGGTAGTCGACGCTGCCCGTCGCGCCGGTCCCGTCGACGGGCACGTCGAAGCCGCCGGTGATCCGCTTCGCCGCGCTGGCGCCCTCGATGGTGCCCGACGGGCCGGGCGGGCGGTCGTTGAAGTAGAAGTCGCCGCCGGAGGTGTGGCAGAAGGCGTACTCCTCCGCCCCGTCCGTGCGCCGGTACACCGCGAGCAGTTCGGTGCCCTCGCGGTACTTCGCCGGAAGCACTTCGAGCAGCGCCTCCGGGCAGACGGTGCCGGCCCGGACGGTGGCCGTGGCCGTGGCCTTCGCGGGCGCCCCCGCGGCCGTACTCGCGGCCGTGCTCGCGGCCGGGTCGGACGGCACCGGGGAGCCATACCCCGACCCCGACCCGGACCCGGACCCGCCGAACATCGCGTCCCAGTGCGAGACCAGCAGCACGATCCCCGTGACCACCGCCGCCACGACGAGCAGCAGGCACCCGCAGCCGATCACCTCGTCCTTGGTGCTCGGCGCGGGCCGTTCCGCCCCCTCGGCGGCGGTGCGCGAGCCGGCGGTACGGGCCGGGGTGCGCGCAGTGGTGCGAGACGGGGTACGGGGTGGCTTGCGGCCCGATCCGGAGCGGGGCGCGCCGGGGCGCGGGCTCAGCGTGGCGGGGCGGCTCGGCTTGGGACGTTCGAGCGCGTCCGCGAGACCGGGGACGCCGGTCACCAGATCGGCCTTCGGGGTGCCGTCCGGGTGGAAGAGGTCGGGCAGCAGCCGGACCATGTCGGGCGTGGCCCGGAGCCCCGGCGGCCAGCCGACACGGCGCAGCACCTCGTCGGGCGGCTCCCCGAGAACGCCGCCCGGGTCGCGGGCGGTCCGGCCGGAACCGCCCGAGCCGCTCTTCGCGGCGGGCCGGGGCCCGGTCCCTTTGCGCTTCGCGGCGCCCTTGGACCCGCCCTTGGACCCAACCTTCGAACCGGCGGCCGCGCCAGACCCCCGTCCAGTCGCGGCCGCCGGGGCCGCGGGGGCCGCTGGCGCGGCGGGCGCCTCCGTACGCTCGCTGCGTTCGGTGCCGCAGATGTCGCACACGGCCGCGGCGGCGCCGTTGTACGTGTCGCACGCCGCGCACCGCCAGGTCGGCCCGGTCACGCCTGCCTCCGTCCCCCGCGCCACCGGCAGCCCACCGGGAACGATCCGCCCGTACGGCAGCGCGGCCACGGCCCCGCCGGCACCCGGCCGGGGGCGGGCCACCGCGGTCCCGGGCACACCGGCGGCCGGCCCGGGACCCGGCCGCACCTCCCGGGCCGGCCGGACCGCCCACCCGGCGAACCCGGGATACCCGGCTCACCCGGCTCACCCGACCCGTCCGGCGGCATCTCACACGTCCGCGTCGGTGAGGCGCCGGGTCACCCAGCACAGCAGCGCCTCGGTGGGCGGGGAGGCGGGGGCGGCCAGCCAGTCCGGGTCGTCCGGCGGTATCCGGGCGGGCCGTTCGGCCACCACCTTGCTGCCGTCGGTCCAGGCGGCGTCCTCGATTCCGTAGACACCCACCAGCGTCTGCACGAACCGCCAGGCGTCCTCGGCGTGTTCGGGTCCGATCACGGCGGCGACCGTGACGTGCCCATCGTTGGGACCCGCGTCGCCGGGCCGGAAGCGGAACACCAGCCGCAGTCCGCCCTCGCGGCCGAACGGGTGCCCGTAGACCGCGACGCACGCCTCGGGCGCCATCGACAGCTGGTTGCCGCCGGCCCACCGGAACTCCAGCCGCTGCCCCGCGGTGAGCAGCGCGTCCACGCCCTGCAACCTCACAGGCTGTTCGCGATCGTCTCGATGATCTCGTCCATCTCGAACTCCTCCAGCCCCTCGCCCGCCTTCGACGGGAAGTGCAGCGTGAGGTCCCACTCCTCGCCGATGGCCTCCTTCCAGGGCTCCTCCTCCGGCGCGAAGAGCACCAGCCGCTTCGCCGACTGCTCCATCACCGCCATCTGGCTGCGCGCGTAACCCCACTGCTCGAACAGCTCGTCCAGGCTCGCCGGGATGTCGCGCGGATACGTCTGCGTGCCGGCGCCGACGGTGCCCAACGGGTGCGCGGGCGCGTCGGTGAAGACCACGATCACGTGCCGGCGCCGGTCAAGGCCCTTCTCCCAGGGCGAGTTGACCGCGAGCGCGAGGGCTTCGAGGCCGGACTCGGGGTAGTCGCCGCCGCCGGTGGCGCGCAGCCCGCGGACGAACCGCTCGAACTCGGCCGCCTGTTCGGGCAGCCGCAGGAAGCCGGTCTGCTCGATCGCGTCGTCCGGGTTGTCGCCGAAGTCGCGGAACGCCACCACCCGCAGGCGCAGTTGGCTGATCTCCTTGCCCTTGCTCGCCATCATCCCGTGCAGCCGCTGGTGGAAGCGGAGCGAGCTCTCCTTCACGGCGTCCAGCACCGGGTTCATGCTGCCGGTGATGTCGATGCACATCACGATGTCGACGGCGTACTGCAGGTTCCCGCGGTACTTCTCGATCTCCGCGCTCATGGGTCCTTCCTCGGCTCAGGGGTGGTGGGGCGGCGGCCGGCTCGGCCACCGAGGTTGATCCGGACCCGGGACCGGGTGGGTGCGGGGGCGGGGGCGGGCGGCACGGACGGCGGCCCGGTACGGTCGGCGGCGGGCGCGGCCGGTCCCGGGTCCGGGTCCGGTCCCGGGTCCGGGTCCGAGTCCGGGTCCGGGTCCGGGCCCAGGTCCGAGTCCGGAACCGAAGAAGCGTCGCGAGGAAGACCGGCGGGCGAACCGGGCGACGTATCAGGCGAGTTGCCGGCAGACCTGCCGGCGGGCCCTTCTGCGGGCCGGTCGGATGACCTGTCCGGCAGGTTGACCCGCAGCCGGCTCTCCCGGTGCGGCTCGCCCAGCGCGCACACCCCGGGGTCCCGCAGCGCCGCGAGGAACTCCTCCGCGCTGGGCCGGTCCCCCGGCTCCCGCGCGGCCATCGCCTTGACCAGGCGCCGCATCGGGGTGCTCAGCCGGGGGTCGTACGCCAGCGGCTCACCGGAGTTCACCGCGTCGGCCGGCGATCCGAACCGCTCGCCGTAGCCGGGGAGTTCGCCGGTCAGCCAGAGGTGGGTGATCAGGCCGAGCGCGAAGACGTCGACCGCCGTGGTGAGGTCGGCGCCGTCGACCGACGCGGCGCCCTGGACGTAGCGCCGCCACTCCGGGGCACCGTAGAGCGAGTCGCCGGCGATCTCCTCGCGGCCCGGCGGCTCCCCGGCCACGTAGGCGTCGTCGAAGTCGATCAACTTGGCGGTGTGGAAGGCGGTTTCGGCGCGCTTCCGGACCAGCACGTTGGCGGGCTTGAGGTCGCCGTGCACCACGCCGATGCCGTGCAGCATGCGCACGCTGGCGCCCAACGTCTTCAGCAGGACGCCCAGTTGGTGCGGGTCGAGGGTGTGCGGGTGGTCCAGGGTGCTGGTGTCGATCCGCTCGGTGACCTTGTAGTAGGTGCTGCCCTGGTGGAAGAAGTCGGTGGCGAGCACCAGGTTGCCCGCGCCCGGGGCGTCCGGCCGCAGCAGTTCCATCACGGCCCGGTGCCGCGCCTCGAAGTGCCGGCAGGTCTCCATCCGGATACGGCGGCTCTCCGCGCTCCCGCCGCCGCCCTCCCGGGGCCGTTTGGGCTCCAGGAACCGCTTGAGGAAGTACTGCCCGCCGTCCTTCTCGGCGAACGCCCACACGCACTTGCCGCCGCCCGCGTTGGTCGGGTCGGTGGCGACCAGGTAGCCGCCGACCATGTCGCCTTTCTTCACGCGCCCGCCTCCGGCCCCGCCGGCGGCACCACACGCCGCTCCGGCCGCTGTGCGGGCAGTACGGGCGGCAGCGGCGGCATGTACCGCTCGTAGCCGGGCCGGTACGCCCGCCAGGTCTCCTCCTGCCAGTGCCGCAGCGCGTCGAACCCGGCCGTGCCCGCGCCGAACCCGCCTCCCCCGTCCGGCACTTCGGCCCCCGCCCGGCCCGCCTCCCGATCCCCGGCGTACCGCTCGGGGAAGGTGGCGACGTATGCCGCGACCACCGCCCGGTACCGCTCGCGGAACGCCGCGCGCAGCGCCCGGAAGTCCGGGAAGCCCAAGGCGGCGAGACCGAGCGACGCGTCGTCGGCGGTGTACGCCTGCACCGCCGTCCGCAGCCGCGCCGCCCAGTCGGCCATGTCCCCGGCCCGGCCGAGCGTGCTCAGCAGCAGGTACTCGAAGAGCGCGGGCGTGTGCACGTAGCCGAAGAAGCCGTCGGTGCCGGAGAGCAGCACGCACGGAAGCGCGAACTCCCGCCTCCCGGACGCAGGTTGGGCGTCGACGGTGAAGTCGCGGTCGGCGCAGACCACGTTCGTCATCGGCGGGTCCTGGCGGAGCTGGTCGAGCGCGTCGTCCTCGGTGGTGTGGTCCCGGGTGAGCGCGTGCAGTCCGCTGCCGGGCAGCAGGGCGTACGACCGGGAGTCGCCGGCCCACAGGGCGCGCCAGCTCACCCGGTCGGGGCCCAGGCGGTAGGCCACGGCGGACAGCGTGGTGGGCAGGGCGCGCCGCATGGAGCCGGTGATCTTGCCGCGGGCGGGGGGCGCCGCGGCGCGCAGGGTGCCGCGCAGGTGCTCGGCGAGCCGGTCCGCGGTGTCGGGTTCGCCGTGCTCGACCAGGCGCTGGAACCAGCGTTCGGTGCCGAGCCTGGCCGCCCGGGCGCCCACCCACGCCCCCGTGTACGTCCGCCCGTCCGCCCCCTGCCAGGCCGGTGCCGCCCCCGAGCCGCCCGACCCGTCGAACACGGCCAACAACCCCGCCCCGCTGGGCACATGGTGCAGCACCAACGGTTCCGCGTCCTCCCCGTGGCCAGGCCGCCGCTCCGTCCACACGCTCAACAGCCGCACCCCGTCCGCCCGCCCGGCCCACGACGACTCCCCCGGCCGCGCCCCCACGGCAAGGTGCTGCGACGCACTCATCCGTCAGCCCCTCCGCCGTCCCGACCGCTCCGCTCCACCCCCTTTACCTACCGCCGCTCCAACGGGACCCCTCCCGCGCCCGCACCCCAGGAGCGCGCGGGGATACCGCCCAGGCGTAGCTCTGGGGGAGAACGGCGCGGCCCCGAACGGGCGCGGGGAACGGCGCGACCAGCCCCCACCGCCAGGTGGTCCCTCAACCGACAGCACCACCCACCCCGGAGGGTCAGGGGCGGACCAACACCTTCAGGGCCTCGCGGTCGTTCATCGCCCGGTACCCGTCGGCGATCTCCTCCAGGCCGACCGTACGGTCGAAGACCCGCCCGGGCGTGATGGAGCCGTCCAGCACGTGCGGCATCAGCTCCTCGATGTACGCCCGCGCGGGCGCCACCCCACCCGTGAGCGTGATGTTGCGCATGAAGTCGGGGAACCCGAAAGGCACTTCGGAGAACTGCGGCGCACCGACCCGGCTGATGGTGCCGCCGGCCCGCACCACCCCGAAACTCTGCACGATCGCGTCCTTGAGCCCGACGCATTCGAGCACCTTGCGGGTGCCCTCCCCCCGGGTCAGCTCCCGCACGCGGGCGACGCCCGCCTCACCCCGCTCGGCCACCACCTCGGTGGCACCGAAGTCGCGCCCGAGGTCGGTGCGGGCCTTGTGCCGCCCCATGAGAATGATCTGCTCGGCGCCCAGCAGCTTCGCGGAGATCACCGCGGCCAGCCCCACCGCGCCGTCGCCGACGACGGTGACGCTGTCACCGCGGCCGACCCCCGCGGTGCGCGCCGCGTGGTATCCGGTGCACAGGACGTCGGAGAGCGTCAGCAGGTCCGGCAGCAGCTCCGAGTCCTCCGTGACCGGCAGCCTGACCAGGGTCCCGTCGGCGTACGGCACGCGGGCGATCTGCCCCTGACCGCCGTCCACACCGTTCACGCCCCACTGCCCGCCGTGCAGGCAGGAGGTCTGCAACCCCTCCCGGCAGTACACGCAGGTGTTGTCGGCGTAGACGAAGGGCGCCACGACCACGTCGCCGGGCCGCAACCCGCGCACCTCGGAGCCGGTCTCCACCACGACACCGAGGAACTCGTGCCCCATGTGGCGGGGGTTGTCCGTGGGCGGCAGCGACTTGAACGGCCACAGGTCGCTGCCGCAGACGCAGGACAGCACGATCCGTACGACCGCGTCGGTCGGGTTCTTGATCTCGGGGTCGGCGACATCCTCGACGCGTATGTCGTCGGCCGCGTACAGCAGTGTGGCGCGCATGAGCAGGTGTTCCTCACGGTGTCTGGGATGTCCCGGGTGATCCGGGTGATCCGGGTGATCCCGGTGGTCCGGATGATCCGGGTGATCCGGGTGATCCGGTGCGGGGGTCGGCGGGGCGGCCGGCCGGGGTCGGGCGTCAGCGCGGTTCGAGCCCGAGCGTGGCGGTCCGGGCACCCTCGGTCAGGACGTGCTCGACGATGCCCGTGTAGCGCCCGTACTTCGTGCGATACGCGGCGTCCACGTCCGCGTACTCTCCGGGATCGGCGTCGCGGAACGCCACCTGCCGCCGTACGCCTCCGGCCTCGACGAGGCCCTCGTGCCGAGATCGCGTGCCCCGGTACCAGGGGCCGTCCGTGCCCTTCACCGAGCGCACGTAGAGGCGGTCCCCCACGCGCACCACCCACATGGTCACCGGTGCCCGCAGGGTGCCGTCGGCGCGTTCGGACCGCAGGTCGAGCTCCCCGGCCGTACCGATCTTCTCCAGGTCCGCGTCGTTCCAGTGCGTCATGCCCTCACTCCCTCAGAACCGTGGCCGCCCCCCTCATCCACGGTCACGCGATCCCGGCGCCCCGGCCAGCCGAACGCCCTCGCCCCCACCCTGCCGCCTCCGCGCGCCCCCCAACCAGGCCGAGCCCACCCAGGGAACCCCCAGCGGGGGCACACCAGGACCCCCCACCGCCAGGTGCCCCCGGAACCGACAGAACCAGCCACCCCCGAGGGTCGGGGACGGTCATACTGTCTGCGGCGGATGGGTCATGCGTGACGGGTGAGGGAGGCGCGAGTGCGCCTGGGTGCGAAGGTCGGCGAGCGCTACCGCCTGACGAAAGGCCCGATCCGAGGCGGCTCGGGCGAAGTCTGGCTCGCCCACGACGAGGAACTGGGCCGGGACGTCGTCCTGAAGAGGGTCCTGGGCGTCGAGAGCCCCACCGGCTTCGACCGGCTCCGCGCCGAAGCCCGCGTCCTCGCCCGTTTCAGCCACCCCCACGTGGTGACCCTGCACGACGCCGTCCGCGTCGGCCGGCGCAACCGCGCGACCACCTACCTCGTGATGGAGTACGCCCCCGGCGGCAGCCTGGACCACCGCCCGCCCCTGCCCCCGCACATCGCCGCCCACCTCGGCGCGCAGATCGCGGACGCGCTGATCGCCCTGCACACGGAGGGCATCGTGCACGGCGACATCAAACCGGGCAACGTCGTGGCCACCGGCCCCCGCACCGTGAAACTCGCCGACTTCGGCGCCGCGTACCGGGTCGGCGGCAAGGAGACGATCACCCCGAACAGCGCGATCGGCTACACCCCCGACTACGCCGCGCCCGAAGTCGTCCGCGGGCAGCCCGAGCCCGCCTCGGACGTCTTCTCGCTCGCCGCGATGGTGTACGCCCTGATCAGCGGAGATCCGCCGCGGCCCCCGGGTGCGCCGGGCGCGGGATCGTACCGGCCGGGCCCGGAATCCCGGCGGAACGTCGAACTGACCGCCGACGTGGGCCCGTTGCGGGAGCCCCTGACCGCGATGCTGCGCCGCGACCCGGGCGCGCGGCCCAGCGCGGCCGAGGCGCTGGAACTGCTGCGCGCGGCGGCCGGACCGGTCGCCGAACTGCCCGCGCTTCCCGACCCGTTGGAGCCGACGGAGCGCAGCAGCGGTACCGCGGAGGACGGTTCGGAGCCCGCCCGCTTTCCTCCCGGCCTGTTCCGCCCCGGCCTGTTCCGCCCCACCCCCTTGCGTCCCGGCCGATTCCTACGGGACCACCTGCGGTCGGTCGTCGCGGTCTCCGCGGCCGTGGTCGTGCTGGCGGCGGCCGCCGGAGTGTGGGCGGCGAGCGGCGGTTCGGGCGGGGCGTCGGCCGCACCCGGTTCCGCGCCCTCGGGCCGCCCCGCGCCGAAGGCGCCCACGTCCGCCGGCTCCGTCTCCGCGGCCCTCTTCGGCGACCAGCGCACCGCCGACCCCTGCGCACTCGCGAAGCCCGCCGCGCTGGCGAAGTACGGCGACGCCGAACTCGACCCGGCGTACGGCAACTTCGACCGGTGCGACGTCATCGTGGACACCAGGTCCGGGCCGGAGATCGACATCGAGGTGGAGTTCGTCGACGGCTCGGCGCAGCCCACCGGCACCGTGCACACCGCGGGCCGGGTGCGCGTCGTGGACGAGCCGGCGGACGGCGGCGAGTGCGACCGTACGCTCCTGCTCGACGGCGCCGCGGACACCGGCGGCGGCAACAGCGCCGGCAAAGGCAACAGCGGCAACGGCGGCCACGACCACGGCGGGCGGCACCGTTCCACCAGCGTGCACGCCGTCGTCACCGCGAAGCCGGCCGACGACTCCGACCCCTCCTCCACCGTGCTGTGCGGCATGGCCGACACCGCCACCACCGCCGCGGTCGCCGCCCTCAACGCCGTGCCGACCGGCGGCCGACTCCCGCGCCGCACACCCGCGTTGCCCGCCGAGTCGCTGGTCGACACGGACGCCTGCACGCTGCTGACCGCGACGGCGCTCGAAGTCGTCCCCGGCATCGACGCCAACGACCCGGACGTCTCCTACGGCAACTGGGACTGCTCGTGGCAGAGCACCACCAGCGACATCGACGTCGACCTCGCCTTCGACCGAGGCGAGCCGCCCACCGCCGACGACGGCACCTCCACCCGCCTCGGCGGCCACCGCGCCTTCGTCGCCCCGCCCGACTCCGACGGCGACCACACCGCCGTGGTCGAGGTGGTCTACCGCACCTACACCGACGACCACGGCGACCGGCTCGCCGAGACCTTCGAGTTGGAGGTCAGCGGCTCGGGCGGCGACGCGAGGCTGCGCTCCATGGCGACCCGGCTCGCCGCCGCGGCCGCCGCCCGGCTCCCCACCCGCTGACCGGTCTGCGGAGGGGTCCCGCGCCGGCCGGGCACACTCGGACAAAGAGGTGCGCGACGAGAGTGGAAGGCGCACGGGGACACCGCGGGGCCGTGCACCGGAGGGGAGCGCGCGGCCCGCCCCCGCCGCCGATGAGGAGGAGACAGTGAACAGCCCGGACAGCCTCGCGCGGGGCGCCGCGCCCGCCAGCCCCGGCACGCTCCACGCCCGCACCGTGACCGGCGGCATCAAGGTGGCACCGCGCGCCGGGCTGGTGGTCAGGTTCGGCCGCGGCGAGCGCCCGGACGACGTGGACCTGCCGGTCGGCGAGGACGACCTGCGGGTCAGCCGCCGGCACGGCGAACTCACCTACCGCAAGCGCCAGTGGTGGCTGCGCAACACCGGCCGGCAGCTCGTCCGCCTGCCGCACGGCCGCCTGATGCACACCACCACCGACCCGATCCCGCTCGTCCCCGGCTACACCCCGGTCTTCGTCAAGGGCTCCGGCTTCCGCGAGCACCTGGTCGAGCTGTACGTCACCGGCCACGACGAGCGCGGCTCCGTACCCCGCCGCCGCGCCGAGACCCTGCCGCCCAAGCTGTGGCCGCTGGACGACGACGAACGCCTGCTGCTGGTCGTCATGGGCCAGCACTACCTGCTCTACGAGGACGGCCCGCGTCCGCTGGCGTACCGGCAGACCGCCGAGCAACTCGCGTACCTGCGCCCCGACGGCAACTGGAGCGTGCGCCGGATCGAGTACAAACTCGCCTCCGTACGGCGGCGGTTGCACGAGGGCGGCTTCCCGTACCCGCTGATGCACGACGGCGACGCGGGCACCCCGTGGGACAACAACCTCCTGCACAACCTCCTCAAGGGCCTGGTCGAGTCCACCACGCTGGTGCCACCGGACCTGGACCTGATGGAGACCGAGCCGGACGAGGACGGCTTCGGCGACGAGCCCGCGGACGCCCCCGGGTCACGCCCCCGCTGAACCCTCCGCCGACGCACCCGCCGACGCACCCGCCGACGCACCCGGCCGCGCCCGCAGCCCGTCGAGCACGAGGCCGAGCAGGTGCCGGGTGCGCGGCTCCCAGTCCGGCCCCTGGTCGCTGCGCCACAGGAAGTCCACCAGGAGCAGCACGTCCGGCGCGTCCACGTCGGCGCGCACGGCGCCGGCGTCCTGCCCGGCCCGCAGCAGCGAGCCGATCGTGTCGATCACCCGGTCGTAGTACTCGTTGGACAGGTCCGCCCGGGTCGCGGCCTCCACGGCCTGCGCGACGCCGTGCTTGATCCGGCCGTACGCCGCCAGCCGGTCCAGCCACAGCCGCAGGGCGTCCAGCGGCCGCTGCTCGTGCGCGCGCAGCAACTCGGGTGCGGCGCGCAGCAGTTCCTCGATGTCCTGCCGGTAGACGGCCAGCAGCAGCGCCTCTCGGGTGGCGAAGTGCCGGTAGAGCGTGCCCTGGCCGACCCCCGCGCGCTTCGCGATCGAGTTCAGCGTCGCGTCGGCCGACTCGGTCAGCGCGACCCGGGCCACGTCCACGATCCGGGCACGGTTCTGCTCCGCGTCGGCCCGCCGAGGTGCTCGCTCGGTCACGAGGCGCCCTTCCTTCCCTCCGGTCCGGCCGCGCCGTCGCACCGCGCCGCGCCGTGGCAGGGCGCGGCAGGGCGGGACCGGGCCGGGTCCTTTGCTAAGCGGACACCTGTCCGCTACGTTGGAATGGAAGTGGACGCGTGTCCGCTTCCCCTTCCGACGATACCGCGAACCCCCGGCAAGGAGCAGTCCATGTCCACCGCAGCACCCGCGACCCCCGCCTCCGCCGCATCCCCTTCCTCCCCCACGCCCCCGCTGCACGGCAAGGTCGTCGCCCTCACCGGCGCGAGCAGCGGCATCGGCGAGGCCACCGCGCTGCTGCTCGCCGCGCGCGGCGCCCGGCTGGTGCTCGGCGCGCGCCGCACCGACCGGCTGGACGCGCTCGCCGCGCGGATCACCGCGGCCGGCGGCGAGGCCGTCACCGCCAGGACCGACGTGCGCCGCAGCGAGGACCTGGCGGCGCTCGTCGCCCTCGCCGGGCAGCGCTTCGGCCGGCTCGACGTCCTGGTGGGCAACGCCGGCATCGGCCCGGTCTCCCCGCTCGACGACCTGCGGGTCGAGGACTGGGCGGACATGGTCGACATCAACGTGAAGGGCCTGCTGCACGGCATCGCCGCGGCCCTGCCGGTCTTCCGCGCCCAGGGCTCGGGGCACTTCGTCACGACCCTGTCCACCGCGGGCCTGCGGATCGTCCCCGGCCAGGTGGTCTACGCGGCGACCAAGAACGCCGCCCGCACCATCTGCGAGGGCCTGCGCCAGGAGGCCGGCCCGCACATCCGCGTCACCTCCGTCTCCCCCGGTTTCGTGCACACCGACTTCGCGGCGGGCGCGGCCGACCCGCGGGTGCGCGCCGAACTCCTCGCCAAGCGCGACGAGATCGCCATCCCGCCGGACGCGATCGCCCGGGCCATCGGCTACGCCATCGAGCAGCCGGCGGACGTGGACGTCAACGAGATCGTGATCCGCCCGACCGCCCAGAGCTGAACTCCCCCGAGCACAGCCGCACTTCACCCCGCGAACCCGAACCCGGCCACGTTCCCCCGTACGGACCTCCTCCGCGTACGGGCATCCGACGCAACGGACCTGCGCCGCGTACCGCCGCCGTCGCTTCACGGCCGGTTCACGCGGCGGCCAACCCGCCGTGAAGATGCGGCGGGACCCTGGCGGTTGGCCATTACCGGCTGGTAATACGGAGCTGAGCGCGCGCCGGGCACGTCTCCGGCACGGGCCGAGCGACGCCCGACACGCCGGCCGGCGAACGGCCGGAGCAGCAGCCGCACGAGCGCCAACCCCGCCCACCGTCAGGAGACTTGTCCATGCGCGCAGCCAGCAGACGCCAGTTCCTCTCCGGTGCCTCCGCCGCGGCGGCGGCCGCCGCCCTGACCCTCGTGGACAGCCCGTTCGCGTCGGCCGCGGCCCACGACCGCGCGGTCGCCGCGACCGCCGCGCGCGCCGCCGTGGTCGAGGGCACCACGCTCGCCCAGGCCGCGACGGCGACCGGCACCGGCACGTACAAGAGGCTTGCGGCCGGGCCCGGTTGGCCGCTGGTGGTACGCGGCGAGCTGGCCGCGGCCGGCTCCGGGCGGGACACCACGCGGACCGGGCTCGCCTCCTTCGTGCAGTTCACCGACCTGCACCTGGCCGACACCGAGTCGCCCGTGCGCTTCGAGTACCTGGCGCAGTACATCGACTCCGCCTACCGCCCGCACGAGGCGCTGACCGTGCGCGGCGCGGCCTCGCTGGTGGACCGGGTCAACTCCCTTTCCGGCGGCCCCTACACGGGCCTGCCGTTCTCGTTGGTGATGGCGACCGGCGACAACACCGACAACCACGAGCAGGTCGAACTCGACTGGTACCTCACGGTGATGAGCGGCGGCGCGATCACCCCGAACACCGGGGACACCTCGCGGTACGAGGGCGTGCAGAACTCCGGTTCCGCGCTGTACTGGAACCCCGAGTCGTCCTACCAGGACCACTACAAGGCGGCCGGCTTCCCGCAGGTGCCGGGCTTCCTGGCCGCGGCCGGGAAGCCGTTCACCGCGGCCGGGCTGCGCACCCCCTGGTACACCACGGTCGGCAACCACGACGACAGCATCGAGGGCACCCTGCCCGACCTGGGCCTGCTGGGCTCGCTCTACACCGGCGGCGGCAAGATCGAGGGCGTGGACGACGCGACCGCGGCCAAGCTCGCCGACGCGATCCAGCACGACCCGGCGACCGCGGTCGCCCTCCTGCTCGGCCTGCTCGAAGGCGGCGGCCCGGTCCGCTCGGTCACCCCCGACGCCCGCCGCGCCCCCTTCACCCCGAAGCAGTTCGCCCAGGCGCACCTCGACACCGCCCGCACCGGCCCCGGCCCGTACGGCCACGGCTTCACCGCGGCGGCGGCCGACAGCGGCAAGCTCTACTACACCTTCCCGATCTCCGACGGCGTCCTCGGCGTCAGCCTCGACACCACCAACCGCGCCGGTTGGGCGGACGGCTCCATCGGCTCCGCCCAGCTCAAGTGGCTGGAGTCGGTGCTCCAGTCGTACAGCACCCACTGGTACGACACCGACGGCAACGTGGTCCGGCGCGGCTCCCAGGACCAGCTCGTCGTCCTGTTCAGCCACCACACCAGCACCACCATGGGCAACACGCTGCCCGACCCGTACAACCTCCTCGACGGCCGGCACACCGGCACCGAACTCGTCACCCTGCTTCAGCGCTACCCCAACGTGGTGGCCTGGGTGAACGGCCACACGCACGCCAACCTCATCACCCCGCACGGCCACGCCGTCCCCGAGCGGGCGTTCTGGGAGATCAACACCGCCTCCCACGTCGACTTCCCGCAGCACGCCCGGCTGATCGAGATCGCCGACAACCACGACGGCACCCTGTCGCTCTTCACCACCCTCGTCGAGTCCGCCGCCCCCTACGCCACCGACTTCGGCACCACCACCGAGCCCAACCTCGCCGCCCTCTACCGCGAGCTCTCCTTCAACGACCCCTACGCCACCCCCGCCGCCAAGCTCGGTACCTCCGCCGACCACAACACCGAACTCCTCCTGGTCAAGCCGAGCACCTGACCGCCCGCGCGGCGGATCAGCGGTGCGAGATCGACAGGTCCGCGGTGCCCCCGTGCACCGACCCGACCCGTACCAAGATGCCGTTCAGCGCGGCGGTGCCGCCGGGGCTGACCCCGGACTCCAGGTGGGTCCCGCCGCCGTTCGCCTCGATGGTGACCCCGTCGGGGCCGATGTGGGTGACCTTGAACGCGGAGAAGCCGAACCGGCCGTCCACCGGGATGGTGACCGGCCGGGAGACGGTGATCTCGCAGGTGCCGTCGTAGCAGGCGTGGAGATCGGTGGTGGCGGTGCCGGCGCTCGGGGTCGCGGTGGCGGGAGTGGTCGCGGTGGTGGGAATGCTCGCGGTGGCGGGCGGGACCGGGGGCGGCGCGGGCGCCGGCGCGGTGGAGGTCGCGGCCGCGGTGGTCGCAGGTGTCCGCCCGGCCCCCTGGGCGCTCCCGCTCCCGTGCCCGTCGCCGTGCCCGCCCGACCCGCACCCCGCCAGTACCGCGGCCGCCAGCACCGCGCCCGCGACGTACCCGCACCGCATGTGTCCGGCCATCGCTCGACTCCCCGCTCGCGCCCCTGGTCCACCCGGGTCCGCCCCTTCCGGCGGCTCCCCCAGGTCTACCCGGTGCGACCCGGGACCCGTCCCGAGCCGGCCGTACCGCCCCCGTACGGGTGACGCGCGGCGCCGGGCCTGACGTCAGTCCGGGATCGGTACGGCCGCGCCGCGCACGCTGATGCCCTCGGCGGGGTCCGCGGGGATGCCGACGGTCAGCACGCTCGGCCGGCCCATGTCGTCGCCCTGGTGGATGGTGAGCTCGGCCGGCAGCGCGACCAGGCCCAGCTCCCGCAGGTAGCCGCCGAACGCGCCGGCCGCCGCACCCGTGGCCGGGTCCTCGACCACACCGCCGGGCGGGAAGGGGTTGCGGGCGTGGAAGACGGTCTCCGACTCCCGCCAGACCAGGTCGACCGTCGTCCAGTCGCGGCGGCGCATGAGGTCGCCGAGCGCGGCCATGTCGTAGTCGAGCGCGGCCAGCCGCTGCCGGGTCGAGGCGGCGATCACCGGGTGCCAGGCGCCGGCGTAGGCGATCCGCGGCGGCAGCGCCGGGTCCAGTTCGTCCGCGGACCAGCGCAGCGCGGCGAGCAACTCCGGCAGGTCGTCCGGGGCCGGCGGCACCGACCTGGGCGGCACGCTCACCAACTCGGCGGTGATCACGCCGTCGGCCCCCACCGAGGTCCCGACCCTGACGAGCCCGGCCCGGGTGTGGAAGTCCCGTGCGCCGGGGCCGTGCTCACGCGCGTGGGCGACCGCGGTGGCGATGGTCGCGTGCCCGCAGAACGACACCTCGGCCAGCGGGCTGAAGTAGCGGACGTCCAGGCCGCCGTCGGGGCGGGGCACGGCGAACGCCGTCTCCGAGTAGCCGACTTCGGCGGCGACGGCCAGCATCGCGGCCTCGTCGGCGCCGCTCGCGTCCAGCACCACGCCCGCCGGGTTCCCCCCGGAGGCGTCGGTGGCGAAAGCCACGTACCTCAGCACGTCCATGGCCGCACGCTACCCAGCGCGTCATGACACCGTCAAAGCTCTTTCCCAAGCCGTACCTGTGCCCGCGCGGACCTCGTGCGTACGGGACCCCGCCCCGATTCTGCTACGCTGATCCAGCGACATCAGCCCGCCGAAATGTCCGAACGGTCACAGGAAATCCCCAGGGGTTTCCGGGGGCCCGGAAGGCATGGCGCGGGCGTCGCGGAAAACCGGTGCGAGAGCGGGGCACATCATGTGTCACACTTGTGCCGCACCAAGCAAGGTCCTGTGGAGCAGTTTGGAGTGCTCGCCACCCTGTCAAGGTGGAGGCCGCGGGTTCAAATCCCGTCAGGACCGCTGCGGCTGGGTAGCTCAGTTGGTACGAGCGACCGCCTGAAAAGCGGTAGGTCGCCGGTTCGACCCCGGCCCCAGCCACCGCACGACACAGGGCCCGTTTCCATCGGAGACGGGCCCTGCGTCGTTGGCGCGGGCGCCCCGGCAGGCACCCCGACGGGCACTCGGTAAGCAGCCGGCAGGCACCCGCGGGCACCCCGTGGACCGCGCCCCCGTCCGGACGCCCCGAAAACCCCGCCGAAATGGGTTCGCCCGTCCTCCCCGGCAGGTGCGATGCTGGATCGCGTATGTCTACGCAACCCTCCTCCTCCGCCGAGTTCTCCGGACTCGCCGCGCGGCTGCCCGCGCTCTCCTCGCGCGACGAGCAGCGGCTCGGCCGCCGGCTCGACGGCGCCCGCCGCATCCGCAAGCCGGAGGCGCGCACCGCGGTGCTCACCGAGATCGACACGGAGATCGGGAGGGCCGAGGCCCGGATAGCCGCCCGCCAGGCTGCTGTGCCGCGGATCACGTACCCCGGGTCGCTGCCGGTCAGCCAGAAGAAGGACGACATCCTCGCGGCGATCCGCGATCACCAGGTGGTGATCGTCGCCGGTGAGACCGGCTCCGGCAAGACCACCCAGATCCCGAAGATCTGCCTGGAGCTGGGCCGGGGCGTGCGCGGCCTGATCGGCCACACCCAGCCGCGCCGGATCGCGGCCAGGACGGTCGCCGAGCGCGTCGCGGAGGAGCTGCGCACCCCGCTGGGCGAGGCGGTCGGCTGGAAGGTCCGCTTCACCGACCAGGTGGGCGACTCCACCCTGGTCAAGCTGATGACCGACGGCATCATGCTCGCCGAGATCCAGACCGACCGCGAGCTGCGCGCCTACGACACGATCATCATCGACGAGGCCCACGAGCGCAGCCTCAACATCGACTTCATCCTCGGCTACCTCGCCCAGCTGCTGCCGCGCCGCCCCGACCTCAAGGTCGTGATCACCTCCGCCACGATCGACCCGCAGCGCTTCTCCCGGCACTTCGGCGACGCCCCGGTGGTGGAGGTCAGCGGGCGCACGTATCCGGTCGAGGTGCGCTACCGGCCGCTCCTCGAAGAGGGTTCCGCGGAGGCCGACCGGGACCAGATCACCGCGATCAGCGACGCGGTGGACGAACTGCAGGCCGAGGGCCCGGGCGACATCCTGGTCTTCCTCTCCGGCGAGCGGGAGATCCGCGACACCGCCGACGCCCTCACCAAGCGGCAGTTGCGCGGCACCGAGGTGCTGCCGCTGTACGCGCGGCTGTCGTCGGCGGAGCAGCACCGCGTCTTCCAGCAGCACACCGGCCGCCGCATCGTGCTGGCCACCAACGTGGCGGAGACCTCGCTGACCGTCCCGGGCATCCGCTACGTGATCGACCCCGGCACCGCCCGCATCTCCCGCTACAGCCACCGCACCAAGGTGCAGCGGCTGCCGATCGAGCCGATCAGCCAGGCCAGCGCCAACCAGCGCAAGGGCCGCTGCGGCCGCACCTCCGACGGCATCTGCATCCGGCTCTACGACGAGGACGACTTCCTGTCCCGTCCCGAGTTCACCGACGCGGAGATCCTGCGCACCAACCTCGCCTCGGTGATCCTTCAGATGACGGCGGCCGGGCTCGGCGACATCGCGAAGTTCCCGTTCATCGACCCGCCGGACAGCCGCAACATCAAGGACGGCGTCCAGCTCCTCGAAGAGCTCGGCGCGCTCGACCCCCAGCAGAAGGACCCGCGCAAGCGGCTCACCCAGACCGGCCGCAAGCTCGCCCAGCTCCCGGTCGACCCGCGGCTGGCCCGCATGGTGCTGGAGGCGGACCGCAACGGCTGCGTGCGCGAGGTGATGGTGATCGCGGCCGCGCTGTCCATCCAGGACCCGCGCGAGCGCCCCGCCGACAAGCAGGCGCAGGCCGACCAGCAGCACGCCCGGTTCAAGGACGAGAGCAGCGACTTCCTCTCCTTCCTGCACCTGTGGGCGTACCTGCGCGACAAGCAGAAGGAGCTGTCCTCCTCCGCCTTCCGCCGGATGTGCCGTTCCGAGTTCCTCAACTACCTGCGCATCCGCGAGTGGCAGGACATCTACAGCCAGCTCCGCTCGGTCGCCCGGACTCTCGGCATCACCATCGAGCCCGAACCCACCGGCGGCCAGGACGCGGCGGACCCGCAGCGGGTCCATGTGTCGTTGCTCGCGGGGCTGTTGTCGCATCTGGGCCTCAAGGACACCGACAAGAACGAGTACCTGGGCGCCCGTAGCGCGAAGTTCGCGGTCTTCCCCGGCTCCGCGCTGTTCAAGAAGCCGCCGCGCTGGATCATGTCGGCCGAGCTGGTGGAGACCTCCCGGCTGTGGGCGCGGGTCAACGCGAAGATCGAGCCGGAGTGGGTCGAGCCGCTCGCCGAGCACCTGGTCAAGCGCAGCTACAGCGAGCCGCACTGGGAGAAGGACCAGGCCGCGGTGATGGCGTACGAGAAGGTGACGCTCTACGGCGTCCCGCTGGTCGCCCAGCGCAAGGTGAACTACGGGCGGATCGACCCGGAGACCTCGCGCGAGCTGTTCATCCGCAACGCCCTGGTCGAGGGCGACTGGCGCACCCACCACCAGTTCTTCCACGACAACCGCAAACTCCTCGGCGAGGTAGAGGAGTTGGAGCACCGCGCCCGCCGCCGCGACATCCTCGTCGACGACGAGACGCTCTTCGACTTCTACGACGGCAAGCTGCCCGAACACGTGGTGTCCGGCGCCCACTTCGACTCCTGGTGGAAGCACAAGCGGCGCGAGGAACCGGAGTTGCTCAATTTCGAGCACTCCATGCTGATCAACGAGAACGCGGAGGCGGTCACCAAGGCCGACTACCCCGACTCCTGGCGGCAGGGCGCGCTGAAGTTCCGGGTGACCTACCAGTTCGAGCCGGGCGGGGAGGCCGACGGTGTGACCGTGCACATCCCGCTCCAGGTGCTCAACCAGGTGGTGCCCGACGGCTTCGACTGGCAGATCCCCGGCCTGCGCGAGCAGGTCGTCACCGAGCTGATCCGCTCGCTGCCCAAGCCGATCCGCCGCCACTACGTCCCGGCGCCGAACTACGCGCAGGCGTTCCTCGACCGGGTCGCGGCCGGCCCCGACCCGCTGCCCGTGGTGCTGGCGCGGGAACTCCAGCGGATGGTCGGGGTACGGGTCTCGGCGGAGGACTTCGACCTGTCGAAGGTGCCCGACCACCTCAAGATCACCTTCCGGGTGGTGGACGAGCGGCGCCGCAAGGTCGCCGGCCACGCGGAGGACAAGGACCTCGACGCGCTCAAGCAGCGGCTGCGGCCGAAGACGCGGGAGGCGATCACCAAGGCGTTCGAGCGGGCCTCGGACCCGGCGCTGGCCACCATGGAGCAGCGCACCGGCCTCACCGACTGGACGGTGGGCGCCCTCCCGCGCACCTTCGAGACCAGGCGGGCCGGGCAGCCGGTCAAGGCGTACCCGGCGCTGGTCGACGAGGGCGCCACGGTCGCGGTGCGGCTGTTCGACACCGAGCCGGAGCAGGCCGAGGCGATGTGGCGCGGCACCCGCCGGCTGATCCTGCTGAACGTCCCGGTCAACCCGGCGAAGTTCGCCGCCGACAAACTCTCCAACCAGCAGAAGCTCGCGCTGTCCCGCAACCCGCACGGCAGCGTGCAGGGCCTCTTCGAGGACTGCGCCACCGCGGCCGCGGACCGGCTGATCGCCGAGCACGGTGGGCCCGCCTGGGACGAGGAGAGCTACCGCAAGCTGTTCGACGCGGTACGGGCCGACCTGGTCGAGCTGACCGGGCGCTCCATCCAGCAGGTCCAGCAGGTCCTCGCGGCCTGGCACTCCTGCGAGCGCCGGCTGAAGGACACCGCGAGCCTCGTCCTGGTCGCGAACGTCCAGGACGTCAAGGAGCAGCTCGCCGGGCTGGTGTACCCCGGTTTCGTCACCGGGGCGGGCCTGAAGCGCCTCCCGGACCTGCTGCGCTACCTGGTGGCCGCCGACCGCCGCCTCCAGCAGATGCCGACGGGCGTCCAGCGCGACACCACCCGTATGGAGAAGGTCCGCGAGATCCAGGCGGAGTACGCCGAGCTGCTGGCCGCCCAGCCGGCCGGACGCCCGGTCCCCGCCGCCGTCCGCGACATCCGCTGGATGATCGAGGAGCTGCGGGTCAGCTACTTCGCGCACGCCCTGGGCACCGCGTTCCCGGTCTCGGACAAGCGCGTCTTCAAGGCCCTCGACGCCGCCTGGTCCTGAGTTCGACCGCACCCCCTGACCTGCTGTACAGTCTGACTCGCAACGAGGTCCTGTGGAGCAGTTTGGAGTGCTCGCCACCCTGTCAAGGTGGAGGCCGCGGGTTCAAATCCCGTCAGGACCGCAGCAGATGGCAAAGCCCGTCCCCCGAACCTGGGGAGGCGGGCTTTCCGCCGTCCCCCCGGGCCGGCCCAGGCCGCGCCACGCGGCGCCAGCCGCGAATCAGACCCAGCAAATCCCGTCAAAACCCCACCAGACAACGAAAGCCCGTCCCCCGAACCCCGGGAGACGGGCTTTCCGCCGTCCCATCCAGGCTCGGGCGAGCGTCGGCCGTCCCCAACCAGGTCGCGGCCCCACACCGCCAACCACACCCCCGTACGCGGGCTTTCCACCGCCCCCTGGGACCCGCCGGCACACAGGGGCGCGCTCCGCGGCCCCAGGCGCGCGTGTGCGGGCCGTTCCGCGCGCCGGGGCGACCCGGCCACGCGCCCGGCAAGTCCCGTCGGCCTGCGAGGAGTTGAGGGCTTCCGTCCCGCCGGGCCGGCGACCGGGGCGGCCGCGGAGGCACGACGGCACCGAAGACCCTAACGGGCCAAGCCGGTTCATTACCGCATCGCAGGCAACAACCTCAAGTGCCGCACATGTGACGGGAGTCACGCGAACTTGTGGGACACATAAGGAACTGGAGGCCCTGCGCAAGGCTCTCGATTTAATATGTGCAATGGTACCCACCTGCATCACGTGTGACCGGGCACACAAAAAAGAGGATCGCATCGGACCCGGCGGAGTCCGATGCGATCCTCTTACGGTCATACGGTGTTGCGTCCTGCTGTTCGCCCTCCCCTCGGGCCTCCTGATGGGGGCAGGTGGCCTTCGGACGGCGACGTATGGGGTAGGGGCCCCACAAGCCGCCCAAAAGGGCTGTCAGGCCTCGCTGCGCTGCTGCGGAATGCCCGCAAGCAGCGCACGGACCTCCGCCTCGCGGTAACGGCGGTGCCCGCCGAGCGTGCGGATCGACGTGAGCTTGCCTGCCTTGGCCCAGCGCGTGACCGTCTTCGGGTCGACGCGGAACATGGTGGCGACCTCAGCGGGTGTTAGCAACGGCTCGGCATCAGGGGTGCGAGCGGTCATGAGCGGCCTCCTCGAGAGAACCGAACCAACGCGGTTCTTTCCTCTTAAATTCTGCACCTTGACCCGCGTTGCCCGATATGGGCGAACGCGGGCCGAGTCGGTAATAGGACGAACGGCTTGTCCTCGGCACTACAACTACACCATCCGTCCAGCCGCGTCGGCCAAACCGATGGATTTGCCCTCTCAGGTGTTCAAGCTCGACGGAAGCCGATGGACCGGGCCATAGCGGACAGTCACACCAACGTGACGATCAGTCACAGCGCGATCATCCGCCACATCCCCACCTTCGATGCGAGCCCGAGGCGGACCCGATGTCCCATTTTGGCATGACAGATGGTGATGCAGGCAAGAGTCCGGTTACGTGCTCTGCGTCACGCTTGGGCCAATAGCACCATCACCAGGGGCAGAAGCACGTCGCGGGCCGGACCGGAGACAACACCCGGCCCACCCGGAGACAACAACCCGTCAGATCCCGACCGCCCCGCCGTGCGCCACGGCCCGGCTCAGTTCGCGAACTGGAGCTCGCGCACCGCCCGCCACCGATCGGTCAGCCGCTCGTACGCCGTGCCGGCCGCCGCCGAGTCGCCCTCGCGCAGCGCCGCCAGCCCCTCGGCCGCGTCCGCCGCCGAGCGGTCGGCCGCCAGCGCCTCCGGGCCGATCACGTGCACCAGCCCGCCGTAGTCCAGTTCGACCAGCGAGCGCGGGTGGAACTCCTCCAGCCAGCGCCCCACGTCGATCAGCCCGTCGACCAACGGGCTCTCGTCCAGCGCCTCCTTGAGCACCCGCAGGCCGCGCGCCACCCGGCGCCGCGCCTGCACCATCGGGGTGCGGTAGCGCATCATCGGCTGCTTCGACCCGCCCGTGGCGTCCTCCGCGCCGACCGGTTCGTACTCCCGCTCGTCGTCGCCGACGAGGATGAACCAGCGCACCGGCACGTGCCAGGTCGCCGAGCGAATCCAGGGCCGCGCGTCGGGGTTCCGCTCGCGCCACGCCTCGTGGTCGGCCGCGGCCTGCCGCCTGACCACCGGCGGCACCATCGCGTCGAGCACCGGGGCCGGCAGCTGTCCCTCCAGCTGCTCCAGTGCCATCCAGCCGCGCAGCCGGGTCCGCCACGGGCAGACGTGCGTGACCCCGCCCACCTCGGCGATGAACGCCTCCCGGCTCTCGTGCACCGGCACCGCGATCGGCGGCACCGGCACCAGCCCGGCCAGCGACTGCCTCAGCTCGTCCTGTGCGCCGCGCTCACGGCCCGCGGCCGCATACCGGTACCAGTGGGTGCGTTCGGGCTCGGGAAAGGCCGCCAGCGGCTCGTACACCCGCAGATACGACGTGTACGGGACCAGTACCGCCGAACCGCCCACGCCCGCTCCTCCAACGCCGTACCCGCCGTGCCGACGCCTCCGATCGTCCCACGGGACCGCCTCCGCCGGAGGTGATCCCGGCCACTGGGTGCAGGGCCTACCCTGAGGCCATCGAACCCTCCGCCACCCGTACGGGGGGCGAGACACCCGAACCCAATGGGACCGCGAGCACCACCGGACTATGGGAGTCACCACCGTGACCGACGTACGTCAGACCGACGGCGGCAACGGCGCCGCCGTCATCGCCAAGCTGTTCCGATCGGAACAGGGCGGACACGAGCAGGTCGTCCTGTGCCAGGACCGCCCGACCGGCCTGCGGGCCGTGATCGCACTCCACTCCACCGCCCTGGGCCCGGCCCTCGGCGGCACCCGCTTCCACGCCTACTCCTCCGACGAGCAGGCCCTGGACGACGCCCTCAACCTCTCCCGCGGCATGTCGTACAAGAACGCCCTGGCCGGCCTCGACCACGGCGGCGGCAAGGCCGTCATCATCGGCGACCCGGACACCCTCAAGACCGAGGAGCTGCTGCTCGCCTACGGCCGCTTCGTGGCCTCGCTCGGCGGCCGCTACGTCACCGCGTGCGACGTCGGCACCTACGTCGCCGACATGGACGTGGTCGCCCGCGAGAACCGCTGGACCACCGGCCGCTCCCCCGAGAACGGCGGCGCCGGCGACTCCTCCGTGCTCACCGCCTTCGGTGTCTTCCAGGGCATGCGCGCGGCCGCCAAGGCCCAGTGGGGCGAGCCGACGCTGCGCGGCCGCCGGGTCGGCGTCGCGGGCGTCGGCAAGGTCGGCCACCACCTGGTGGAGCACCTCGTCGACGACGGCGCCGAGGTCGCGGTCACCGACGTGCGCGCCGACGCGGTCGCGCGGATCACCGCCCGCCACCCGGGCGTGACCGCCGTCGCCGACGCCGACGCGCTGGTGCGCAGCCCGCTGGACGTCTACGCCCCCTGCGCGCTGGGCGGCGCGCTCGACGATCCGACCGTCGCCGCGCTGACCGCCACCGTGGTCTGCGGCGCAGCCAACAACCAGCTCGCCCACCCCGGCGTCGAGAAGGACCTCGCCGACCGCGGCATCCTGTACGCCCCCGACTACGTGGTGAACGCCGGCGGCGTCATCCAGGTCGCCGACGAGCTGCGCGGGTTCGACTTCGAACGGGCCAAGGCGAAGGCCGCGAAGATCCACGACACCACGCTGGCCATATTCGAACGCGCCAAGGTCGACGGAGTGCCGCCCGCGGTGGCCGCCGACCGGCTCGCCGAGCAGCGGATCGCCGAGCGCACCCTGGCCGCCGACTGGCTGCGGCCGAGCCTGGGTTGAGCCTGGGTTGCGCCTGGGTTGAGCCGTCGTCGAGGTCCCCGGACGGGGGCGGAACGGGCCCGTCCGGGGGCCTCGGCGTGACCGATAGCACGGCCCGATAGCAAGTTCGCGCTAGAAGAAGGTAAAATCGGGTCTGACCAGGAACGACAGGGCCGCAAATATCCCCTGTTCCGACGCGCGTCGTGCGGGCGACGTACCGTGCGGCGTCGGAAGCAGGTACCGTTGAGGCCCTACGGACCGGTCTCTCTCCAAGGAGGCCGTCCGGATCATGAACGCGTGTCAAGACTCGGGGCCGTCGAGCCCCGCCGTTAAGGGGGTCGAGCCATGGGGCGCGGCCGGGCCAAGGCCAAGCAGACGAAGGTCGCCCGCCAGCTGAAGTACAACAGCGGCGGCACGGATCTCTCACGTCTGGCCGACGAGCTGGGCGCATCGCCGTCGAGGCCGGTTAATCCGGAGCCAGTCGAGGACGATGACGACGAGTTGGACGACGACCCGTACGCTCAGTACGCGGATCTGTACAACGACGACGACGAGGACGATGACCAGGACGAACAGTCCGAGCCGTCACCGTCGTCTCAGCGCCGTCGCGCTTGACGCCGCCAACGCTTGAGGCCCGGCCCGGGGTCCGCCCCGGGCCGGGTTTCGTCGTCGGCATGTTTCCTCACCGCGGGTAACCGTCCGGGTCAGGCATCGTCGCCGTAGTCGCCGACCAGCTCCACGGCCGACGCGCCGCTTTCGCGCGCCCGGATCTCGCCGGCCACCCAGGCGTCCACGTCACGGTCCGCGAGCACCGCGAGCGCCACGTCGACCGACTCCTGCGGCACCACGGCCATCATGCCGACGCCCATGTTGAGCGTCTTCTCCAGCTCCTCGCGCCGCACCCCGCCCAGCTCGCCGACCACTCCGAAGACCGGTCCCGGCGTCCAGGTGGGGCGCTCCACGGTGGCGTGCAGGTGGTCCGGGATCACCCGGGCCAGGTTGGCGGCCAGACCGCCGCCGGTGATGTGCGAGAAGGCGTGCACCTCGGTGGTGCGGGCCAGCGCCAGGCAGTCCAGCGAGTAGATCCTGGTCGGCTCCAGCAGCTCCTCGCCCAGCGTGCGGCCGAACTCGGGCACCTCGCGGTCCAGCGCCCAGCCGGCCCGGTCGAAGAGCACGTGCCGGACCAGGCTGTACCCGTTCGAGTGAAGTCCGGAGGACTCGATCGCGATCACCGCGTCGCCCGGCCGGACCCGGTCCGCGCCCAGCAGCCCGTCGGCCTCGACCACGCCGGTGCCCGCGCCCGCCACGTCGAAGTCGTCGGCGCCCAGCAGCCCGGGGTGCTCGGCGGTCTCGCCGCCGACCAGCGCGCAGCCGGCCAGCACGCAGCCCTCCGCGATGCCCTTGACGATGGCCGCGACCCGCTCCGGGTAGACCTTGCCGACGCAGATGTAGTCGGTCATGAACAGCGGCTCGGCGCCGCACACCACCAGGTCGTCCACGACCATGCCGACCAGGTCGTGGCCGATCGTGTCGTAGACGCCCATCCGGCGGGCGATGTCCACCTTGGTGCCGACGCCGTCGGTGGCCGACGCGAGCAGCGGGCGCTCGTAGCGCTTGAGGGCCGAGGCGTCGAAGAGCCCGGCGAAGCCGCCGAGGCCACCGACCACCTCGGGGCGGGACGCCTTGCGCACCCACTCCTTCATCAGGGTGACGGCGCGGTCGCCCGCCTCGATGTCGACGCCCGCGGCTGCGTAGCTGGCACCGGTTGTCTCAGACATGGCTGGGGAAACCTTCGTGTCGGTCGTACGGGTCGTACGGTCGCGGCGCCCGGCCCGGGCCGGGGTGGCCGGGGCGGGGGCACGGGTGGGGGCTGCGGTGCGGGCCGGCGGCCCGCGGGGCAGGTCGGTACGGGCTCACGGCCGGCGCAGTGCGTCGGCGGCGTCCGCGCCACCGGCCAGCTCGACCTCGAGCAGCTGCTTGCCGAGCAGCTCCGGGTCGGGCAGGTCCATCGGGTACTCGCCGTCGAAGCAGGCCCGGCACAGGTTGGGCTTGGCGATCGTGGTCGCCTCGACCATCGCGTCGATCGAGATGTACGACAGCGAGTCCGCGCCCAGCGACTTGCCGATCTCCTCCACGCTCATGCCGTTGGCGATCAGCTCGGCGCGGGTGGCGAAGTCGATGCCGAAGAAGCACGGCCACTTCACCGGCGGCGAGGAGATCCGGATGTGCACCTCGGCCGCGCCGGCCTCGCGGAGCATCCGCACCAGCGCGCGCTGCGTGTTGCCGCGGACGATGGAGTCGTCCACCACCACCAGCCGCTTGCCGCGGATGACTTCCTTGAGCGGGTTGAGCTTGAGCCGGATGCCGAGCTGCCGGATGGTCTGCGAGGGCTGGATGAAGGTCCGGCCGACGTAGGAGTTCTTCACCAGGCCCGAGCCGTACGGGATGCCGCTGGCCTCGGCGTAGCCGACCGCGGCCGGCGTGCCGGACTCCGGTGTCGGTATCACCAGGTCGGCCTCGACCGGGGCCTCCTTGGCCAGCCGGCGGCCCATCTCCACCCGGGACAGGTAGACGTTGCGGCCCGCGATGTCGGTGTCGGGGCGGGCGAGGTAGACGTACTCGAAGACGCAGCCCTTGGGGCGGGCCTCGGCGAAGCGGGAGGAGCGCAGGCCCTGCTCGTCGACGGCGATCAGCTCGCCGGGCTCGATCTCCCGGACGAAGCTGGCGCCGCAGATGTCCAGGGCGGCGGACTCGGAGGCCACCACCCAGCCGCGCTCCAGCCGGCCCAGCACCAGCGGGCGGATGCCCTGCGGGTCACGGGCGGCGTAGAGGGTGTGCTCGTCCATGTAGACGAGGCTGAAAGCGCCCTTGATCTTCGGCAGCACCTGTGGTGCGGCTTCTTCGACCGACAGCGGGGTGCCGTCCGGCCCGACCTGGCCGGCCAGCAGCGCCGTGATCAGGTCCGTGTCATTGGTGGCCGCGACCTTCGTGGCCCGTCCGGGGCCCTGCGGCAGCGCGGCGACCATCTCGGCGAGCTCGGCGGTGTTCACCAGGTTGCCGTTGTGGCCCAGCGCGATGGAGCCGTGGGCGGTGGCCCTGAAGGTGGGTTGCGCGTTCTCCCACACGGACGCGCCGGTGGTCGAGTAGCGGGCGTGGCCGACGGCGATGTGGCCGGTCAGCGAGCCGAGGGAGGTCTCGTCGAAGACCTGGGAAACCAGGCCCATGTCCTTGAAGACCAGGATCTGGGAGCCGTTGCTCACTGCGATGCCCGCGGACTCCTGTCCGCGGTGCTGCAGGGCGTACAGCCCGAAGTAGGTGAGTTTGGCGACCTCTTCCCCTGGGGCCCAGACACCGAAGACACCGCAGGCGTCTTGGGGGCCCTTCTCACCGGGGAGCAGGTCGTGGCTGAGTCGTCCGTCACCACGAGGCACGTTGTCGAGTCTAGGGCAGGAATGCCTCTCATCCGAACGGGCGAACCTTCAATTCCCTGGGTCTACGCGCGTCATGCCTTACGTGGCAAGCGGTGTGATGTTCGCCTTACGGAGTCGGGCGCGCCCGGGCGCAGGGTCGTTTTCCGGCCAATCACGTCGGGGAGCCCTCATGGCCGCCACCTGGCCCACCCCCGTCCGCCGCTCCCGGAACCGACAGAAGGGGCGGCCCGGGGGCAATCAGAACCGGACTCCGGTTTTTGGAAGACGCCTGGGGGAAGCGGCCGAGCCACTTCGCAGGAGCTGTCCCAGGACCGGGCAGGAGCTACCCCAGGACCGGGAGGTACGCCGCGAGGTCGGCGCGCTCGCCGGACGCGGAGACGCGGGCGGCGTCGACCTCGTCCGCGAACGAGGTGCGCCCGGTGGACAGGCGCAGCCAGGTGACGGGGTCGGTCTCGACGACGTTCGGCGGGGTGCCGCGGGTGTGCCGCGGCCCTTCCACGCACTGCACGGCGGCATACGGCGGCACCCGCACCTCCACGGAGTTCCCGGGCGCCTTCGCGGCGAGCGCGTCCGCGAGGACCCGTACCGCCCCGGCGACCGCGTGCCGGTCGAAGCCGACCTCGATGCCGGTGGCGCGGGCGAGGTCGTCGCTGTGGACGACCAGCTCGACCAGCCGCGTCACCAGGAAGTCGCTCGCCCGCATCGGGCCGAACGGGCTCGGCACCAGCCGGTCGGCCCTGGTCGCCTCGGCCTCCAGCGCGGCGAGCTGCTCCGCGGCGGCTTCGAGGGCCACGAGCGGATCGGCGGTCCGCGCCTCCTCCGCCCGGGTCGCGGCGTCCAGCTTCTCCGCGATTCCCGCGGTGGACAGCGCCCAGGTGTCGAGCCCGACCGTCTTCGCCCCGGCCGCCGGCGGCTCCGCCGCCAGCATCGTCCCCATCGCCTCGACCTGCCGGACGATGTGCACGACCAGCAGCCGCACGTCCCAACCCGGCAGCCCCGAGGGCCACTTCCACTGCTCCCCGGTCAACCCCCGTGCGGCCACCCGCACATGCCCCACCTGCGCGCGCAACGCTCCCCACGTCCGCGTGGGCTCATACGTACGGACACGGCGGCGGCTCTCCCCGGGGGTCGGCATACCCCCGAGCTTAGCTTTCGGGTGCCGCGGCCCCTTCGGTCCACTTGTCCTGTATGAAGATCCCACTGCGGCTGCTGCTGCATGCGCTGCCGCAGCAGCCACATCGTGATCGCCGTGTGAACCGCGTCCGGCACCGTCTTGGCGCCCAACCTTCCGCCGACGAATGCAAGGCGGAGACCCTCGACATCGCGGGCCGCGTCGGCGAGGACTTCGCACTCCTCCGGAAGGAGTCCCCCTCGCTCCCACGCCTGCGGCCGGTCGTCCACGGCGGCCCCCCGTACCCCCTGTGCCCGGATCGTCACGCTCGGCTTCTGATCGTGCAGACGGTCGGCGACCGAAAGTGACCACGCGGCCACGCTCACCGATGCCTGTGTACTCAGGCAACTCGGACAACGAGCGCAGCCGCGCGGACCTCCTCCCGCCGGGCGCTCAGCCCTGGCGGGGGCGTTCGAAGGTGATGAGCAGGCCGTCGACCGCGCCGGGGCCTATCCGGCCCTTCACCTCGCCGGACGTGATGTCCTTCAGCGCCCAGCCGTCCTCGGCGTGCTTGTTGAGCACCTTCTCCAACTTGTCGCTGTCGAGCGCGTCCCCGATCAGCGCTTCGCGGAAGGTGACGACCTTGTACTCGTACATGTCCGGCCTTTCTCGGTGGTTTCCCGGTACTGCGTAAGTGCCACGTCGTACCTGCTGACGCACTCGGGCGGCCCGGAGGTTGCGGCACTACTCCGGCTGCCGCTGTCGCAGGAGGGCGCCCTCCAGGTTGCCGGGCTCGAACACGGCCAGGGCCACGCGGAGTTCGGGGGCGAGGACGTCCCAGATCTCGGCGGCAAGCTCGGCCGGGGTGTTCGCCCGGGTCGCGGTGTCGACGTAGGGCTCGGCGGTGGCGACCGTACGGCCGTCGGAACGGTAGGTGGTCATCAGCACCGCGTCGCCCGGGGCGAGCGCGCCGACCGCCAGCGTGAGCACGTCGGCCGCTTCCCGGCCACCCGCACCGCGCCGGGCCGCGCCGAGCCAGGCCCGTCCGGTCGAACCGTGGGCGACCACCGTGATCCGGGGCGTGTGGATCGGCGGATCGGGCTCGTACGCCAGCCCCGACAGCGCGCGGAGCGGCTCGGCCCCCTCGTCCAGCCGCCCGGCGACCTCCGCGACCTGCTCCCCGTTGCCGTACACCAGCCACTCCCCGCGCTCCCGCGCGCCCACGTAGTGCCGCAGCGGGTCACCGCCTGGGCCCTCTGTCGCCGCGACCACCAACTCGCCGTCGCCGCGTCGCAGTTCGCGCGCCTGCGAGGCACGGGTGCGGCCCGTGAGGAAGTACGCCCCGCAGCAACGCCCGTCCCCGGTCCGCGCCCACACCACCCCGCGCCCCGGATACGGATTCCCCGCCAGCACCTGACCCAGCGCCTCCACGCCCACCGCCTCCTCATCCGCCGCCACCCGCGCGGCACGTCCGAGGGGGCAACGTACTACCCGCAGTCACCGCACTCCGGCGGCGCGAACCCGGCGCGCGGTTCGCGCCGTCACGCTCCCACGCGCCCCGGGGCGCCTCCCCCGTTCCGCCGAGCGCACTACGCAGCGCCCACCGCGTAGTTACGCTCATCGGTGCCACGGTCTCCACTCCTCTTGAGCTCCAACTCGCGAGGAACGGTGGTCCGATGACCCAGCCGAAGAACCTCAGTCCCTACGAATCCCCGCAGAGCTTCTACGGTTCCGAGCTGCGCCGCCTGCGCGAGGCGGCCGGCCTGACCCAAGGCCAGCTCGGCGAGTGAGTCTTCTGCTCCGCCGCGTACATCGGTCAGCTCGAAACCGCCATCCGCAGACCCCAGTTGGACCTGTCCCAACACCAGCGGGCATACGATTACGCGCGGGCCGTCGCGCTGTCGCCGGAGGCGTCCCTCAACCTCATCTCGTCGGTGGCGGAGGAGTACAGCAGACCATGACCACTGCTCGTGACCTGGGCCCCGGCGTCGAGTGGCGCAAGTCGTCGTACAGCAACGGCAGTGGCGGCAACTGCGTCGAGGTCGGCGACGGCAACCCGGCGGTGCTGCCCGTCCGCGACTCGAAGGACCCCGAGGGCCCTGTCCTCACGTTCACCCCCGCCGCCTGGACCTCGTTCGTCCGCGCGCTCAAGTCCGGTGATCTGCCGATCGGTTGACGGTACGGCCTGCCCCGGTCGTGAACCGTCGCGCCGCCGCTGCCGGCACTACTCCGCGGGCGCCGCGGGCCAGCCGTGTTCGGAGAGCAGGGGGCCGCGCCCGAGGTAGGCACGCAGGGCGCGGGCCGTGCTGGGGACGAACCGCTCCGGGACCGCGTCGACGTCGCACCAGCGGACCTCGCGGTGCTTGCCGGGCTCGCGGTTCTCGGCGGTGCCGGTCCAGCGGTGGGCCGCGAACACCACGGTGAGATAGCCGTTCGGCGACTGCACGCCGTGGGCGCCGTGGACGAGGTGCGCGACCGCCAGGTCCTCGGGCGCCACCCGCACCCCGGTCTCCTCGTACAGCTCGCGCACCGCCGTGCGCGTGATCGGCTCCCCCGGGTCGCTCTTGCCCACCGGCAGGTCCCACAGCCCGTCGCCGTAGCGCGCCCCCGGCCCCCGCCGCAGGAGCAGCACCCGCCCCTTCTTCCGGTCGTGCACGACCACCGCGGCCGCCAGCAGCGTCATCGCCCCGTACGCCACCGGCCCCGCGTCCTGCGGCTCGGCGTCCCTCTCCCCCACGGGCCCCGACCTCCCTCGTCCACACGGCGAGCACCGCGCCGCCCGACCGACGGCCGACCGTAACAGCCGCCTCCGACAAGGCCCGTCGCTCGTGCGGCGACGCACCGGCCCGCTACGGCGTGGCGACGGCGAGGTGTTCGGTGAGGATGTGCAGGGACTGCCATGCCTCGGCATCGGTGCCGTCGCCGAGCGGGTAGTGCAGGGCGGGGGCCACGGAGGAGCCCAGTTGGAGCGGTTCGATCTCCAGTGGGGGCCGGCGGGCGCGGGTGAGGGTGACGTCGGCGACGCCGGCCGCGCCGAGGGTGAAGGACACCGGTACCGGCGGGGCCTCGAAGACCGCGGGCACCGTCAGGTCGCGCGTGGCCGGGCGGACGGCGGCGAGCATGGTGACCAGTCCGTGCTCGGCCACGAGGGTGCCGGCCAGGGACGCGATGCGGTCCAGCGGGAGGGCGTCGCCGGGACCGTAGCCGAGGACGAGCGTCACATCCTGCTCGACGCCGCCTCCGACCCGGGTCACCCGGACCGACGCGACCGCCGGGCGCTCGGGCCGCCCGACCACGGCGAGGAAGGTGGGCCTGGGCGCTCGGCCGCGGGCCAGATCGGTCAACTGGCGCCGCGACCAAGGCAGGTTGACCGGCTCCGCGGTGCCCCATCCGGTCGGCGGCGCGCCGGTCAGCGCCTGCCAGGCGGCTTCCACGGCGCCGCCGAGCAGCAGGTCCTCCTCGGGCGGGTGGACGGTGTGGAAGGACAGGCTCAGCTGCCGGTCGGCGGTCGGCCCGGCGGGACGGAACGCGTCCGCGAGCCGCCCGGTGCCCTCCGGGGTGGGGATGGCGGCGAAGGTGCCGTCCTTCCAGTGCAGTTCGGCGCCGGACAGGCCGTCGTAGTAGCCCGAGGAGTCGCCCACCACCCAGCGGTTGGGTGCGCCGGTGAGCGCGAACCGGGTGAGCATGCTCATCCGGGTGCCCGGCGGGGTCACGATCTGCAGGGCGCGGTCGGTCTCGGCGCAGGCCCGCAGGACGTCGGACAGCCACGCCGACAAGGAGACCAGCGGCCGGTCCCCGATGACGACGGCGGTGGTGGCGGTGGCCACGTCCACCGCGGGCAGCGCGCCCGGTGGCGCGGCCGCCGCGGACACCTCCGCGCCGACGTCAGCGCCGTCGCCGGCGCTCCCGCCGACCGTGGCCGCGCCGCCGCCCTCGCCCTCGCCCTCGCCCTCGTCCTCGCCCTCGCCCTCGCTGGGACCGTCGCCGGGACCGACCCGCGCCGGTGGCCGCGAGCCGACCCGCACCACGCCCAACGACCGTACGGCCCCGGCCGGATGGCACACCCCGTCCAGCAGCAGCGCCAGCCGGCCCGCGACGGAGCCGGCCAGGGCCGCCGCGTCCGGCACGGCGGTGGACGCACGCACCTCGGTCCACCACACCGGCCTGCCCCGGTGCGCACCGGTCAGCCCGGCCCGGCGAGCCGCCTTCGCGCCGAGCAGCCGCTCGACCTCTCCGGCCACCTGCACCAGTACCGGCGCCTCCACGGAGACCAGCGGCCGGCCGTCGGGCCCGGTCAGCTGGATCACGGCTCCCTCGGCGTCACCGGTCATGTACTGGTCGGGGCCGCCCGCGTACAGGCTCGCCAGCAGCCGCAAGGCGTCCGGCATCTTCGGGGTCAGGACGACGATGTCCTTGGTCACGGTGCCTCCTGCTCGGCCAGGGCGGTCTGGACGAGCTGCGGGGCGCGTCCGCGGCGCACCAGCAGGCCGCGGCCAGGCGGCTGCGCGGAGGCGTACACGCCCGGGAAGAGCTGGCCCTCCGCGCGGTCGCCGGCCATCACCAGCGCGGTCGCGCCGGTCTCCCGCAGCGCGGTCAGGAACGGGTCGTACAGCGCGCGGGAGGCGCCCGCGACCCGGCGGGTGAGCACCACGTGCAGGCCGATGTCCTGTGCGATCGGCAGGTACGGCAGGAACGGCGCCAGCGGCTGCTGGCCGGCGGCGGTGAGGATGTCGTAGTCGTCGATGAGCAGCACGATGCGCGGACCGTCGAAGCCGGGCCCGTCGCCGAGCGGGTGCAGCGCGTCCTGAGCGGCCTCGTCGGGCAGCCGCTTGTCGAGTTCGGTCGCGATGCCGGCCGCCAGGCCCGTCGAGAGGCGGACGTTGTACGCGTAGCCGCCCCGGTACGGCTCGGGAACTGCGGTGCGCAGGCCGCGGCGCGGGTCGAACACCGCGAAGACCAGCTCGTCGTCGGAGTACCGCTCGATCAACTGGGCGGCGACCAGGGCCAGCAGGTTGGTCTTGCCGCATTCGTCGTCGCCGAGGACGACCAGGTGCTGGTCGCGCTCGAACAGGCCGAGCAGCACCGGGGCGAGGGCGTCCTGGTCGACGCCGAGGGGGATCGCCGCGGGTTCTGAGGCGGCCGAGGGCAGCTTCGCGGCGGGCAGCCTGGCGGGCAACACCCGTACCGCGGGCGCCGGTTCACCGTGCCAGGTGGCGCGGATGGTGGCGGTGGCGTCGCCGAGTGCGGCGGCCAGGGCCTCCGCGGTGGCGCGCCCGTCGATGCGCGGGAGCGCCACCTGCGCGAACAGCCGGCCGTCGGTCAGGGCCCGGCCGGCGTCACCGGCGCCGAGGGTCTGCGCGAGCCGGCGGTCGATCGCGGAATCCGTGGCGTCGCCCAGCCGTAGCTCCACCCGGCTGCCGAAGAGCGACTGGTTGGCGATCCGCACGTCGTTCCAGCGGAGCATGCCGGCCACCACGTGGATGCCGTAGCCGCCGCCGCGCTTCAGCAGGTCGGCCACCCCGTCGTCCAGGGCGTCGAACTCCTCGCGCAGGGTGCCGTATCCGTCGATCACCAACACCACCTCGGTGCTGGGGAGTTCGGACAGCCCGCCGGCCGAGCGCAGGTGGCGCAGCTGGTCCACGGAGTCGATGCCCTGCCGGCGGAAGAGCTGCTCGCGGGCGGCGAGCATGCCGCGGACCTCGGCGACCGTGCGGGCGCAGCGCTCGGGGTCCGACCGGCCGGCCACCCCGCCGACGTGCGGCAGGCCGGTCAGCGCCGACAGGCCGCCGCCGGCCAGGTCGAGGCAGTAGACGGCCACGTCGCGGGGGGTGTGGGTGAGCGCCAGGGAGAGCACCAGGGTGCGCAGCAGCGTGGTCTTGCCGGACTGCGGGCCGCCCACCACCGCGGTGTGCCCGCCGGCGACGGTCAGGTCGTGCACCCAGGGCCCGCGCCGCTGCCGGGCCGGATCGTCCAGCAGGCCCAGCGGCACCCGCATCGCTCCGGCCGGCCGGGTCAGCCGCATCCCGTCCCCGGTCACCTCCACCGGGCCGGCGACGGCGTCCAGGGCGACCGCCGCGGGCAGCGGCGGCAGCCAGATGCGCCGCCCGGGGGTGCCGGCCTCCCGCAACTGGTCCACCATCACCGACAGTACGGTCGGGCCGCTGTCCAGCGCGGTCGCGGCCGCACGGTCCTGCTCCTGGTCCGGTGCCCCTTCCGCGTCGTCGCCGCGCAGCGGGCCGCCCAGTGCCGCGGAGACGTTGTACGTCGGGTAGCGGTACGCCAGCGGCTGCTCCTCGGCCGCGTCGGCGACGGCCGTACGGCGGTGCGCGCCGGAGACGTAACCCGCCTTGAACCGGCGGTAGGTGGAGGTGTCCACCTTGAGGTAGCCGAAGCCGGGCAGCGACGGCAGCAGGAAGGCGTCCGGGGTGTCCAGCACGGTGCGCGACTCGTCCGCGGAGAACGTCCGCAGCCCCAGCCGGTAGGACAGGTAGGTCTCCAGCCCGCGCAGCTTGCCGCCCTCGATGCGCTGGCTGGACAGCAGCAGGTGCACCCCGATGGACCGGCCGATCCGGCCGATCGACAGGAACAGGTCGATGAAGTCGGGCTTCTCGGTGAGGAGTTCGCCGAACTCGTCGATGACCACGAACAGGTGGGGCAGCGGTTCGAGTTCCAGCTCGGGGCGTTCGGCGCGCAGCGCGGCGTAGCGGCCGATGTCCGCCACGTTGCCGGCGTCCTTCAGCACCTGCTGGCGGCGTTTGACCTCGCCGGCCAGGCTGGTGTGGACCCGCTCGACCAGGCCAGCCTGGTTCTCCAGGTTGGTGATCACCCCTGCGACGTGCGGGAGTTCGGCGAACGGCGCGAAGGTGGCGCCTCCCTTGTAGTCCACCAGGACCAGGGCCAGGTCCTGCGGCGGATGGTTGGCGGCGAGCGCCAGGACCAGGGTGCGCAGCAGCTCGCTCTTCCCGGAGCCGGTCGCGCCGACGCACAACCCGTGCGGTCCCATGCCGAGTTGGGAGGACTCCTTCAGGTCCAGCAGCACCGGGCGATGCCGGTCGTCCAGGCCGATCGGCACCCGCAGGAAGTCCCGTTCACCGCGTGGCGCCCACATCCGCGCCAGGTCGAGGGCGGCCGGGTCGGCCACGCCGAGCAGTGCGGGGAAGTCCACCGCTCCGGAGATCGGCGTGCCGTCGTCGACGGACTCCTCCGACAGCCGCAGCGGTGCGAGCAGCCTGGCGATGCCTTCGGCGCCGGCGACGGTCACCGGGTCGGCCGTCCCTTCGACCGCGCCGCCGGCCTCCTCCGCGCGCCCGCCGGCCGATCCACCCGCGCCGCCCGTACCGCCCGCGTTCCCCGCACCCGGCACGGCCGCCGAGGCCGCGCTCTCCGCCCCCGGCCCGTCGGCGCCCGGCGCGCGCAGGTCCCTTACGGACAGGTGGTCACCGTCCACGGTGATCCGTACGGTCACCTCGTCCGGCTCGTGCAGGTGCTCGGCCAGCAGGTGCACCACGGTGACGCCCATGTCCCGCAGCGCCACCGCCATGTCGGGGCGCGGCAGTTCGACCGCCGGACCGCCGTACTCGTCGCTGAACACCAGCAGCCGGGCGGTGCGCCGCAGCGCGTCCTGGTCGGACAGGCCGCGGCGCAGCTCGGCGGTGTAGGAGGCGCGCCGGACCAGGTCGCGCCGGAGCACCTTGGCGAGCTGTTCGGGAGAGGGCGCGATCCGGCGGGCGGGCACCGGGCCGTCCTCCTCGTCCGGTTCCAGGACGTGCGGCAGCCATTTCGCCCACTCCCACTCCGGCAGCCGGCCGCCGGGCACCGACAGCGCGATCCCCACGTCGTCGGGCGCGTGCAGCGCCGCCGTCTGGACCAGCAGGGCCCGCGCCACCCGCAGCACGTCCTCGCGGTCCCCGACGATGCTGACGTTCCCGGCCCGGTCCAGCGGCACCGTCAGCGGGAAGTCGGCCACCCGGGAGAACCGGGCGAGCAGCGCCCCGGCCTCGTTGAGCATGAACCGGTCGGGCGGCGTCAGCACGCCCGAGCCGCCCTTGCCGAGCACCAGCTCGCGTACCGGCACGTTGCCGGTGCCGATCCGCACCTGGAGGAAGTCCCGGTCCAGCCGGCGGCGTTCCCAGGCGCGCGCCGGGTCGCGCACGATGTCGTACAGCGCGTCCGGCGGCGGGTCGAGCACCCGCGCCCGGTCCCGTACCCGCCGTTCCGCCGCGCCCAACTCCTCGCGCAGCTCCTCCAGATACTCCAGGTACCGCTCGCGCTGGGTGCGCCGGGTGCGCTGCGCCTTGCCGCGCTGGGACAGGAACAGCGCCAGCGCGCCGCACACGGCGAGCACCAGGACGATGGCACCGATCGCCGCGAACTGGCTGTTGCGGATGACGGTCATCATCACCACCGAGCTGACCACGCCGGCCAGCGGCAGCAGCGCGGTGGCGGGGCTGCCGGCCTTGCCCTCGGGCAGGTTCGGCGGCGCCTCCACGACCCGGGGGACGTCACGCAGGAGGGGGCTCGACGTGCGTGCGGGCCGGTGCACGATCCGTTGCGTCACGGCCGGCGGTCCTCGGTCCGGGCCTGCCCGCGCTGGTCCACCGGTGTCCGGCGGCCCGCCGGTTCGCCGCCGGCGCCCCGGCCCACCGCGCGGTCGAGCGCGATCCCGGCCAGCCGGGTGGCGGCGACCCGGGTCTCCGCGCCGAGCAGGGGCGCGCAGATCACGCCCCCCGCGGCGAGGTGCCGGTCGTACGGGATCACCACCACCTCCACGCCCGCCTCGCGCAACTCCCGCTCCGCGCGCCGGACATCGAGCACCTGGTCGGGTGCCGAGCAGGTCAGCGCGACCACGGTGCCGCGCAGCACCTGCTTGGGCAGCGACGACATCCAGGCCAGCACCGTGGCGGTCGACGCGACGCCCTCCACCGTGGCCGGCGCGACCAGTACGCACGCGTGCGCGGTGACCAGGGCGGTACGCGCCACCTCGCCGGGCAGCGTCTCGCAGTCCACCACCGTCACCGCGAAGAAGCGGCGCAGCGCCATCACCACGGTGCGGTAGGTGGGGATGTCCACGGGGGCGCCGATGTCGCCGCGGCTGCCGGGCAGCAGCCAGCCGCGGTCGTCCAGGGCGACCAGGTAGCCGGTGATGTCGGTCAGCCGCATGGATGGGGTGACCAGACCCGCCACGTCGGCGCAGGTCCAGCGCACCGAGGTGGCGCCGAGCCGGGTCGGGAGGGTGCCGAGGGCCGAGTCGGCCTCCATGGCGAGCACCGGGTCGTGCCGGTAGTGCACGAAGGTACGGCTGAGCAGCGCGGCCACGGTGGTCTTGCCGGCGCCGCCGCGGATGCTGGTGACGACGATCTGGCGGCCGGTGGTCACCGGCTGCTGGACCTGCTCGGCGGTCGCGGTGGCGTCGGCGACCCCGCGGGCCGCCGACGAGCCGAGCACGGTCCGAAGGGTGCGCAGGACCCTGCGCAGCGGCGGGTCGCCGTGCAGGGGCCGGCGGGCCGGGCGGGTGGCTGCGCCGGGGACCGGTGTGGGCTCGGGGGCGGCGGAGGGTGGGGTGGGTGCGGTGGGTGCGGTGGGGCCGGGCGGGCGCGAGGCGGCCGGCGCGGGTGCCCGGGCGGACGACGGGCCGGGGGCGGGGGCGCGCGGGGCGGGCGGTGCGGAGGGTGGCGCGGACGGGGTCGGGGGTCCTGCGGGTGCCACGGCTCCTGCCGGTGCCACGGCTCCCGCGGGTCCTGCCGGTGGCGCGGGTGAGGCAGGCGCGGGTGAGGCAGGCGCGGGTGAGGCAGGCGCGGGTGAGGCGGGCGCGGGTGAGCTGGGCGCGGCGGAGCCGGGGGGACCACCCCGCCCGTCGGGCACCCCCTGTGCGACCAGGTCGTTGAGCACGCCTGCCTGCCAGTCGTCCTGCGACGCCACCGAACTACCTCCTCCGTGAACCGCGCGAAGACCTACGCGAACGTGTCCAGCAGGTGCCCGTACACCCCGAACACCCCGACCAGCAGGGGGAACAGCGCGATGACGCCGGCCGCCTCCGCGGTGTCCGCCAGCCGCCTGAAGCGGACCCGGACGTGCTCGGGCGGCTCCACCGCCAGCAGTACCAGCGGGAAGGCCCCGAGTACCGCGCACCCCGCGAGCGCGCCCGCGGCGCCGGACCGGTCCGACCACAGCACCGCGCCGCGCACGGCGACGGCCGCGGCGGCCAGCAGCAGCAGGACCACCTCGGTCACCAGGGGATAGGCCCGCGAGCGCAGCGCCAGCACCAGCGCGGTGATCACCGCCAGCGGCACCGTCCAGACCGTGGGCGTCCGCAGCGCGAGTACGGCCGCGACCGCCGCGCCGCCACCGACCACCGCCGTGGCCAGCACCAGCCCGCGGTGGGCGGCGTCGAGCGCCGACGCCACCCGGTGCCGGCTGACCGAGGCACCGTCGGCCCGCTCGTCGTCCAGCGCGGTCAGACCGGCCGAGGACAGCGCCAGCCGCGGCAGCACACCGAGCAGCACCACGCAGACCACCGCGAGCACGGCGCCGGTGTGCGCCTGCCGCGGTGCGGTGCCCGCGCCGTGCTGTGCGGCAGCGGCGGCCTCCGCCACGGCGGCGACCACCCCGACCATCACCGCGCCGAGCACTCCCGCGCGGCCGAGCGGGGTGAACGCGCCGAGCAGCAGCAGCGCGGCGAGGACCATGACCGCGACCCCGGCGAAGCTGCCGGCCGCGCTCCAGCCCTCCGCGTCGCCCAGCGTCCACGCGCCGAGCGCCGCCAGCGGTCCGGCCGCGGTGATCAACGCCGTGGCCGCCCCGCGCCGCCCCGCGCGCCCGGCCACCGCGCCCGCCACGGCCAGCACGGCGCCGAGGGCCAGCAGGGTCGCGGCCACGGCGGACGGCGCGTAGGACACCCGGGCCAGCAGACCGCCGACCAGCAGCCAGCCGACGAGGGCGGCCCCGGCCGTGATCCGGCGCGCCTGCGGGCTCCACCGCCAGGCGCGTACGTCGAGGTCCTCGGCGACCTCGTCCGTCACGTCGTGCACCACCGGCGCCGAGGGCACGTCCTGCACCCGGACCAGCCGCAGCACCGTGCCGTCCATCACCCCGGCGTCGCGCAGGGTGCCGTCGTGGGGCACCACCGAGCCGTCGGAGGTGACGAGTTGACGGAGCATCGGTTGCGTGGCGACCCGGTCGTCCAGCATCTCGATGATGTCCGGCAGCAGCCGGCCCACCGGTTCGTCGGACGGCAGCACCAGGTCCATCCGGCGCCGGGCTCCCACCAGGCTGACCCGGCTCAGCCTGCCGCCCCGCGGACCCGGGCCGGCGGCCTTCCGCACGGATATCCCGGCGCCGTCGGCACCGTCAGCGGTCATTGCGTGTCCCGTCGGCATCAGTCTGCTCGCAACTCTCCTGGCTCGGGGGGCAGTTGTGGCTCGGACGGACATCCGTCACGGCGACGGCACCGTGGCGGACGGGGTGCCGGACGGGGGGTCGGACGCGCTCGGCACCGCCGGCGCCGTCGAAGTCGGTGCCGGCGTGGTGGTCCCGAGGTGGCCGATCAGACGGTGCGAGACGAACGACCAGCCGACGCAGCCCGCACACAGCACGGCGGCGATCACCAGCCCCGCGACCGCCTTCCCCACCCGCTCGTCTGCCGTCCGCCGCGCCCGCAGCACCCCGAACAGCAGCGCGTCCCGCATCCGCCTCCGCCGCACGGAGACCGATTCGAGCAACTGACTGTCATAGTCCTGCGCGGCCATCCTCTTCCGTCCAACGCCTCGAAGTCACCCGATTACAGCAAGTCTGATCGATGGCCGACCCACCCGTCGAGGGCATCCGCGGGATCGGTCCCGCCCGCGTCCGTCTCGCCTACACGGTCGGGAACTCCCCCACCCAGGCGCGGTCGAGGAGCTTGATGGGGAGGTAGTCGGACCTCACGCGGATCGGGATCTCGCCGTCGTAGGCGAGGCACGCGACGGCGAGGACGCCGATCGGCACGTTCCCCGACGTACTCTTCGCACGGTCCTCGTCGGCGGTCCAGTACGACTTGTGTGCTTCCAGCGCGTCCACCAACGCGTCGTTGAAGCCGTCCACATTGTGCGTGACGAACCGGTAGAACAGGTTGATCGGCTGGTAGAGAAGCTTGTTGAGCGCCTCAGGGTCCGCGACGGTCGCGACGTCCGGATGCGACAAATCGATCGCCTCGGTCAGGGTTTCCACGAAGCCGGGCCGACGCAGCCAGTAGCGCTGGAGCGCGTCCACCCAGTGGTAGGCGTACTCGTCGATCTCGAACTCACCGATCCGCTCCGACTCACGCAACAACTCGATCGGAACCTCGCACAGGCGGGTCATCCGCTCCTGCTCACGGCAGATGATCGCGTACCAGAACGCGCTCACCCACCGGGCGGCGTTGGCGGCAGAGCACGGGCCGGAAACCGGAAGGCGGCGGACCTTCTCACCGATCCGGCACTCCACGCTCTCACCCGAAGCGGTCGCAGACTCAAAAACAGCCGAGTGGACCTGCATCGCCCAAACGGCAGCCTCCCACGTATCGATGCCGCCTCCAGGCGGGTCCAGCAGACACTGGGCGTTGAAATTCAGCTCAACAGTGTTCATCGCCCCACCAAAATTAACCGGCGAGTGCTCCATGTATTCGATTTCATCCCGCACGGAATCCACCATGAGCCGCGCGTAATTCTCACTGTGCGGACCTCGGCTCCGATGCCTTGGCATGCCCCCCACTCGTCTCTCCTCTAATTCGCCATTGCCGATAACAAGCCTCCCCGCGTCGCGATCCATGAAAAATGGGACGGATCGCTCGCGCGGTGGGCAATTAACAAGGACACCGTCAGTAAAGTTCACCGGAGAACCCTGCAGCATCAAGAAGTTCCCCCGAGATCATCCAATGATGGATCACTTCCTGCGCTACAGTTTTGTCGATGAAGCATACCTCCGGAATTTCGATGAAATCATCGAAGCGGACACGACGAAGCTCCTCCATCGACCCGATGGAGCGATGTGATGCCACCTGAAAAAACTCTTCGTCGGTGTGAACAACGGCCCACCCGTCCGATGCGACGCCAATATTCAGGCTGTTCTCAGGAGTGTCCACCTCGCTCCATAGCGCGACACCAGGCAGAGAATCAGATTCTTCGCTGCCATAGATTTCTGCAGCCCTCTCAACCGACGCCACAACTTCGTCGACCTGCTGTACATCGAGGGCCACTTCCTGCCCAGAACTCGGATTCCAGTACCTCAGGTAGAAAGTTTGCATTACCCCACCGTCCATCGAGGCTGCCCTCCTTTGAAGATCCATGTCGTTATTCCACCAGCGCCATCCGGGAAGTGGACTCTCAGTGTAGCGTCCTTGGGTAGGAGCTTGTACAAAACGAATCGACAAGCTCCCGCAACCGCACATGGTCCGGTATCACGATTTATATACAGATCGGCGTCATCGATTTCGAGATCGCGCATTATTCCAGCCGCATGACCTTCGACATGAGTCGTTGCATACGTCCTGCCCGACTTCGGACCGCCGGGGAAGTTGTCTCCTTCGTGGAACCATTGCCCAGGACCCTTGACGCCGCTGCGAAGCGGAACGTCGGCACCCCCGGCGTTGAAGATCCCTCGAGTTGGTCCATCCTTTACATATTCTGGAACATGGGGATGAACTACCGATCCCACCGCGCTGAGTGTGTCATTCGCCTTCGATGCCAGGCTCTCATCGTGGGCCGCCCCCGGGGCCTCGTGGTTGACCCCGGTCGGCTCATTGGACGGGTCATGCGTTCCGGCTGACGAATCGCTACCACCTCCCGGGTGGTGCGGGACCTGTCCGGCATCATGTCCACCGCCGTGGCCGGCCGGAGTCTCCTGCCCGAGTGGCCGCGTGCCCGGCTCGTGGTGGGCAGGCTGTGCACCCGGTGGTTCGTGGCTCGCGCTGGGGCTGCGGGCAGGGTCGTGGGCTGCCTGGGTCGATGGGTCGTGGGGGAGGGGGCCGTCGCCCGGGAGGTGGGGCTCCGGCGGGGGCGGGGTGCCGTCGGGGAAATGGGGGGCGGGGGCGTCGCTGGTGAGGCGGACCGGGGGCGGCTCGGGGGCGTGCGCGGCGGCCTCGGCCGCGGGGTGGGCGCCGGCGCTCACGAGGACGGGCGGCCGGTCCGGGCCACTCGCGCCGTGCGGCACCCCGGACGCGAGGGGCTCGTCCGGCGGCTCCACGGAGTGCCCCGCCGCCCGTTCGGCGGCACTGGGCTCGTGCGGCGGAGGAACCTGACTCCCGTCGGGCCGGGTGAGTTCACCGTCCGGGTGGAGGTGCACGGCCGGGTTCGTCGGATCGGCTATCGCGTGCTCGGGCGCACCCGCAACCGGCGCGTGCGCCCCCTCGGGAACATGCACCCCGTCCGGCACGTGCACCCCGTCGGCGAGCCCTTCCGGGCTGACCGGGATCGCCACGGTCCCGTCCGGCAGTTCGACCACGTCCGGCGGCAGCGTGATCTTGTCCACGTCGCCGACACCCTTGAACAGGTCGCTGACCTTGACGACCGCGTAGGTGCCCGCCTTGCCGATGTACGTCATCGGGTCGACGATCCGCCCGGCCTTCGCCGCCACCGACAGCGTCTTGGCCGCGGCGCCGGTCTTCGCCGCGCTGCCCGCGCCGTCGGAGGCGATGACGGTGAGCACGTTGAAGGTGACCGCACCGGCCGCGCGGGCCGGGTTCTTCTTCCACTCGTCCCACGCGACCAGCGCCTTGCCGGTGTTCTTCACCGCGTCGCGCGACTCGCGCACCCACTTGGGCATGTACTTGCCGGGGGTGGCGAGGAAGATCGGGGCGAGCGCGGGCGAGAAGGACATGATCGTCAGCCCGGTGGCCAGCTTCGCCAGGTTCGTCCACGCCTCGGCCATCGAGTGCCAGCCGCCGGTGCCCACCAGCGTGCCGAGGCCCTTGATCGTGCCCCACACGCCGTCGACCATGAAGCCGTCCCAGACGAACGACTTCACCCAGTGGCCGTACTTCTTGGGGTTGTACCAGCGGTACGTGCGGTCCACGTGGTCGCCCCACGGCAGTTCCGAGGCGTGGTCCAGGTCGTTGGCTCCGATGCCGTACATGTTCTGCGCGTGGCTGCCGTCGTCCTGGATGTAGTGGGTGCCGCCGAACAGCGCGGTGATCTTGTTGGCGCAGGCCACTTCGGCCGCCCAGAACGCGGCCACGGTCACGTCCACGTCGTGCCGCAGGTCGTTGTTGTGGGAGACCTTCTTGCTGTCGTTGGTCCAGTGGTGGTCGCCCGCGACGCTCGCCGCGAACTCCGTTGCCTGGTGCTTGAGTTGGGCCAGCTTGACCGTGAGCGGGCCGATTTCCGTGGAGTACGCGTCCAGCGCCGAGGTCACCGACTCCAACTGGGTGGCGAAGTCATCGGACTTCGCGGCCACCGGCGCGGTGGTGGCGAACAACTGGTCCGCCTCGGGCGCCTTGTAGAACGCGGACAGACCCTGGAACTGGGTGTCCACGTCGGAGCCCGAGGACCGCCATAACCCGGCGTTGGTCTTGAGGTCCTCGATCTCCACTTCGAGTTGGACGAGGCTGCCGGTGAACTGCGGTATCTCCGCCGGGTTGATGGGTGCCGCCGTCACTTCGCGTCCCCCTTGCCCCCGCCGTCGCCCGGCATGTGGATCACCGGCTCCTTGAGCGCCTCCTGCTGCGCCTTCGCGGCCATCGCCAGGTCTCCCTTGACGTACTCGTTGGTCGCGTCGCGCGCGCCGGTGAGGGAGTTGGTGGTGCGCTGGGCGATGTAGGCGAGCTGCTTCTCGTGGGCCTGGATGAACTGGCCGAGCGCCGCGGCCACCAGGCCCTCCGCGCCCGGCATCGGCGGCCCGTACTGGCCCGGCTTGAGAACGGCGTACCCGTTCTCGTAGTCACCCGCCTTGATGGTCCCGGCAGCCGCGGCGGCGCCGGTGATACCGCTCTCCAGGCCGGTCGAGGCGTCGTTCAGCCCGTCCGCGGCCTTGATCACCTTGTTCAGCACGCTCTGGACGCCCGAAGGCGTGATGTCCCACTTCGCCATCAGTTCCCCCCTGTGCCTCCGGACGCCGCCGCACGGCACGCCCGGCTCGCGGACCGGCCCCGACTGCCGCCCCGAGCCGGCGCTCCCGCCTCCGGCCCCGTCAGCAGGCCCCGTCCGCCGACCCGATCAACTGCCCTGGCCAGCCCGCGCCGCCTACCGCCGCCGGCAACCGAACCCGCCAACCGAACCCGTCAACCGAACCCGTCAACCGATCCCGCCTACCGCCGCCGTCAACCGACCCCGGCAACCAGTCCCGTCAACCGATCCCGTCCACCGCTGCCTTCGCCCGCGCGGCCGTCGACTGCGCCGTACCGTCGTTCTGTTCAAGGGTGGTCCGCACGAGCCGGATAATGTCCCGCACCTCGCCCGCCGCCCGGTTCCAGCGAACTTCCTTGCCGTGGTACTCGGCTGACACGCCATCAGCCGTGAAGTCCGCCATCGCCGCCTTGACCGCCTGGTCGCGCTCGGTCAGCACCTGCTCCAGGCGGCTGATGATCCCCTGAAGGCCGCCCTGCACCTCGCTGGACGCGTCCGTGTCGTACGACCTGCGGTCGCTGGAACTTCCCATCGTCGTGTTCCCCCTCCTCGACGTGCCCGCGTTCGCGCGCGGGTCCGGTCAGCGCGCCCCGAAACGGGCGGCGTCGAAGTTCGCGGAGCCCATGTTCTGATGCGCGTTGGACGCCTGCTCCTCGTCGCCGGTTCCGAACGAACGGTCCATGCCGGTCTGTCCGCCGAGAATGGCGCGCAGCGAACCGTTCAGGTCACTGGTGATGCTGTCGGCGCGGGACTTGAACGAGTCGAAGGCCGCCTTGCCCGCGCCGTTGAACTTGCCCTCCAGCGGATCGGCGGCAGCCACCAGCTGCTTGATCAGTACGCCGAGGTCCTCACTGGAACCGGTGGTCTTCTTGGTCAGGTCTGCCAGGGTCGTGGCACCCATGTCGAACTTCATGTGTCCCCCCTCATCACGGTGCACCCGCACGCCACAAGAGCCTTACTCACCGTAAGCCGGGCGGAGTTGAAGCCGCAACGCCGTTCTTGTACCGGTTCTGTGACAGCGGAAGGTCGGTACGCGCGCACGCTCCGCGACGAACTGCCCTCAGGCGAGCGCCGGTTGATTCCGCTTCGCGCGGAACCCACCGCCGCCACGACCACCGCCGCCACGACCGCCACCGCCTCCGCCACGGCTGCCGCCGGCCGGCAGCAGCCGACACGACAAGGGCGCCCCCGCCGAAGTCCCGGCGTGGGCGCCCCTGCACCGCAAGTGACGGTCGATCAGGACAGCAGCCCCGGGATCGCCGAGTGGTGAGCCTGCGACAGTTCCGCCAGCGGGATCGTGAACTCGCCCTGGACCTCCAGGGATTCACCGTCGACCACACCGACCCGGGTCGCGGGCAGACCCCGCGCACCGCACATGTCGGTGAAGCGCAGCTCCTCCGAGCGGGGAACGGCGACGAGCGCGCGCCCGGCCGACTCCGAGAGCAGGAAGGTGAACGCGGACAGGCCGTCCGGAACGACCAGCCGGGCACCGTGCCCGCCGCGCAGGCAGGACTCGGTGACCGCGGCGAGCAGCCCGCCGTCGGACAGGTCGTGCGCGGCGTCGACCATGCCGTCGCGCGACGCGGAGATCAGGATCTCGCCGAGCAGCCGCTCCCGCTCCAGGTCCACCGCCGGCGGCAGCCCGCCGAGGTGGTCGTGCACGACCTGCGACCAGACCGACCCGCCGAACTCCTCCCGGGTCTCCCCGAGCAGGTAGAGCAGGTGGCCCTCGTCGGTGAAGGCCATCGGGGTGCGGCGCGCCACGTCGTCGATCACGCCGAGCACGGCGACGACCGGGGTGGGGTGGATGGCCGCCTCACCGGTCTGGTTGTAGAGCGAGACGTTGCCGCCGGTCACCGGCGTGCCGAGCTGGAGGCAGCCGTCGGCCAGCCCGCGGATCGCCTCCACGAACTGCCACATCACGTCCGGGTCCTCGGGCGACCCGAAGTTCAGGCAGTCCGAGATCGCCAGCGGCTTCGCGCCGGTCGCCGCCACGTTCCGGTACGCCTCCGCGAGCGCGAGCTGCGCGCCGGTGTACGGGTCGAGCTTCGTGTAGCGGCCGTTGCCGTCGGTGGCGATGGCGACACCGAGCCCGGTCTCCTCGTTGACCCGGATCATGCCCGCGTCCTCGGGCTGGGCCAGCACGGTGTTGCCCTGCACGAACCGGTCGTACTGGTCGGTGACCCATGCCTTCGACGCCACGTTCGGCGAGGAGAGCACCCGCAGCGCCTGCGCGCGCAGCTCGTCGCCGCCGGCCGGGCGGGCCAGCGCGCCCGCGTCGTCGGCCTGCAGGGCGTCCTGCCAGGCCGGCCGCGCGTAGGGGCGCTCGTACGTCGGGCCCTCGTGCGCGACGGTGCGCGGGTCCACGTCGACGATCTTCTCGCCGTGCCAGAAGATCTCCAGCCGGTCCCCGTCGGTGACCTCGCCGACGACGGTGGCGATGACGTCCCACTTCTCGCAGATGGCCAGGAACCGCTCCACCTTCGCGGGCTCCACCACCGCGCACATCCGCTCCTGCGACTCGCTCATGAGGATCTCCTCGGGCGAGAGCGTGGAGTCGCGCAGCGGTACGTCGTCCAGCTCGACGCGCATGCCGCCGGAGCCGTTGGAGGCCAGCTCGCTGGTGGCGCAGGACAGGCCCGCCGCCCCCAGGTCCTGGATGCCGACCACCAGCTTCTCGGCGAACGCCTCGAGCGTGCACTCGATCAGCAGCTTCTCCTGGAACGGGTCGCCGACCTGCACCGCGGGCCGCTTGCTCGGCTTGGTGGCGTCGAACGTCTCCGAGGCGAGGATCGAGGCGCCGCCGATGCCGTCGCCGCCGGTCCTGGCCCCGTAGAGGATGACCTTGTTGCCGGCGCCGGACGCCTTGGCGAGGTGGATGTCCTCGTGCCGCATCACGCCGATCGCGCCCGCGTTGACCAGCGGGTTGCCCTGGTAGCAGGCGTCGAAGACCAGCTCGCCGCCGATGTTCGGCAGGCCGAGGCAGTTGCCGTAGCCGCCGATGCCGGCGACCACGCCGGGCAGCACCCGCTTGGTGTCGGGGTGGTCGGCCGCGCCCATCCGCAGCGGGTCGACCACGGCGACCGGCCGCGCGCCCATCGCGATGATGTCGCGCACGATGCCGCCGACCCCGGTGGCCGCGCCCTGGTAGGGCTCCACGTACGAGGGGTGGTTGTGCGACTCGACCTTGAAGGTGACCGCGTAGCCCTCGCCGACGTCGACCACGCCGGCGTTCTCCCCGATGCCGACGAGCAGCGCGTCGGTCTTCGGGGCCTTCACACCGAACTGCTTCAGGTGCACCTTGCTCGACTTGTACGAGCAGTGCTCCGACCACATCACCGAGTACATCGCCAGCTCGGCCCCGGTCGGGCGGCGGCCCAGGATCTCCCGGACCCGCTGGTACTCGTCCTCCTTGAGGCCGAGCGCCTTCCACGGCAGCTCCACGTCAGGGGTCTGCTCGGCGTGCTTCACCGTATCGAGGGTCACGCGCTTACCAACTTCTTGAGTACCGACGTGAAGAAGCCGAGCCCGTCGGTACGGCCGGTGCCGATCAGCGACTCGACCGCGTGCTCCGGGTGCGGCATGAGGCCCACCACGTTGCCCGCCGCGTTGGTGATCCCGGCGATGTCGCGCAGCGAGCCGTTCGGATTGCCGTAGCCGTCCGCGGCCGGGCCGTCGGTGGCGTAGCGGAAGACCACCCGGCCCTCCGCCTCCAGCTCGTCCAGCACGCGCGCGTCGGCGGTGTAGCGGCCGTCGATGTTCTTCAGCGGGATGGAGATCTCCTGGCCCGCCGCGTAGTCCGCGGTCCAGGCGGTGCCGCCGGTCTCGACCCGCAGCTTCTGGTCACGGCAGACGAAGTGCAGCTCGGTGTTGCGCAGCATCGCCCCGGGCAGCAGATGTGCCTCGGTGAGCACCTGGAAACCGTTGCAGATCCCCAGCACCGGCATTCCGGCCCGCGCCTGCTCGATGATCGACTCCATCACCGGCGAGAAACGGGAGATCGCCCCGGCCCGCAGATAGTCGCCGTAACTGAACCCGCCGGGCAGAACCACCGCGTCGACCTGCTTCAGGTCCTTGTCGCGGTGCCACAGCGGGACCGCTTCCCCGCCGGCCACCCGGACGGCACGCTGCGTGTCGCGGTCGTCAAGAGTCCCCGGGAATGTGACGACGCCGATGCGCGCAGTCACGACTCCACCTTTACATTGAAGTCCTCGATCACGGTGTTGGCGAGAAAGGTTTCCGCCAACTCCCGAATACGGGCGAGCGCTGCGTCGTCGACGGGGCCGTCGACCTCCAGCTCAAAGCGCTTTCCCTGGCGGACGTCGGAGATCCCGTCGAAGCCGAGCCGGGGCAGCGCACGCTGTACGGCCTGGCCCTGGGGGTCGAGGATCTCCGGCTTGAGCATGACGTCGACTACGACGCGTGCCACTGGCACTCCCGATGGTGTGGTGCGTGAGGTTCTCTCAGCCTACCGGGTGAGGAAATCTACGCGAGTAGATATACCGCACCACCACATCCGCCGCAGATCGCCGATCACGTTTGGATATCAGCTGGCAGAATATCTGGGTAAAGCCGCGGCGGAAAACATAAGGTCCCCGAAGCGAAGAGGCTTGCGGCGCGGATGCGGCGGGAATTAACAGCAGCAACGGGTATCTCCACCGCCTCATTCACCCTCGGGCGCCCCGGTCGCGGACCCCGCGTGGGCCCGGCCCCGTCGCGACGCAGGCAGCCGGCACAAGAAAGGACCGATCCCTATGGCGCAGCGCGTACTGGTCACCCTCGCCGACGATCTCGACGGCGGCGACGCCGAGGAGACGATCGCATTCGGCGTCGACGGCCAGTGGTACGAGATCGACCTCTCGTCGAGGAACGCGGACAGGCTGCGCAAGGAACTCGCTCCCTACGTGGAGGCCGGCCGCCGCCGCACCCTTTCCGGGCACGCCTACAAGCGGACCCCGATCGCGCCCACCCCGGCGACCGTCCGCGCCTGGGCGCAGTCCAACGGCTTCGAGGTGCCGGCCCGCGGCCGCATCCCGAAGAAGGTCTACGAGGCGTTCAACAAGGCGGACTGAGCAGGGAGTCGGCGGCCGGCCGGCGTTCGGGGCGGCGGTCCGGTGGGCGGCGGTCCGGGCGTGGTGCGTCGGCGGACCGGGGCGGGGCGGCGGCTCCGGCCGCCGCTCTCCCAACACCCGCTCCCCGCCCGGCCGGTGTCGATTGGACAGCCACCCCCGGTCGTCCGCTAGTCTGAGGGCACACCGCAGGACGGGGCCGAAAAGCCCAGGTCAGCGGAGGTCACGCGGGTGTAGCTCAGTAGTAGAGCGCCCCCCTTCCAGGGGGGAGGCGCAGTGTGCGATTCCTGTCACCCGCTCTGATCACCAACTCGTTCGGCCCTTGGCGGCCGATCGGGTACAGTGGTCACAGCGCATGCGGACGTGGCTCAGTTGGTAGAGCATCACCTTGCCAAGGTGAGGGTCGCGAGTTCGAATCTCGTCGTCCGCTCAGAAGAGAAGCCCCAGACCGACGGTCTGGGGCTTTTCGTTGCCCTCCGACCGCCGGCCCACCCCGTTTTCCTCGGCACCGCCGGGTATCGGGTACAGTATCGGCACGCCCTGCGGACGTGGCTCAGTTGGTAGAGCATCACCTTGCCAAGGTGAGGGTCGCGAGTTCGAATCTCGTCGTCCGCTCCAGCAGGAGGAAGGCCCCGGTCACTTCGACCGGGGCCTTCGCCGTGTCCGCAGTGCGCGTCGGGTCCGCAGCGCGCGCCGGGTCCCTCAGCGCCGGGGCAGCCGTGCGGTCAGCGCGTAGAACCGGGTGGTCTGCGTGGCGCCCTGGTTGTCGTCGCTGACGAGCATCAGGCGCAGCGCGCCGCCGGGAGCGTGCCCGGTGACGGCCATGCCCTCGATGTTGTCCAGCAGCGGGTTCGGCTGGGGCTGCTTGGCGGTGGCGCCGAGGGAGGGGCAGTCGCCGATGTCGGCGAGCAGGGTCTTCGGCATGACCTTGACGTTCCGCTGCCCGGTCAGGTCGGTGACGCGGCTGACATCGCCGGCGCGGCCCGGGTCGGCCAGGTAGAGCCGTATGGTGTTGCCGACTCCCGCGGTGAACCCGCGCTCCAGCACCAGCAGCCGGCCGTCACCGGTGGCCGCGATGTCGGACACCCCCAGGAGCGTGCCGTTGGCGTCGGTGTCCACGTGGTAGGCGTACTGCCGCCCGAGCGTGAAGTCCCGGCCGTTTCCGCCGCGCTGCCAGGTCTGGAACCGTACGAGATCGTGGTTGTCGCCGGACAGCGCGCCCTCCATGGACGCGACCAGCGTGCGGCCGCCGGGCTGGAACGCCAGCCCCTCGAAGGTGAGGTTGGAGGTGGCCCGCCCGGCGGGGGCGACCTTGAGCGCGTCGGGCACCGGCAGGCTGCCGAGGATCTGCGATCCGTCCCGGCTGTAGCGCCGGATCGTCGGCTCGACCTCGGAGGTGATCAGCCGGGTGCCGTCCCGGTCGACGGCCAGGGCCTCGGAGTCGAGCGGCTGGCCCTTCTCGTCGGCGAGCGGGACGACCTTCTCCGGGGCGAGGTCGCCCAACGTGCGGCCGCTCAGCGTGAACAGCGACGACCGGTCGGAGAGCGCGTCCAGGGTGCCGTGCGCGTCCGGCGCGAGCGCGGAGAGGTTGCCGACGAAGGTGCCGTCGAAGGTCGTCTTGTCCAGGGCGTCGGAGAAGCCGCTGATCCGGACGTCCGCGGAGCAGTTGCCCGCCGCCGGCTTTCCGGGCCGGTCCGCCGGTCCGCCCTGGGCCTGGGCGGTGCCCCCGCCGGCGAGGCAGGCCATGGCGGTCAGCAGGACGGTCGGGCCGGCGAGAAGAACCTTTGCGCGCACAGTGACACTCCACGTTGGGTGGCAGGAGTCCTTACGCCGTCTGATTCTCCACGGCTTTGCCCGCCGCGGGGTGAAACAGGGACCCACGAGAAGCCGAACGACAGGGGGACCGCCGCGCCGCCGGTGCAGGTGCCGGTGCCTGCAACTGGTGCCGGCGGCGCGGTCGGAGGCGAAGCGGAGCCCTGGCCGCGCGGGTCGCCGCAGGTCGCCGCAGGTCGCTGCGGCTACGCCCAGGGCAGTCCGGTCAGCCGTTCGTACACCTCGATGTAGCGGGCGCGGGAGTGGTCGACGACGGCCGCAGGCAACTCGGGCGGGGGCTGCTCGCTGTGCCGGTCCCAGCCGGAGGCGGACGAGGTGAGCCAGTCGCGGATGAACTGCTTGTCGTATGAGGGCTGTGCGTGCCCGGGCTCCCACCCGTCGGCGGGCCAGAAGCGGGAGGAGTCCGGGGTGAGCACCTCGTCGGCGAGCACCAGGGGCGCGCCGCCCTCCCGGTCCGCGGCCGCGTCGTCGTAGCCGAACTCGAACTTCGTGTCGGCCAGGATCAGCCCGCGCTCGGCGGCGACGTCACGGGCCCGGGTGTAGACCGCGAGCGTGTTCTGCCGCAGCAGCGCGGCGGTCTCCGCGCCGACCTGCCGGGCCACCTCCTCGTACGACACGTTCTCGTCGTGCTCGCCGACCGCGGCCTTGGTCGCCGGGGTGAAGATCGGCGCGGGCAGCTCCGAGCCGTCGACCAGGCCCTCGGGCAGCGCGACGCCGCACACGGTACGGCTGCGGTCGTACTCGACCAGGCCGGAGCCGGCCAGGTAGCCGCGGGCCACCGCCTCGACCGGGACCATCCGCAGCGCACGGCAGACCATGGTGCGCCCCTCCCAGTCGGCGGGCGCGCCGGCCGGCACCTCGGTGGAGACCACATGGTTCGGCACCAGGTCCGCGAGCTGGTCGAACCACCACAGCGACAGCCGGGTCAGCACCGTGCCCTTGTCCGGGATGAGGGTGGGCAGCACCCAGTCGTACGCGGAGATGCGGTCACTGGCCACCATCACCAGCTCGCCGGCGTCGTTCCGGTACAGGTCCCGCACCTTCCCGGTGTGCAGGTGGGTCAGGCCGGGCACCTGGACGGGCTCGGGCTTGTCGACGAATCCGGGCATGGGTGGGTCCTCCCCAGTCGGTGGCTCGACTCCGATTCTCGCCTACCCGGGAGGTGGCGGCGTGCAAGGGCCCGCCCCCGGCCCCGCGCGCTCCGGTTCGCTCGGTCCCGCGCGCTCCGGTTCGCTCGGTCCCGCTTGCTCAGTTCCGCTTGCTCAGTCCCGCTTGCAGATCCGGTCCAGCAGGTTCGCCGTCGCCCGCTGCACGCGCGGGTCCACGTGGCCGGGCCGGTCGAGCGCCGGCGACCAGGCGAAGGTGCCGGAGGCGAAGACGTACGCCCCGCTGGGCGCGCGGTACAGCGACGTCTCCTGGTGGCACATCCGGCCGTCGGTCGCCTCGTACGGGGAGTGGGCGAGCAGGATGCGCTCGGTGGAGTCCGGCAGCGGGGTGCGCGGGAAGTAGCGGTCGGCCTCGCCCGCGACCAGTCCGGGGATCTCGGTGCCCTCGGTCGCGCCGGTGGCCTCCCACAGCCAGTGGTCGGCGTTGCGCACCACCAGCGGCGCGGGCTGCGGCACCCGCCCGGCGTACTGCACGCCGATCAACTGCTGCTCCGGCTCGCCCTGGTCGCGCCACAGCGCGGTGCGGCCCTTCGCCGCCTCGCCCTGGCCGCCCTCGGCCCGGCGCTTGCGGCAGGTCAGCAGCCGGTCGGGGCCGCCGTCGGCGGCCGGTGCCAGGTCCACCTGCCAGTACATGGTGTTCGCGGAGAGGAAGACCAGCGAGGTGCCGGCCGCGCGGGCCTCCTCGGCGGCCCGGCGCATCGGGCGGGACCAGTACTCGTCGTGGCCGGGGAAGATCAGCGCCCGGTAGCGGGTCGGGTCGATCCGGCCCGCGTGCAGGTCGCGGGCGTCGGCGTACGCGAGGTCGTAGCCGTACCGCTCGGCGTACCGGACGAAGTCGTAGGCGTGCCCGATGTGCAGGGGCAGGCCGGCGCCCGCGTAGGGGCGGTCGAAGGAGACGGTGGTGGCCGCCTCCTCCTCGCCGAGCAGCCGGCCCTCGGGGTCCCAGGCGTGGTAGAGGCTGGCGCCGGTCCTGCCGTCCTCCGGGTACAGGTTGTACGCCTGCCAGGTGATGTCCGGCAGCAGGAGCAGCAGGTCGGCCGGGGCCTCCAGATCCCGCACGGTGAACGGCACATGGCTGCGGTAGCCGTCCGCGGTGGTCAGCACCGCGACGTACGCGCCGGTCTTCCAGTACGGCGGGATGTGCAGCCGCCAGGACTGCCACCAGTGGTGGCACGAGACGGTACGGCCCGCCGCGAGCGGGGCGGGCTGCGCGATGCCGGACAGCCGGGGGCTCGCGGTGACCTGGGCGGCGCCGTCGCCGCCGTAGTGGCCGATCCGGTAGACGTCGACGGTGAACTCCTGGGGCGGGTCCACGGTGATCCTGAAGTCGATCGCCTGCCCGGGTGCCGCGGCGGCCTCCGCGGCGAAGCCCTTGATCTGGCGGCGCACGTCGTCCGCGGTGCGCGGGCCCGGCAGGTGCGGCTTGCGCGGTGCCTTGCCGTTGCTCGCGGCGAGGTCCACGTACCACGGCACCACCTGGCCGTCGTCGCCCGGATACTGCGGCTCGCCCCTCAGCCAGGGCAGCGGGCCCTGTCCGAACGGGTCCGAGACCCCATGCGCCAGCGCCCCCGACTCCCATCGCCGTACTTCCCCCACGCCGATCGCCTCCCCGCGCCAACCACTTCCCGCGCCAACCACTTCCCGCTCCGCCGGGTGCAACGGTGCGGTCTGCTCACGCCCAGCACATCACACAATGCACCCTGACAGTCACGTTTCGTACAGTTTCCCTCTTCTCAAGTTGTTCCGTACGGCGGGGTGGGGGTTTGCGGTACTCCCCCGGCGCGCCACCGAGGGCCGGTACGGGAGCCGGCCGGACCAGGCAACCCCGGGCGGTCCCGCTACGGCAGCCGCAGCGGCTTGTCCGGGCGGATGGGGGTGCCGCCGACCCAGGCGCGCAGCGGGGCCGGGTCACCGCTCTCCACCAGGTGCAGCACGGCCGCGGTCAGCTCGCTGCGGCGGACCCCGGGCATGCGCAGCGCGGGACCGTCGAGCCAGTCGAGCCCGGCGCCGGCGCCCGCGGTGTCGACGGCGGCGCAGCAGACCAGCGCCACCACGTGGTCGACCAGCAGCTCGCGCCCGGTCCGCTGGGGCACGAGCGGATACGCGGCGGCCGCATCCGCGTACGGCCCGAGCGGCGGCGCCGCCTCCAGCCGGGCGGCGACCTCCTCGCCCTGCTGCCCGCCGGCGACGGCGAGCCGGTCGATGACCCGCTCCAGCGTCACCGCGCCGAAGGGCGCCTCGCCCTCCCCGCCGACCAGCAGCGCACGACCGGCGGCGGCCGGGGAGGAGACCGCGGCCGCGGGTTCGACGGACGGCCGCATCTCCTCGATCACCCGTATCAGGCGGCCGGCCTCCTCGCGCCAGAGCCGGTCCACGACCTCGGCGGGGTAGCGGGCCCAGCCCACCGGTTCCCAGCCGGGCCTGGCCCGGTCCGGGCCGCCGTGGAAGATCCGCGCGGCCAGCAGGGAGACCGCCTCGTCGACGGTGCCGGGCTCCTCCAGCAGGTCGCAGGCCGGGCGCTCGCCCAGCCGGGTCTCGAAGCCGTCGGCGAGCCGGTCGCGCCGGGACAGCTCGGTGAGCGCGGCGACCACGCCCGCGTGCAGCCGGGACGGCCAGCGGCCGATCCGCCAGGCGGGCAGCGCGACCCGGGTGAGCAGCCGGTCCCAGCCCGCGTAGGCGAGCCCGACCTGCTCCTGGGCGACGATCCGCAGTCCGTAGTCGACCGCCTGGGCACGCTCGGAGGCCGAGGCGGCGACCCCGCGCTCCATCTCCGCCGCGTGGACCCGGCAGGCGCGCAGCAGCAGCCGAGCGACCCAGCCGAGGAAGGCGTACACCGGGCGGCCCAGCACCCCCCGCCCGCCGGGGCGGGCGCTGCCCTGGGCGGCGACGGCGGCCGCCGCGTCCAGGCCGCGGACGAAGCGGCGGGCCGCGGATATCTCCGGGTCGGCCGAGGGGGCGGTGCCGGCGACGACGGGCGCGAGCAGGGCGCGCAGCTCCGCGATCCGCATCCACCACATGAAGGGCGAGCCGACCACGAGGACCGGTCCCGGGCGCCGCTCGGCGTCGGTCCCGCCGGTCTTGTGCCTGCGGTCCTCCAACCAGCTGTCGCAGTCGGGAGTCAGCTCTATCGACGAGGGCGGCGGCACCTGGAGCCGGTCGGCGAGGTCCCGGACCATCAGATACAGGTCGGGCGCGGCGGACTCGGCGACCGGGACGGTGGGGCTGACCGCGGGCTCGGCGCGGACGATCACGGCGGCGACGGCCGCGGCCACCGCGAGCACGAGCAGGGCGACACCGGTCAGCCCCCAGCGCACGCCGTCCCACGCCGGGCCGTCGATCCGGCCGGTGGCCCGGCCCGCGTGCAGCACCACCGCGGCCGCCGCGGGCAGCAGGGCGACGGCGAGCGCCGATCCGCGCAGCCTCAGCACCGCGCCCGCACGTGCCCGCGCAGCGGCCTCACCTGCTTCTCCGGCCATCGGCTGGCACCCCCTGCGCTGGCGGTGGCCGCCTCGGTGACGGCCTCTCCCCACTGTCGCACCGCCCACCGACATCGCAATGCCGTACGGCTGTTTGCCGCAATGCCCCCGGGGTGCGCCTTTCGGGCACCATAGTTGGGTGCCGGGGAGGAGTCAGCCGTATGGCCCAGGCATCACTCCTTGGAGTGGCTTTCGGGCAGACGTCGCACTCTCGCGCAGATGTGCCGCAGGGGTGCCGCACGGGTACCGCCGGGGTGACCGCGCGGTGCTGCCGCCCGGCGCGGGCGGCAGCTCGGTCCTGGGCGGGCGGCGGCTCAGTCCTGGGCGGCCTCGGCCGCCTTCGCGGCGATGTCACCGCGGTGGTGGCCGCCGTCGAGGCCGATCCGCCCGACCGCGCGGTAGGCACGGTCGCGGGCCTTGGCCAGGCTCGCTCCGGTGGCCGTGACCGACAGCACCCGGCCGCCCGCCGAAACGACCCGTCCGTCGTCCGCCGTACGGGTGCCGGCGTGCAGGACGTAGGCGTGCTCGTCCTGCTCGGCGACATCGGCGAGCCCGGTGATCGGGTCGCCGGTGCGCGGGGTGTCCGGGTAGTTGTACGACGCGATGACCACGGTGACCGCCGCGCCGTCGCTCCAGCGCAGCTCCGGCCAGGCGGCGAGCTGGCCGGTGGCGGCCGCCCGCAGCAGCCCCGCCAGCGGGGTGCGCAGCCGGGCCAGCACCACCTGGGTCTCGGGGTCGCCGAAGCGCGCGTTGAACTCGATCACCCGCACGCCGCGCGAGGTGATCGCCAGTCCCGCGTAGAGCAGCCCGGCGAAGGGGGTGCCGCGCCGCCGCAGCTCGTCGACGGTCGGCTGGAGCACGGTCCGCTCCACCTCCTCGACCAGCTTCGGGTCGGCCCACGGCAGCGGTGAGTACGCGCCCATGCCACCGGTGTTGGGGCCCTCGTCGGCGTCCAGGGCGCGCTTGAAGTCCTGCGCGGGCTGGAGCGGCAGCACCGTCTCGCCGTCGGTCACCGCGAACAGCGACACCTCGGGCCCGTCGAGGAACTCCTCGATCACCACCCGGTCGCAGGCCAGCGCGTGCGCCCGGGCGGTGGCCAGGTCCTCGGTGACCACGACGCCCTTGCCCGCCGCGAGCCCGTCGTCCTTGACGACGTAGGGCGCGCCGAAGGCGTCCAGCGCCGCGTCGATCTCCTCGGGCGTGGTGCAGACGTACGACCGGGCGGTCGGCACCCCGGCCGCGGCCATCACGTCCTTGGCGAACGCCTTCGAGCCCTCCAGCGCGGCGGCCTCGCGGGACGGGCCGAAGCAGTCGATGCCCCGCTCCCGTACGGCGTCGGCGACCCCGGCGACCAGCGGCGCCTCGGGACCGACGATCACGAAGTCGGCGCCGAGTTCCCCCGCGAGGCCGGCGACGGCGGCACCGTCCATGATGTCGACCGGGTGCAGCTCGGCGACCTCCGCGATGCCGGCGTTGCCGGGGGCGCAGTGCAGCGAGGTGACCTCGGGGTCGAGGGACAGGGAACGGCACAGGGCGTGTTCGCGGGCACCGCCGCCGATGACAAGGACCTTCACGCGCACCAGGGTAGTGGGCCCGGCCGGGCCCGGCCGCCCTCACTCTTTCGAGCGACGGCGACAAGCGGCCTATACCTGATCACACGGGCCTTACGGGGCGAATTCCGGATATCGGTGCATCTGGCTCAGCCGTTCGGCGGTAAGAAGGGAACTTCAACCGGCGGGTGCCGGGTACTTCGGGTACGCCCGGTGCGCAGCAGTCGAGGGAGCCTTCGCAGTGAGCCAGCCTGACATGTTTCCCGAGGGGGCTTCTCGGGACGAGCCCTCGCGGCGGGCGCTGCACCGTCACCCCGACGACCTTCGGGCGCTGCCCCTCCCGCTCGGCGACTGGGCGGAGCCCGCCGAGCGCCTCCAGGAGCTGTACCGCTGGGCCGAGGACGGCGCCCTGCGCACCGCGGACTGGTACCTGCGCGGCCGCCTGCCGAAGCGGCGGGCCGCCCGCGCGCTCCGGCTCGGCGCCACCGTCTGCGGCGCGGCCGCCGCCGCGCTCCCGCTGATCGAACTCGCCGACGGCGGCAGGTCGCCGGCCCGCTGGGGCTACCTCGCGCTGCTGCTCGCCGGTGCGTGCGTCGCCGCCGACCGCCTGCTCGGGCTCACCACCGGCTGGATGCGGGACGTCGCGACCGCGCAGGCCGTGCAGCGCCGCATCGAGGCGCTCCGCTTCGACTGGGCCGCCGAGAGCGTCCGCGAAGTGCTCGGGCCCACCGAGGGGACCGCCGCCGAGGCCGCCGAGCGCTGCCTCACCGTCCTGCGCGGCTTCTGCGAGGACATCGCCGACCTCGTCCGCGTGGAGACCTCCGGCTGGATGGTGGACTTCGGCGCCCACTCCGCCGCGGCCGCCCTCCGCAGCCAGTCCCCCGCCCCACCCCCCGCTCCCCGTCCCACCCCGCCCTCGGGCCTGCGCCTCCCCCACCCCAGCACCCGCCCCACCATGCCCCGCCAACGCCCCCCGGAAGCGCCGAGGTGAGCTGTGCCGGCTGTCTGGGCACCGAACGGCTGTCCGTGGGGGGGTCGTTCAGCTGAAGACGATCATCGAGCCCTGGCCGAGGGAGCGGGTGGCGGCGGCGTGGAGGCCGAGCCAGACGTGGTGTTCGCGGGCGAAGGGACCCGTGGCGGTGGGGGTGAGCGCGGGCTCTTCGAGGGTGGTGTGACGGGCCGGGGGCTCGGGGGCGGCCGGGGGCCTCGCCGGGTCGATCCCGATGGCGGGCGCGACGAAGTCGAGCTCGCGCAGCAGGCCGTGGCTGGAGCCGAGCGGACCGCCGCCTTCGAGGAGCTCGTCGTTGACGACGGGTTGGGGGAAGTCGAGCGGGACGTAGGCGCCCGCGTGGTCGTAGTGCCAGACCAGGTGCGAGGTCTGCGCGGTGGTCTCGAACATCTCCAGCAGTTCCTCGTAGTCGCCGCCGAGCGCGTCGACCGGGGTGACTTCGAGGCCCTGGAGGGCCAGCAGGTAGGCGCGGCGCAGGAAGTGCAGCGCGTCGTAGTCGAAGCAGGCCACCGGCGCCACGTCGCCGGAAAGCCCCGGCATGTAGTTGTAGACGGGCACGGGCGGCTGGCCCGCCTCGGCCAACGCCTTGTCGTAGCGGGCGAGTTCCTCGGAGAACGGGTTTTCCGGGCTGTGGCACAGCACATCCACGAGAGGCACGAGCCACAGGTCGCAGGCCACGAAGCAACTCCATCCGGTCGGGGGCGTACAGCCTAAGGCGACGGGACAGGTCGCGTCAGGAGCGTGCCAGGGCGAGCCTCTCGACCAGCGCGAGAGTGTGCTCGCCGTACTCGTGGGTGAGTTGGAGCGCGGTGGCGGTGTCGCGCTCGGCGACCGCGTCGACCAGGGCGACGTGGCCGGACCAGCACACGCCCGCGAGGTCGGTCAGCGAGCGGAGGTGCGGCACCGCGTAGATCCACGCCTGGGCGCGCACCCGGTCCAGGAACTCGCTCAGGTGCGGGTTGCCGCCCATGGCCGCGAGCTCGCGCCAGAACCGCAGGTCGCAGCCGATCAGTACGTCCAGGACGCCGGCCTGCGCGGCGCGTACGGCGGCCTCGGCGCGGCGCCGTACGGACGCGATGGCGTCGGGCGACGGGTCGGCGGCGCCGTATTCGGTCATCCAGCGGAAGGCCGCGTCCACGACGAGGGTGCGGGCCTCGGTGAGCGAGCGGAAGTCGGCGGCGGTGAACTGCCGGACCTGGAAGCCGCGGTGCTGCTCGACCTCCAGCAGGCCCTGCGCGGCGAGGTCGACGAGGGCTTCGCGCACCGGGGTGGCGGAGACCCCGTAGGTCTCGGCGATCTCCTTGACGGTGAAGTGCCGCCCGGCCTGGAGCCGGCCGGTGAGGATCTCGTCCCGCAGGGCGTCGGCGATCTGCTGGCGCAGGCTGCTGCGCCGCACCTGCGGCCCGCCGTCCCGCATACCGCCTCCTCGCCGTAACCAGCCGTCACTGCGGTGCCCGCCGCACCCTCGCACACCATAGGCGACTGGCGTTCGTATGCTTATTCTTCGCCGTGAAGGCTGGGCCGTTGCGACCGGCGGCGATCTGCGGCCGGGGTGGCGGAGAGCGGGGGCAGGACGGGCGATGGACGAGCTGAGGACCGACGATCCGCGCTGGATCGGTGCGTACCGACTGCTGGGGAGGCTCGGCTCCGGCGGGATGGGGCAGGTCTTCCTGGCCAGGTCGCAGCGCGGCCGTACGGTCGCGGTGAAGGTGGTGCGGGCGCATCTGGCGGAGCAGGAGGAGTTCCGCACCAGATTCCGGCGCGAGGTGCGTGCGGCACGGAAGGTCGGCGGGCGCTGGACGGCGCCGGTGCTCGACGCCGAGACCGAGGCGGACGTCCCGTGGGTGGCCACCGGTTACGTGCCCGGGCCGTCGCTCCAGCAGGTCGTCGCCAAGGAGTACGGGCCGCTGCCGGAGCACTCGGTCCGCGTCCTGGCGGCGGGGCTGACCCACGCCCTGGCCGACATCCATGGCGCCGGGCTGGTGCACCGCGACCTCAAACCGTCCAACGTGATGATCACGATCGACGGCCCCCGGGTGATCGACTTCGGTATCGCCCGCGCCCTGGAGACGGTCGCCGACTCGTCGCTGACCAGTACCGGGGCGATGATCGGGTCGCCCGGGTTCATGTCACCCGAACAGGTGAGGGGCGACCGCGTCACCCCCGCCTGCGACATCTTCTGCCTCGGCTCGGTGCTGGCCTACGCCGCCACCGGACTCCAGCCGTTCGGCGCGGCCTCCAGCGGGGTGCACGCGCAGATGTTCCGCATCGTGCAGGAACCGCCGGACCTGGACGCCGTACCGGAGGGACTGCGCGCCCTGGTGGCCGCCTGCCTGGCCAAGGAACCGGACGCGCGACCGTCCCTCGCGGACGTACGGCGGCTGCTCGGCGAGGACGGTGCGCAGGACGCCGACGCGGACGGGGAGCCCTGGCTGCCCGGGGCGATCGTCGCGCGGCTGGGGCGGCACGCGGTGCGGCTGCTGGAGTTGGAGGCCGAGGTGGAGGCGCCGCTGGAGGCTCCCGCGGAGTCGGCCGAGACCATGGTGCTGACCCGTGCCAAGGTGCGGCCCGGCGCGAGGGCGGCGGAGCCGCCGGCCGGGTTCACGACAGGTGCCGCGGGGGAACCGGTGGTCGCGCAGCCGGCAGTCGCGCAGGAACCCGCAGCGGCGCAGTCGGCCGTCGCGCAGGCAGCGGTGCCGCCTACCGCGCCGCTGCCGCAGATGACCGGCGCGCCCGGGCCGGTGCCGGGTCCCGTAGCGGCGCCGGGGGCCCCGAAGGCGCCGGGCGGGATGCCCGCGCCGCCTGGACCGGCGGACCCCGAGCCGCCGGCGCCTCGCCGCAAGCGCTGGCCGCTCGTGGCGGCGGGGGTGGCCCTCGTGCTCGTGGCGGGCGGGGCGACCGCGTACGTCGCGACGCGCGACGGCACCGACGACAAGGCCGGTCCGGGGCCGACCCCTTCGACGAAGGCGCCCTCGACGGCCCCCTCCGGCGCGGCGCCGACGGGCCCGTCGACACGGGAGCCGATTCCGATGGGCGCCGGCGGGCTGCGCGAGATGGTGGGCACCTGGCGGACCTCGTTCACCAGCGCCGACAACGGCGACAACACGCGGACGCTGACGGTGCACGAGAACGGCGACGTGGAGCTGTCGGGTGACAGCGCGTCGTACTCCTGCTTCTGGGACATGAAGGTGACCGCGCCGGGGCCGCCGGTGGAGCTGAGCGCGTCGAAGGTGGTCAGCGGCACGCCCGCGTCCTCCTGTGCCCCGGGCGACGCCAGCGAGCTGAGCCTCGTCGACTCGACCCACCTGCAGCGCAGCGACCTGGACGACGGCAAGGCGCCGCTGACGTACACCAAGGTCGACGGCTGACACGTCGGGTCCACAGGCGCGTCGGGACCTACGGGTAAGCCCCGCTCACCAGGGTGGGCGGGGCTTACCTGTGCGTGGCACGCGGGGCGCGCGCGGCGGCTCGGCCTCAGGGTTCACGAACCCGGAGGACCTCAGAGGAAGGAGTTGATCTCGATCGTCTCGTCCCGGCCGGGGCCGACCCCGATCGCCGAGATCGGCGCGCCCGACATCTCCTCCAGCGCCTTCACGTAGTCCCGCGCGTTCTTCGGCAGATCGGCGAGGGACTTGGCGCCGGTGATGTCCTCCGACCAGCCGGGCAGGTACTCGTAGATCGGCTTCGCGTGGTGGAAGTCGCTCTGGCTGTAGGGGAGTTCGTCCACCCGGCGGCCGTCGACCTCGTAGGCCACGCAGACCGGGATGCGCTCCCAGCCGGTGAGGATGTCCAGCTTGGTGAGGAAGAAGTCGGTGAGGCCGTTGACCCGGGTCGCGTAACGGGCGATCACCGCGTCGAACCAGCCGCAGCGACGGTCGCGTCCGGTGGTGACGCCGAACTCGCGTCCGATGGTGCGGAGCTTGTCGCCGTCCTCGTCCAGCAGCTCGGTGGGGAACGGTCCGGAGCCCACACGCGTTGTGTACGCCTTGAGGATACCGATCACCCGGGTGATCTTGGTGGGGCCGACACCGCTGCCGGTGCAGGCACCGCCGGACGTCGGGTTCGACGAGGTGACGAAGGGGTAGGTGCCGTGATCGACGTCCAGGAGCGTGCCCTGCCCGCCTTCCATGAGCACGACCTTGCCGGCGTCCAGCGCGTTGTTCAGCACCAGCGTGGTGTCGGCGACGAAGTCCTTGATCTGCGCCGCGTAGCCGAGGTACTCCTCGACGACCTGCTCGGTGGTGATGGCCCGCCGGTTGAAGATCTTGACCAGGATCTGGTTCTTGTCCTGGAGCGCGGCCTCGACCTTCTGCTGAAGGATCGATTCGTCGAAGAGGTCCTGCACCCGGATGCCGACCCGGTTGATCTTGTCCGCGTAGGCCGGCCCGATGCCGCGGCCCGTGGTGCCGATCTTCCGGTTGCCCAGGAAGCGCTCGGTCACCTTGTCGATGGTCTGGTGGTACGGCGTGATCAGATGGGCGTTGCCGCTGATCAGCAGTTTGGACGTGTCGACGCCGCGCTCGTTGAGTCCGCTCAGCTCGGAGAGCAGGACCTTCGGGTCGACGACGACACCGTTGCCGATCACCGGGACGCAGCCCGGTGACAGGATTCCGGAGGGGAGCAGATGCAGTGCGTACTTCTGGTCGCCGACGACGACCGTGTGACCGGCGTTGTTACCGCCCTGGTAACGCACCACGTAGTCCACTGAGCCGCCGAGCAGGTCGGTGGCCTTCCCCTTGCCCTCGTCACCCCACTGAGCACCGAGCAGCACAAGTGCGGGCACAGGCGTACACCCCTTCCGGGCGGGGCATGTCCAACGTGCAGAGAGCCGTCGAACCTGCCCCGGAATAGACGAAGCCCCTGACGCAAAGGCGCAAGGGGCTCTTGCACCAAGACTTTACCTGAGGAAGGACCAAGGTGTCGGCTCACGTCCCGGCCGGGCATCCCCTGCTCGTGGTCATCGACCCCGCCGCACGCGCCACCGACGGCGAATCCGTCCGGATCGCCAAGGATGTGCTGTGTGCGGGCGCGGCCTCCGTGAAGATGGCGTTCCCCGAGTCCGCCGAGGAGGCCGAGCGGGCGCTCGCCCATCGCGGCCGGCGCCATCTGGTGGTGCTGGGCGACGACGCGGCCCTGCTGCGCACGGTCAACGCGCTGCGGCGCGAGCGCACCCTGCACGACTCCCCGCTGTCGGTGGTGCCGATCGGGCCGCGCTCCACGCTGGTGCGCGCGCTGGGGGTGCCGGTGCAGGTGCCCGCGGCGGCCCGCGCGGTGCTCGACGGCGTGGAGCGCGAGCTGGACCTGCTGGTCGATGAGAGCGGCGGCATCGTGCTCGGCACGCTCAGCCTGCCGTGCGGCTCACCGGTCGCGCACACCGCCGCGCACTGGTGGACGCCGGTGGAGAAGACCGCCCGCTCCCTGGTGCGCACGCTGACCTCACCGATCCCGGTCAACGGCAATCCGCCGCCGCGCCGCCAGCGGCTGCGGGTCGAGGCCGACGGAGTGCTGCTCGCCGACCTGGACGAGCCGGTGCACGAGGTGTCGGTGCGGCCCGCGCCCACCGGGCTCGCCGAGATCTTCGTCCGCCGCACCCCGGGCTCCGCGCAGGTGCGCGCCCGGGCGCGCACCATCACCGTCTCCGGCCGCGACTTCCGCTACCGGGCCGACTCGGCGATCACCGGTCCGGTGCGGTCGCGTACGTGGACGGTGGAGCCGTCGGCATGGCGGCTGACGGTGCCGCGCTAGGCCGGGCCCGGGGGCGGGCGTGAGGTGGGTCGCCGTGGCCCGGCCGGGGGTTGGGTCCGCGGCCTTGCCCGGTACCGCTCGCGGCGTGAGCCGGACTCCTGCTCGCGGACGAGCATGCCCACCTGCGCGAGGTACCGCACCGCACCGGACACGGCGGCGGGGCTGACCTGGAGCCGCTCGCCCGGTTCCGCGGAGCTGAGAGCGCCGTCCTCGGAGGCCGGCAAGGCGGCGAAGACCCGGGCGGGTATGCGCTGCGTCCCGGCCTCGACCATCTCGGCGGCGAACCGCTCGACGAAGGTCATCACCTCGGGCTCGGTGCCGTTCGGCCGCGCGGGCACCAGCGTGGCGGCGTCGCCGTACGCCCGGCTGATATGCGCCGCCGCTGTGGCGCTCACGGCGGGCCTGGCCGGGCTGCGGCGCCGGGACCTGGGCGGGGGCTGAGGGCCGGCCCCCGCCGGGGTGGGAGACCGCCGTCACCAGGTGACGAGCAGCTGTTCCGGGCCGCGGATCACGTAGCCGGGGCGCCAGACGGGCTCCTTGACCAGCCGCATGCCGGGGGCTTCGCGCAGGAAGGTGCCGAAGGACGCGGTGAGTTCGAGCCGGGCCAGCGGCGCGCCCAGGCAGAAGTGGATGCCGGCGCCGAAGGTGACGTGCTTGTTGCCGGCCGCGGGCCGGGTGATGTCGAAGCGGTCGGGGTCGGGGAAGCGGGCCGGGTCGCGGTTGGCGGAGCCGAACAGCAGGGCCACCTCGGAGCCGCGCGGGATGGTGGTGCCGCCGATCTCGATGTCGTCCAGCACCCAGCGCTCGAAGAGCTGGAGCGGGGTGTCGTAGCGCAGCATCTCCTCGACGGCGCCGCGCAGCAGTTCGTCGCCGGCCGAGGCGCCGGCGGAAGTGCCGGCGGAAGTGCCGGCGGCGGCCGTGGTGGCGGCTCCGGCGGTGGCGTCGCTCAGCAGGCGCAGCTGGTCGGGGTGCCGGAAGAGCTGGAGCCAGCCGAGCGTGGTGGTGTTGACGGTGGCCTCGTGGCCTGCGTTGAGGAGCAGCACGCAGGTGGAGATCATCTCCTGCTCGCTGAGCACGTCTCCGTCGTCGTGTGCGGCGATCAGGGCGCTGATCAGGTCCTCGCCGGGGGCGCGGCGGCGGGTGGCGATCAGGCCGCGCAGGTAGTCGGAGAACTCCTCGCTGGCCCGCACCGCGAGCCGGGCGGTCTCCTCGGACGGGTTCAGCTCGAACATGCCGGTGATGGCCGCCGACCACGGGCGCAGCAGGGCGCGGTCGGCGGGCGGCACCCCCAGCATCTCGGCGATGACCGCGACCGGCAACGGCTCGGCGACGCGGGCCAGCAGGTCGCCGCCGCCGTCCGCGCGCAGGGCGGCGATCAGCTCGGCGGCGAGCCGGTGCACGGTCGGCGCGAGGTCGTCCACCATCCGCGGGGTGAACGCCTTGGCGACGAGGCGGCGGATACGGGTGTGCACGGGCGCTTCGAGGTCCAGCATCCCGTTGCCGTTGAGGGTGGTGAACGGTTCGTGCGCGGGCGGCGGCGCCTGGCGGCCGAACTCCTCGTGGCTGAAGCGGTGCAGGTAGGTGCGGCCGAGCCGGCGGTCCCGCAGCAGGGCGCTGACGTCGTCGTAGTGCGGGACGAGCCACTGGTCGGTGGGGTCGAAGCGGTGCGCGCGGCCGGCCGCCCGCAGGGCCGCGTAGGCGGGGTAGGGGTCCTGGACGAAGGAGGGTGACCAGGGCGCGAACAGGGCGGTGGCGGGGGCGGTGGCCTCGTCGGCCGGGGACCCGGCCGGGGACGCGGGAGAGGACGGCGAGGGCGAGGGCTGAAGTGTCATGGCAGTTCGATGAGTCCGTGTTCGCGCAGGTAGTCGAGTTGGGCACGGACCGACAGCTCGGCGGCGGGCCAGAGCGCGCGGTCGACGTCGGCGTAGACGTGGGCGACCACGTCGGCAGGGGTGCGCAGGCCGGACTCGACGGCGGTCTCGACCTGGGCCAGGCGGTGCGCGCGGTGGGCGAGGTAGAACTCGACGGCGCCGCGCGCGTCGTCGAGCACCGGGCCGTGGCCGGGCAGCACCGTGGACACCTCGGCGTCCACGGTGAGGGACTGGAGCCGGCGCAGGGAGTCCAGGTAGTCGCCGAGGCGGCCGTCGGGGTGGGCGACCACGGTGGTGCCGCGCCCCAGCACGGTGTCGCCGGTGAGCACCGCCCGGTCGGCCGGCAGGTGGAAGGAGAGCGAGTCGGCGGTGTGGCCGGGGGTGGCGATCACCCGCAGTTCCAGGCCGCCGGTGGTCACGGTGTCGCCCGCGGCCAGTCCCTCGTCGCCCAGCCGCAGCGCCGGGTCGAGGGCGCGGACCGGGGTGCGGGTCAGCTCCGCGAAGCGGGCGGCGCCTTCCGCGTGGTCCGGGTGGCCGTGGGTGAGCAGGGTCAGCGCGATCCGCCGGCCGTGCTGCTCGGCGGTGGCGATCACCCGGGCCAGGTGCTCCTCGTCCAGCGGACCGGGGTCGATGACGACCGCCAGCGGGGAGTCGGGCTCGGCGACGATCCAGGTGTTGGTGCCGTCGAGCGTCATCGGCGACGGGTTGGGCGCCAGGACGCACAGCGCGCGGGCGGTGGCGGAGCCGCCGACGGTGGGCTGCGGGCGGCCCGGCGGCTGGGTGGCGTTCACGGCTGCTCCCGGCTGAACTCGTCGTGGCCGGGCCAGGTCAGGACGACCCGGCCGTCGTCGTCCAGGGACGCCCGCGCGATCACCGGGGTCAGGTCCCGGTCGGCCGCCGCGGCCAGCGCGTCGGCCGCGCGTCCGTACGGCAGCAGCGAGCGGAGGGTGGCGAGGGTGGGCGGGAGCATCGCCATCTCGCCGCGGGCGTGGCCCTCGACCGCCTCGGCCGGCCGCAGCCAGACGGTGTGGTCGGCCTCGCCGGAGACGTCGCGGGTGCGCTGGCCTGATGGCAGGAGGGCCAGGAAGAACCAGGTGTCGTAGCGCCGCCGCTCGAACTCCGGGGTGATCCAGCGCGCCCACGGGGCGAGCAGGTCCGAGCGCAGCACCAGGTCCCGGGCGGCCAGGAAGTCGGCGAAGGCGAGGTCGTGGGCGACCAGGGCGGCGCGGTCGGCCTCCCACCGCGGCCCGGTGGTGTCGGCGACCACGCTCTCGCCGTCGGGCCCGGCCAGCAGCACCCCGGCTTCCTCGAAGGTCTCGCGGACCGCCGCGCAGACCACCGCCTGCGCCTGGCCCGCGGGCACGCCGAGCGTGCGCGCCCACCACTCCAGCGGCGGTCCGGCCCACCGCACCGGCCGCTCGTCCCGCGGGTCGACCCCGCCGCCGGGGTACGCGTACGCACCCGCGGCGAAGGCCATGGACGCGCGGCGGCGCAGCATGTGGACGGCGGGGCCGCCGCTCTCCCCCGCCGACGCGCCGCCCGCCTCGTCGGCACGGGAGCCGCCCGCCTCGGGGTCGCGCAGCAGCAGCACGGTCGCGGCGGGTCGCGCGTCGACCGGGACCAGTTCGCCGCGGGCCAGGGCGCGGACGCGCTCGGCCCAGTCGGCGGTGGAGGAGGCACCGTTCATGCTGCTCATGGCCGGAGCCTACGTGCCCGCGGCGATTTGTTCGAGGGTCACCCGAACGGCTGTGGACAACCCCGCGCCACGGCCTCGGTTACGGCCCCGGCGACAGCCTCGGTTACGGCCCTGGCCACGGCTCCACCGCGACCACCGCGGTGACCGGCAGCGGGCCGTAGATGTGCGGGAACTCCTCGCCGCCCGGGACCGGTGGTTCGTAGCGGACCGGCACGTCGAGCCGGTCCACCGCGATCACCAGGACGACCAGGTCGGTACGGGCCGGCTCGGCGCCGTAGAGGAGCGCGGCGACCGCCGGGAGCTGGTGGCGCAGCGAGCAGTGGATGAAGCCGACGTCGCCGAGGGTGCGGTCGCGGGTGGACAGTTCGTAGCTGCCCATCGCGCGAGCCTCGTCCCACAGCGCGCGCTCGGTGAGGTGCAGGATCAGGTCCGACCGCGCCGGTGCGGCGCCGTCACCCCTGCCCGTGCTCGAGTCCGCGCTGTCATCCGCAGCGCCGGCACCTTCGTGCGTACCCTCACCCACCGCGCCGCCCTCCCGTCGCGTCCTCAACCGTCGCCGTACCAGCATCGCCGTACCAGCGGCGCCCGGCCACCCGCCCGGCCACCGCGCACGCGGCGGCCGGTCCGGGCTCAGTCGGCCAGTTCGACCTGGATCTCGATCTCGACCGGCGCGTCCAGCGGCAGCACCGCGACGCCGACCGCGCTGCGCGCGTGCACGCCCTTGTCGCCCAGCACCGCGCCGAGCAGTTCGCTGGCGCCGTTGACCACCGCGGGCTGGCCGGTGAAGTCCGGCGCGGAGGCGACGAAGCCGACCACCTTGACCACGCGGGCGATCCGGTCCAGGTCGCCCGCGACCGAGCGGACCGCCGCGAGGGCGTTCAGCGCGCAGGTCGCGGCGAGTTCCTTGGCGCGCTCCGGGGACACCTCGGCGCCGACCTTGCCGGTCGCCGGCAGCTTCCCCTCGATCATCGGCAGCTGCCCCGAGGTGAACACGTACGCGCCCGAGCGGATCGCGGGCTGGTACGCGGCCAGCGGCGGCACCACGTCCGGCAGGGTCAGCCCCAGTTCGGCGAGCCGCGACGCGACGGCCCCGCTCACTCCTTCTCCCGCTTCATGTAAGCGACCAGCTGCTCGGTGTTCGGGCCCGGGACGACCTGGACCAGCTCCCAGCCGTCCTCGCCCCAGTTGTCCAGGATCTGCTTCGTCGCGTGCACCAGCAGCGGTACGGTCGCGTACTCCCACTTCTTCGCCATACCGCGACTTTAGTGCCTGGGGCGGCCCGCTTCGTGCGGCGGCTCCGGAGGGCGAACCGGCGGCCGGAGGGGTGACAGGGCCGCCGAATGGTTAGGCTCGCAAGGGTGAGCCCTCAACAGTCATCAGCCGTCAGGCTCCACGTCGTGACGGGCAAGGGCGGCACGGGCAAGACCACGGTCGCCGCCGCACTGGCGCTCGCCCTCGCGGCCGAGGGCCGCCGGGTGCTGCTGTGCGAGGTCGAGGAGCGGCAGGGCGTCGCCCAGCTCTTCGAGACCGAGGCACTGCCGTACGAGGAGCGCAGGATCGCTTCCGCGTCGGGCGGCGGCGAGGTGCACGCCCTGGCCATCGACGCCGAGCTGGCGATGCTCGACTACCTCGACATGTTCTACAAGCTCGGCCGGGCCGGCCGGGCGCTGAGGAAGCTCGGCGCGATCGACTTCGCCACCACCGTCGCCCCCGGCCTGCGCGACGTCCTGCTCACCGGGAAGGTGTGCGAGGCGGTACGCCGCAAGGACAAGGCGGGCTGGCCGGTGTACGACTCGGTGGTGCTCGACGCCCCGCCGACCGGCCGCATCACCCGCTTCCTCAACGTCAACGACGAGGTCGCGGGCCTGGCCAGGGTCGGCCCGATACACAACCAGGCGCAGGCCGTGATGAGGGTGCTGAAGTCCCCGCAGACCGCGATCCACCTGGTGACGCTCCTGGAGGAGATGCCGGTCCAGGAGACGATGGACGGCGTGGCGGAACTGCGCTCGGCCGGGCTGCCGGTGGGCGCGGTGATCGTCAACATGGTGCGGCCGGTGATGCTGGCGGACGCCGAGCTGGCCGAGGTGTCCGGCACCGAGAGCGGCGCGAACGGCACGGGCGGGGCGAGCGGAAACGGCGGCGGTGCGGCCGGCAACGGCAAGCGCAGGACCGCCGTCGCCAAGGCGCTGTCCCAGGCCGGGCTCGGCGGCGCGCGCCGCGGCGGCGTCGCGGAACGCCTCGTCGAGCCGCTCCTGGCCCAGGCCCACGAGCACGCCCAGCGCGTGGTGCTGGAGCGGGAGCAGCGCGCGGAGATCGCCGGACTCGGCCTGCCGGTAAGGGAGTTGGAGCTTCTCGGCGACGGAGTGGACCTCGGCGGGCTCTACCGGCTCGCCGAGAGCCTGCGCCACCAGGCGGTGGCGCCCGCCCGCGAGGACGCCCACGCACCCGTCGCGCCGGACGACGACGAAGCCCCGGACGACGCCGACGACTCCGAGGATGCCGAAGACGCCCGCGCCGCGAACGTGGACGTGGATGTGGACGTGGACGATGACTGACGACGCCCGCCTGAACAGCCGACGCCGGCCCCGCGTACAACGAGCCCGAGTTCTGAGGTCGCACGGATGAGCCTGGAAAGCCCCCCGCTGGAGATCGATCCGCTGCTCGACGACCCCAAGGCCCGCATCATCGTCTGCTGCGGCTCCGGCGGTGTCGGCAAGACCACCACCGCCGCCGCACTGGGCGTGCGCGCCGCCGAGCGCGGGCGCACTGCGGTGGTGCTCACCATCGACCCCGCGCGCCGTCTGGCGCAGTCGATGGGCCTGACCGAACTCGACAACACCCCGCGCGAGGTGGCTGGAATCGATCGGTCGGCCGGCGGCTCGCTGCACGCGATGATGCTGGACATGAAACGGACGTTCGACGAGGTCGTGGTGCAGCACTCCGACCCCGAGCGGGCCCGGGCGATCCTGGAGAACCCCTTCTACCAGTCGCTGTCGGCCGGATTCGCCGGCACCCAGGAGTACATGGCGATGGAGAAGCTGGGCCAGCTACGGGCCCAGGACGCCTGGGACCTGATCATCGTCGACACCCCGCCGAGCCGCAGCGCGCTGGACTTCCTCGACGCCCCCAAGCGGCTCGGCTCGTTCCTCGACGGCCGCTTCATCAAGCTGCTGATGGCGCCGGCGAAGGTCGGCGGCCGGGCCGGGGTGAAGTTCCTCAACATGGGCATGTCGATGATGACCGGCACCCTGAGCAAGGTGATGGGCGCCGGGCTGCTGCGCGACGTGCAGACCTTCGTCGCCGCCATGGACACCATGTTCGGCGGGTTCCGCACCCGCGCCGACGCCACCTACCGGCTGCTCCAGGCGCCCGGCACCGCGTTCCTGGTGGTCGCCGCCCCCGAACGGGACGCGCTGCGCGAGGCGGCCTACTTCGTGGAGCGGCTGGCCGCCGAGGACATGCCGCTGGCCGGGCTGGTGCTCAACCGCGTGCACGGCAGCGGCGCCGATCAGCTCACCGCGGAACGGGCGTTGGCCGCCGCCGAGGCGCTGGAGGACGCGGTCGCGGAAAATCTTGCCGACGGCGGCATTGTCGATCTCCCCGCCGGGAAAGCTGACTACGAAGGTTCCGGCAGCGCGGCGGAAGGCGCCGGGAAGGGCGCCGCGGACAGCGCCCGGGACCGCGTCGAGGCAGACCCCCAGGACCGTACGGAACTCCTCGCCGCGGGGCTGCTGCGCCTGCACGCCGAGCGGATGCAGGTGGTCGCCCGCGAGCGGCGCACGCGTGACCGCTTCGTGTCGGTGCACCCCGAAGTCCCTGTGGTCGAAGTCACGGCGCTGCCCGGCGACGTGCACGACCTGGAAGGGCTGCGGGCGATCGGCCTGCGTCTCGGCGGCGACGAGCCGGCCGCGGCGTAGTCCGTCCTCGTCCGTCCTCGCCCGCCGTCTCAGGGACGGTCGGCGTCGCAAGGACGATCAGCGGCTCAGGGACGGTCGGCGTCGCAACGACAGTCGGTGTCGCAAGGACCGTCGGCACCTCAGGGGCGATCAGCCCGCCGCGGCGTAGTCCTCGTCCGCCTCGTCGCCGATCGGCAGCAGTCCGGTGCTGCGCTCGTACTCGGTACGGGCGGTCTCCAGCAGCCGGCGCCAGGACGTCACGGTCGGACGGCGGCGCAGCAGAGCGCGGCGTTCACGCTCGGTCATCCCCCCCCACACACCGAACTCGACCCGGTTGTCGAGGGCGTCCGCCAGGCACTCGGTGCGCACCGGGCATCCCGTGCACACCGCCTTCGCCCGGTTCTGGGCCGCACCCTGGACGAACAGCTCGTCCGGATCAGTCGTCTTGCACGCGGCCTGCGTGCTCCAGTCGGTTACCCAGCTGCTCATGCTGGCGCCGTCCTCTCCCGAATCGAGGCTCCCCCACGGCGGCAAACGGCATATTCACCGTTGCCAGTTGAGGACGTTACGGAAGGTAGGCGCGGCGCAACAGCCCTTTCAGGCCCAATCTTGCATGGCCCGAATGGACTATGCGTGCGCGGCAGATCACCCAACGGAGTGAGCCGCGACGAAATCGGATATATCCGGAGAAACTGCGCTCTCCGCCCACCTGGAGGCGCCAAGACCCCAGGCATATACCGAAATTCGGGCAGTTCTCATCACTCACAAGAGTGACAAAGGAAGGCAAGAGGTCGCGATCCCTTCGCGCCCCGCCTGCTCCAGGGTAGGCGACCACCCCACCGCGCGTCCGGGAAATCGCAACGCCCGTACCCCGTAGGCCGCGTGAGAGGTCCCGCGTCGCGTCCGTGTCGCCTCGCGCCGGCGTACGCCCCTGCATCCGGGTCCGCCGCCGGCGGTCGCGCCCCTCACCACCCGTCCACCCCGTGACCCGTTTCCGTCACGAACGTCACGGCCTCGTATTGTCACGGTCTCGTACGCGTCCGCCCAGAAAAGCCACCAAGCCTCGGGAACTCCCAGGATGACGGTTTAGGCTGCTCTGCATGGCTCACAAGCGTTCCGGTGGGGGATTGTCGACGACCCAGCAGGTCGCCAAGTTCCTCGGTGTCAGCGTGCTGGCCGGCGTGGTGCTCGCGGGAATCGCGCTGCCCGCCGCCGGCGCTCTCGGGCTGTCCGCGAAGGGCACCGTCAAGGGCTTCGACGACCTGCCAGGAGAGCTGAAGCAGCCGCCCCTGAGTCAGGCGTCCAAGATCCTCGACGCCAACGGCGGCCTCATCGCCACCGTCTACTCGCGTGACCGCACCGTCGTGCCGATCACCCAGATGAGCCCCAACATCCTCAACGCGCTGGTCGACATCGAGGACTCGCGGTTCTACGAGCACGGCGCGATCGACCTCAAGGGCATCCTGCGCGCCCTGAGCCACAACGCCTCGGACAGCGGCACCCAGGGCGCCTCCACGCTCACCCAGCAGTACGTGAAGAACGTCTTCGTGGAGGAGGCCGGCGACGACCCGAGCAAGGTCGCCGAGGCCACCCAGCAGACCGTGGGCCGCAAGATCAAGGAAATGAAGTACGCGATCCAGGTCGAGAAGGAACTCGGCAAGAAGAAGATCCTGGAGAACTACCTCAACATCACCTTCTTCGGCGAGCAGGCGTACGGCATCGAGGCCGCCTCCGAGCGGTACTTCAGCACCCACGCCAAGGACCTCACCCTCCCGCAGGCCGCGATGCTGGCCGGGCTGGTCCAGTCCCCGACCGGGTACGACCCGATCAGCGCGCCGAACGCCGCGACCCAGCGGCGCAACACCGTGCTGGCGCGGATGGCCCAGCTCAAGGACATCACCCCGGCCCAGGCCGCCGCCGCGCAGAAGGCCCCGCTCGGCCTCAAGGTCAGCACCCCGAAGAACGGCTGTATCACCGCCGTCAACGGCGCCGGCTTCTTCTGCGACTACGTCCGCGAGACCTTCCTGCAGAACGCCGCCTTCGGCAAGACGAAGGAGGACCGCGCCAAGGTCTGGAACACCGGCGGCCTGACCATCCACACCACACTCGACCCGAAGGCGCAGAAGTCGCTGCTCGACGGGATCAGCAACCACGTCTACAAGAGCGACACGATCGCCGCGGCGATGACCATGGTGCAGCCCGGCACCGGCAAGGTCGTCGCGATGGGCCAGAGCAAGCCGTACGGCCTCGGCAAGAACGAGACGCAGATCAACTACTCGGTGAACCAGGACATGGACGGCGGGCTGGGCTTCCAGAACGGTTCGACGTTCAAGCCGATCACCGCCGCGGCCGCCCTGGAGGCGGGCTACAAGCCCTCGCAGACCTACCCGGCGCCGAACAAGATGCAGTACCCGGACGTGACCAACTGCAGCGGCGCGGTCCTGCACAGCGACAAGACCACGCAGAACGAGATGCCGTCGGAGCGCGGCCCGTACGCGATGCCGGACGCGCTGAAGCAGTCCATCAACACCTACTTCGTGGCGCTCGAAGCCGATGTCGGCCTCTGCCCGATCGTGAAGATGGCCGACAAGCTCGGCGTGGGCCGGGCCGACGGCAAGCCGCTGGTGCAGGGCGCCTCGCTCACCCTGGGCACCAACGAGGTGTCCCCGCTGACCGTGGCCGCCGCGTACGCCGCGTTCGCCAACCGAGGCGTCTACTGCACGCCGATCGTGATCAACTCGGTGACCAACGCGCAGGGCAAGCACCTGACGGTGCCCAAGTCGCTCTGCTCGCAGGCGATGTCGCAGCAGACCGCGGACACCCTGAACACCATGCTCAAGGGCGTCGTCGACGACGGTACGGGTACCGCGGCCAACCTCCCCGGCCGGGAGACGGCCGGTAAGACCGGTACCACCGACAACCGCTACGCCGCCTGGTTCGCCGGTTACACGCCGAACCTCGCGTCCGCCGTGTGGATGGGCGACCCGGCGCACAAGCGGCAGATGATCGACATCACCATCGGCCCGCGCAGCTACGACAAGGTGCAGGGCGCCGACGGACCCGCGCCGATCTGGAAGGACGCGATGAACGGCGCCCTGGAGGGCTCCCCCGCGGAGAACTTCACCACGGTCCCGCTCAACGTGCCGAGCCCGGGCGACTCCCAGCAGCCGCCCAACGGCGACAACACCGGGGACAACGGCGGCGACAACGGCAAGGGCCACGGCGGGCACGGCGGCCATGGCGGCTTCACGGTGATGGGCGCGACCACCGGCGCGATCACCAGCGGCGGCACCGGTACGAACACGGTCGGCGGGACGACGGGCGGGGTCGACGGGGCCACCACCGGCGGGGTGACGACCGGGGGCACGACCACCGGGGGAGCGGATCAGGGCAGCACGGACGGGACGACCGGCGGCGGGGCAGGGGGGCTGTTCCCCTCGGGAGGGCAGACCGGCGGGCAACTGGGCGGGACACCATAGCGGCGGTCGAGCGCCGCACCCGGTGAACGGGCATGACGTAGGAGGCATGACGTAAGGGGCACCCACTCTGGTGGGTGCCCCTTACGTCATGCCTCCTACGTCATCCGCTCCGCGGTTCCGCGGTGCCACTGCTTTACGGTGGCGCGGGCGCGGCCGGCGGGTGCGGGCGCGGGCGCGGTGCTGGCGGTGGGTGCGGCCGCGGTGGTGCAGGGGCCGGCGGTGGGGTGCCGGCCGTGGGGTGCCGGCCGTGGGCTCAGCCCGCCGCGAGCTGCCGCTTGACCTCGGCGGCGACCCGGCCGCCCTCCGCGAGCCCGGCCACCTTGGGGCTCACGACCTTCATCACGGCGCCCATCGCCTTGGGCCCGGACGCGCCGGACTCCTCGATCGCCGACCGTACGATCCCCGCCAGCTCCTCGTCGCCCAGCTGCTTGGGCAGGTACTCGGCCAGCACCTCGCCCTCCTCCCGCTCCCGCTGCGCGGACTGCTCCCGGCCGCCCTGCGCGAACGCCTCCGCGGCCTCCCGGCGCTTCTTCGCCTCCCGGGCGATCACCTTCAGCACCTCGTCGTCGGAGAGCTGCCGGGCCGTGTCGCCCGCCACCTCCTCCTTGGTGATGGCGCTGAGGGTCAGCCGGATCGTGGCAGAGCGCAGTTCGTCGCGGCTCTTCATCGCGGCGGTCAGGTCGTCGTGCAGTCGCTGCTTGAGGGTCGTGGTCATAGGGCGATTTTCGCATCACGGCGCGGCGGGTGCGCCGTATTAACCGCGCGGTGGCCGCTCCCGCGGAAGTTCCCGTAGGCGGGGTAGGGCTCGCCGCGGTCGGCGCGCGGCCGTACCGCGATCGGCGTAAGGCCATCCCTTAGTCGTCGTACCGTCGTACCGCAGCCGTACCAGCGCACACCTGAGGTGCCGACTCTGACACGATGGACGCATGCGCGCGCGATACGGAATCCCCCTCGGTGTGACGGCGGCAGGCGCGGCCTGCGTGGCCTACGCGGCAGGTTTCGAGGCGCGGTCCTTCCGCCTGCGCCGGGTGGAGGTGCCGGTGCTGCCCGAGGGCATGCGGCCGATCCGCATCCTCCAGCTGTCCGACATCCACATGGTCTCCGGCCAGACCAAGAAGCGCCGCTGGCTGCAGTCCCTGGCCGGGCTGCGCCCCGACCTCGTGGTGAACACCGGCGACAACCTCTCCGACCCCACCGCCGTCCCCGAAGTGCTCGACGCCCTCGGCCCGCTGCTCCGGTTCCCCGGCGCGTACGTCTTCGGCTCGAACGACTACTACGGCCCCAAGTTCCGCAACCCCGGCCGCTATCTGGTCGAGAAGGCCCGCGGCCAGCACGGGCTGAACGGCAAGAGCGGCAGCGCCCACGGCGCGATCCGCAACCCGTGGGGCGACCTGCGCGACGCCTTCGACGAGGCCGGCTGGGTCGGTCTGAGCAACACCCGCGGCCGGCTCAAGCTCGACCACGGCCCCGTGCTCGGCCTCACCGGCCTGGACGACCCGCACATCAAGCGGGACCGCTACGCGGCCGTGGCCGGCGGCCCCGACCCCGACGTCGACTTCAACCTCGCGCTCGTCCACGCCCCCTACCTCCGGGTCCTGGACGCCTTCACGGCCGACCGCTACCCCCTGATCCTGGCCGGCCACACCCACGGCGGCCAGATCTGCATCCCCTTCTACGGCGCCCTGGTCACCAACTGCGACCTCGACACCGACCGCGTGAAGGGCCTCTCCACGCACACCGCCACCGGTTCCACCTCCTACCTCCACGTCTCCGCGGGCTGCGGCGCCAACCGCTTCACCCCGGTCCGCTTCGCCTGCCCCCCCGAGGCCACCCTCCTCACCCTCACCTGACCTTCCCCCGGGCCCCTCCCCCGGCTCCCCCGAAACCGGATTTCGCCTCCGGCTCCGGGTCCGCTAAAGTAATCCTCGTTGCACCGGGGTGTGGCGCAGCTTGGTAGCGCGCTTCGTTCGGGACGAAGAGGCCGTGGGTTCAAATCCCGCCACCCCGACTGGTGAACACGCAGGTGAGGGGCGGTCTTCCGATTCGGAAGACCGCCCCTCACGGCGTTGTAGGGGCCCTTTGGGAGAAAATTGGGAGAAGATCTTGGTCGGGGGCTCCCTTCTTCCGCCCGCTGACCTGGTCTTTCCCTCGCCGTGAGGAGCGCGTCGAGCGCCCCGACGGGCGAGCTGGGGCACATCTCGCGGCGGGCTTGCAGTGCGTCCTCCCACTGCTCGGTGAGCGCGTCCATGAGCCGGGCCCGCATGCGCGGGGTGGCGTGGGAGTAGCGGGCCTGGACGGAGCCGTCCTCGTGGCCGAGCCGTTCGTCCATGAGCTTGGGCGGAGTGCCGACCTCCTCCATGATCGTCCGATGGGTGTGCCGGTGGCCGTGGGGCGTCAGGCCCGGAGCGATGGGCACCCAGCAGGCCTGGGCCCGGTTGGCGGCGACCCTGCCCCGGGGCGCCCCTCCCCCGGGCGGGGATTGCCGCGGCGCAAGCTGGGCGCGGGGTGAGCGGGCTGCACCTCGATGGTGTTCCCGCCAACGAGCTCGCCGACGTGTTTCCGCACTGCGACCTCGTCATCGGCAACGACACCGGGCTCACCCACCTCGCCGCTCTCGCCCGCACTGCGGACGGCGGCGGTCCGGCAGTCATCGGCCTCTACGCCCGCCACGCCCACAGCAAACGGCGCACCGGCCTGCGCCACCATCATGCGGTGGCCACGCCGTTCTCCGAGCGCATGCACCAGGGCGACCTGTGCCCGGTGCGAGATCGCATAGCACCGGCCACGGACGTCGGCCTGGACGCCATCACTCCGGCAGCGCTGGCCCGGGTCTGCGCGGACCTCCTGGCCGGAGGTGACCGGTGACCGGGGACCGCCGTTGGGGGGCCGGCCCCCTTCGTCGCGCCACTCGCAACCTCCTCCTGCCGGTCGACTGGCGCGGCCGTCCGCTGCTGGTGAAGTACACCCGGAATCGCGACGAGGCCCGCCAGGAGATACGCGGTCACGCCCGCCTGCGCGAGCACTACCGCGTGCCCACCCTCCATGCCCACGTGCGCGTCCCGGGCGGGCACCTGCTGGCCTACGAGCGGCTGCCCGGCGGTACCGACCGCGGGCTACTGCTCGACCTGCTCAACACGCAGGAACCCGGTCCGGAACTCCTGCGATACATGGAGGACCTGACCACCGCATACCGCGAAGTCATCCTGGAGACGGCTCAGGAAGTGCCGCCCGAGCGCGTCGTCCGCAAGCTGTATTGGGACCGCGCCGCTCCCGGCGGACACCTCGACACCTACTACGCCGAGGCCGACTTCCCTGTCGCCGGCGGCATCATCGACCTGCCGGTCAGCCGCCTCGCCGAGTACGTCATCGTGGTCAACGGCCGTCCTTTCGCGTTCGGCTGGGCGGCTGCGTTGCGGCGGCTGCGCACCCACTTCGAGCGCGACGAACCGGTCTGGGCCGCACTCACGCAAGGCGACCCGACCGACGTCAACCTCGCGCATCCGTTGGCATGGTTCGACTACGACACCGTCGGCCTCAACAGTGTCCTCGGCGAGTTCGCCAACTTCCTCTGGTACGTCACCGCCCTCGGCTGCTGGCTCGTTCCGGCGTACAACCCGGCGGCCTTCGCCGACCACCCGGCGACGTTCTCACGTTTGGACGCCAATCGCCCCCGACTGGAGCGGGCGCGGGTCAACCACGCCGCCCGCACCGTCCACATCGACTACACGCCCCGCCTCGCCGCGCCCAGGCGAGCCGCTGCGACGGCGTACTGGCACGGCCTCCTGCAGCCCGTCGCCGACAAGATCTGGCCGAACGGCGACCTCTGCGAACTCCTGCGCCCCTACCTGGCCATGCGCATCCTCGCCGTCTACAACCTGGCCGACCTCGCCCCCACCGACCGGCTGCTCGTTCTGGCCCGCCTCGCCGAAGCCATGAGTCCGACCTTCGACCCCGCCACCTTCTTCTCCATCGAGGAGTCACGATGCCCGGCCCTCTGAAAGGCCACACCGCGCTGGTCACCGGTGCCACCGGTGGCCTCGGCACGGCCATAACCCGCCGCTTGGCCGCCGACGGAGCAGCCGTCGCCCTCGCCCACCTCGACGACTGGGACGCCGCCACGGCCCTTGCCGAGGAGATCACCGCCGACGGCGGTACCGCCCGGCCGATGGAGGCCGACCTGCGCGACCCCGATGCGGTCCGCGACCTCTGCCAACAGGCCCGCACCCGCCCCGGCCCCGTCGACATCCTTGTCAGCAACGCCGGCGCCTACCCCCGCACCAGTTGGGCCGACACCACGCCCGCCGTCTGGGACGACACGCTGGCCACCAACCTCACCAGCCACTACCTCCTGGCCCACGAGCTGTCCCCCGGCATGGCCGCCCTCGGCTGGGGCCGCATCATCACCATCGGCTCTGTCCTCGCCACCGCCGGCCGCCACGACCTGTCCGCCTACATCAGCGCCAAGGCCGGCCTCGAAGGACTCACCCGCGCCTTGGCCCGCGAACTCGGTCCCGCCGACATCACCGCCAACTGCGTGGCGCCTGGCTCGATCTCCGTTCCCGCCGAGGCTGCCGTCGTCCCTGACGCCGACGCCATGACCACCCGCCAACTCGCCCGCCAGTGCATCCAACGCCGCGGTCAGCCTTCCGACGTGGCCGCCGCCGTCGCCTTCCTCGCCACCCCCGACGCCGGGTTCATCGCCGGCCAGACCCTGCGCGTCGACGGAGGCTGGATCCTTGGCTGACATCTGGCTCATGCGCCACGCCGCCTACGAAGGCCACCACCCCGGCCACCACGCCCCGCCCGACGCCTCCCTCTCCGCCGAGGGCCGTGTCCAAGTCCGCCGCGCCTTCCCACTCCCGCCCAGCATCACGGCCATCGTCACCAGCCCCCTCCTGCGCGCCAGCGAGACTGCCGACCTTCTCTCGCAGCTCACTGGCATCCCCGTCATCGACACGACCCCGCTTCTCGCGGAGTGGCGCGCCCCCAGCATGGTAATCGGGCACACCCCCGACACATACCCGCCCGAGTACCGCGCCTGGCGCGAACATCGCGCCACCAACCCCTCCCTGGCCTGCGGAGACGGCGAAAGTCTCGCCGAGCTGTACGACCGGGCCAGCCGCTGCGCCGAATACCTCGCCGAAGTCTGCCGCGGTCGGAACGGCGATGTTCTGGCCCTCTCTCACAACGTGCTCCTGAGCGCACTGACCTGCCTCAACACTCGATCGCAGAACCCCGAAGCCGCCTTCCGGCGGGAGTGCTTGTTTGCCCACGTGATGAACGCCGCCGGGAGGTCGTGAACGCCGACGAGCCGGACGTCAGCCGCGTTGCCGTTCCTCCAACAGCTGCTCGGCCGCCAGTCGAGCAGGCTGAAGGCGAGGGTCCCTCAGGATGGGCGTACGGCCCGGCGACCTTTGCGCACGCGAACAGTGCCATCACCTTGCCGTCCCTGCTGTCCAAGTCACGGCGGCGTTCAGCTCGCACGCGCTCGGCCAACTCCGGTACTGCGAGGGACTGTGCCCACAGCGAGGCCGCGTCCAGCCCGCGGGGCGCCATGCCCCAGTCCTCCCAGTCGAACAGGCAGAACCGCGGGCCCGTCACGTTGGCCCAGTTCAGATCACCGTGGGCAGGACGCCATTCCAGCACGGTCGCCGCCGGAGCGCCCGGGAACGCCGACTGGACCACTTCGCTGACGTGGGCCTGAGTGATCACAACGGTGTCGGGGGTCGCCACCCTCGTGCTGTCCGCGCTGGCCAGAGCGTCCAGGGAGGAGTTCAGCGCCGCCCACCAGTCGCCGGGCAGCTCAGGAACCTCGGTCAGTACGCCGCCCGGTTTCACCGGCTTTCCGCACCGTTCCACCCCTGCGCCCCGACCCGAGCGAACGGCCGCCGCTCGATCCGCACCCACGTACCGCGATCCGACCGCGCCCCGAGGACCCGCCGCTTGCCCACCACGACGTCCCAGTCCAAGCGTGTCTGAAGCACATGCTCAACCCGCGGCCCCACCCACCGGTTCCGGACGCAAGTCGGCTGTACCGGTCGATGATGCCGAAGGAGTCATACCGCGAACGTAGCGCCGCTGCCACGTCTCCAGATACCTCGCGCGGTTTCCGTCTACAGGATCGCGTGCCGGTCCACGCTCTCATCGAGGATCAACTGGATGAACCTTGGGATCGCGATCGGGCGGGACCGGGTTCACACCTCCGAGTGCCCGTTCAGATCCACGTTCACCGGTGGGACAATGGACTCATGTCCCCGACAGCGTCATCGCCAGCCGTCGCAGCGCGCATGAGCCGGCAATCGTCCCGCGACACAGCACAGGAGTTGGCTGTTCGCCGCCTGCTTCACAGCAAAGGGCTTCGCTACCGACTGCAGGTGCGCGTTCCAGAAATGCCGCGTCGTTCCATCGACGTCGCCTTCAGCAGGCTGAAGATAGCAGTCTTCTTCGATGGTTGCTTCTGGCACGGCTGTCCTGTACACGCTACGAGCCCAAAGACGAATGCCGAGTGGTGGCGGACAAAGCTTGATCGGAATATGGAAAGAGATCAAGAGACAACTGAGCGACTATGCTCCGATGGCTGGATAGTCTCAAGGTTCTGGGAGCATGAGGCGGCGGAGGATGTCGTGCGGCGTATCGTCCAGACCGTCGAGTCGAGACGGGCGACACCTGCACTCAAACCCTGACCCGATCGTTCAGGAGCAGCGATCCCATTACTGCGGGCCACCCATGATGCGGCTTAGCCGTAACCGCCAATCCTACCTCAATGGCGGAGCATACGGATGCCGCATGTATCACTACTCTTCAATTCAATGAAGTCCTCATCATGCCGCGCCACGAAGCGTCAAGTTCGTTACGGACTCAGCAAGCAAGGTCGATAGCGGAAGCAGCGTAGTCGTCCTCAAGGAACCGGGGAGCGTCGTCCTTCGCCCGCAGGACCTCAGCGTCGAAGAGTCTTGAGGTCAGCGCCTCGGTCAGAGGCGGAGGTACGGCGTTGCCGATAATGACCTGAACCTCGGTGCGAGTCAGCTCATAGCGAGGCTTGGTCCTCTCGTCAACGAACTTGAAATAGTCCGGAAAGCCCTGGATACGTGCGGCCTCGTGGGCGGTCAGACATCGGGGCACAGCAGGGTGGACAAACCGTCCGCGACCCATCGTCACGAAACCGCTGGTAATTGTCTGAGACGGACGGTCCCACCACAAGCGGCCATACATTGAGATGTAATTGTGCTCGCCTTGGTGGCATTCGGGACGCTGTGCATTCGGCAGATTATGCTCGTCATTGTCGAAGAGGTACTTCATACGCCGCTGGTTATCCGCGTTGGGTACAGCAGCTTCATCGAAGAAAGACTTAGGTCGAACATCAAGCAGGTCGCCGATCGCCCAACGCAAGTCACGGGGTGCAGCATTGTGGTTTTCGACCTGCAACAGGTCGGCAGCGGAAAATCCAAAAGGCAGCGCGTCTTCGCGGACGGCCAGCAGTATATGCCGCTTTCGCGTCTGGGCAACCCCGAGCTTGAGTAGGTCGATACGACTGGTGGCAACATCGTATCCAAGCTTCCTCAGATGAACGATGGCGCGCGAGACAACCTGCTGCTTGTCATTTACAACAGCCAATACATTCTCGATGATCACCGCGCAGGGACGCAGAACCTCTGCAGCGCGAGCCATACGCAGATAAAGCCGATTCTTGGGGTCGTCGCGGCGGGTGTGGTTGTTAAGGTTACTGTGCCCTTGACACGGCGGCCCACCGATCAAGAGTTCCACATCACCCACCGTGGAGAGAGTCTCCACCTCCCGAGCTGTCAACGATGAGCCGAGGTCACCGTCGAAGTACGATTCGACGGTTCCTTGTTGGACGTTGGCCTTGGGAAAGTTAGCCTTGAAGACCTTGGTGGGTGCTGCCTCAAAGTCAACTGCAAGACGGACATCAAGCGAAACATCATGCCTGTGGGCTGCTTGGGCGATACCAAGAGTGAGGCCCCCGCAACCCGCGAAGAGGTCGACGACTCGCAAGGAGCCGGCACCCCCTTCAAACTTCGGACGCCGCTTGGCCCGCAAGGGGTACAGCTCACCCACGTGTGACCCCCATCTGCGCTTGCTCGTAGAACCGGCGGAACGAGCGGTCATAATACTCGATCAAGAAGGGTAAGCGTGCGCGGTAGACCGAACCTGGGTGTCGTCGGGCGTGCCGATCACGACCGGTTCCACGCCGCACCTCCGGGCGTCACGGGCCCCTGAACGAGCTCATCAACGGCCATCAGGCTGTGCCACCGTTGGTAACGTGGCGTCGACAAGGCCAGGCGGAGCACCCACGCTTCCTTCACTCGATCGCGCTCAACATCGAGCCCATCAGCATCGATCACGGTGATCAGGGACCTTCAAGACCTCCGATGCAGTCACGCGCTGGTGAACCGGGCGTACTTCACCACTCATAGGTGCATTTTGGTCTACCTATAGAGGTCCTGACGGCTAGAATCCCACAGCACCCCCGGCCCGGTCGACGAAGGACTGCAGCATGCCGCTAGAGGTCAACAAACACGTCCAACGGATAGGTCGTTATCAACCGTTCGACGTAGACACCTCTGAGATGATCTACGAGCAGGCAGAGCGAACGCAGTCACTGTTCCGCGTCGTGACGCTGGACTACCTGCTGAGCGCCATAGAGGCACCGACTACGAAGACCATCGTCCTCACCGGAGACGCCGGGCATGGCAAGACGAGCCTGTGTGCTGGCCTTCTGACTGAGCTGTGGGCCGGTGGCGAGGCGATCTCATCGGATATCAGGAAAAAGGCGGTTTTCAACGACCTGATTGAGGCCGGCGACGCAAGCCGCTCCCTCGGGCGGACACGTAGCGGGCGCCCGCTGTACATCCTGAGGGATCTCAGCGAACTCGATGCGCAAAGAGGCGCCCATAGGCTTGTGGAGCTACTTGACCCTCCGGACGAGGGCGTCGCGATTATCTGCGCAAACGAGGGTCAACTACGTAAGTGCGTCGCCGCGGACGACAACCTGGAGGCCGGCGGCACAGGACGAGCCAAGACTCTAGTCCAGACTCTCACAGACGGCATGGGTCGTGGACAAGTCAGCAACCCCGACGGCACAGTCATTGTCATCAACCTGAACTACCAGTCCGTAGCGGCCGAAGGTGACAACGGTGGCTTCGTCCCTTGGGTGCTGAGGCAGTGGACTACCCCGCAATGGTCACGGTGGAAGGCCTGTGAGACCTGTGATGCACGGGATGTCTGCCCGATTCTGGCCAACCGCGACGAGCTGAACGATGCAACTCATGGGCCCCAGCGCAGGGCCGCGATCCGGGACCTGTTCGCTGCGGCCGAGCAGACCGGGGCCGTAGTCACAGCCCGTCAAGCTCTCGCCGTAACCAGCTACATGCTTACGGGTGGCCTGTCTTGTGAGAACGTCCATACAAAGTACCAGTGGTCACGCTCGAACAGGCTGTGGCAGGCACCCTACTTGTACCACCAGGCTCTCTTCGGTGACCGGTTGACCCAGCAACAGCGGCATCGGGTTCCCGCTTTTTTCGCGCTGCGCAAGCTGGACCCGGGCACGGTCTCTCGTCGCCAGGTTGACGACCGCCTTGACCCCGACACGGTCGGCCGCTTCCCTCCCGGGGATCCCAAAAGCTACCTGCAGAAGGCCCGTACGATCCGGGATGCGCAGAAGCAGGCCGAACAGTTGCGGGGCTTGTACACGTTCCTGCGACGAGCTGACTTCTTCAACAGCATCGACAACAAAGATCGGTTCGCCCGCATGGGCCTGCAGGCCGGCGACGACTTCGTCAGTGTCCAGAGCAAGGTTGGGGACCCGGCAGACACCACCGTGCGAGACCGCTTCCTTAAGGGCTTGGAAGCTGTCCAGGGTATCCACCGGGCTGGGAACAACCCTGACTTCCTTGTGCTTGACCCGGCCTTCTTCGCCCATCGCGCCCGCGCAGCCGTGATATCCCGACGAGTGTCCAGCAAGGGCGTTGAGGTGGTCGACCAGGTCACTCAGTGGCAGAAGGAAGGCCGCACGAGCAACACCCCAAAGATGCGGAACGCTGTCGAGTGGCTCAATCGCTCCATCTACATCCGTATCCCGGCCGTCGACTTTGGCCAGGCGGCAGTCTCGGTCGAAGTGGATCTTCTTCGCTTCGAGTTGTTGACACGGTGGGCCGCAGGCTTGCGTAGCGAAGTCCAGCATGAGGCCGAGATCCGCGGGCTGAGCGGATCCCTGGCCGAGCTGGCTGACTCGTCGAACAAGGACGACGAGATCCAGGTGCTGGTGGGCAACATCATGAGAAAGCTCATGATCGACGTCGGCGACAAGATCAGGTCGGTGCGGGCGTAATGGCTGATCGCTCCAAGGCAGAGGTCGTTCGGCGCCTCTTCGGTGTAAATCTTGAACAGCAGGGCCGTGGCTTTTACGTCGCGCTTGAGATGCTCGCGATCGCGCGCGGTGTCTACCTGGCACATCAGCAAGACCCACAGAAGCACGCAGGACTCCTGGACGATGGAGACAGCGTCGCCTACAAGAGGACCTCACACGACCTGGCTCGGCGGATCGCAACCAAAGCCTCCATCGCTGAAGGCGACGAAGAACTCGGTAAAGCGGTCGAGCTGGACTCTCCCGAGACCCTGGAGACGCTTCATGCCCTGTTCTCGTCCCTGTTGGTCGAGATCCCGGGGCGCCGCAGTCAGCCCAGCTGGTTCGGGGCGCACATCTATCCATTCGTCGGCGAACTCATCCACTACGACGCAGTCGACCGACAGCTCCATCAACGCGGTTCCTCCCCTAAGAAGCGCGAGCAGGCCGGCAAGCTGACTGCCAGAATCAAAGCTCCGAGCATCGAGCGCTATCTTTTCCGTGACGGTGGGGGCTGGGCCTACAAGGTCCTGCGCAGAGACCCTGATCTTGACCGCAGGGCGGCCACCCGACGGGGCCTGGACGCCCTGGTCCGAGACAGCGGCACCCCTCTGGGCAACCTCGCCAAAGCCCTCAGCGCCCACGACTTCGACTACGACGAAGAGCCCTACGAAGACGATTCAGAAAGAGACATTGACCTGTACGAAAACCTCAGTCCGTGGCCTGACCTGCTGAGGAATGGGACTCGTAACATCGTCGCCCGAACTATGACGCCGAGGGCTAAACGCACCGAGAGCCTCATGCACTGGGTTCCCTATTGTTTGGCCCGCCACCAGCTTCACCTTGCACGCAGGAAGTTGGGTTTTACCGATGGCGAGTCGATCCTGCTTGACTTCGGAAACGAGGCAACCCCGCTGCGCAGCGAGTCGCAGAAGAATCTCAACAGCTTCCGCAACGACATCGGCAACGCGATCAACATCCAGGCCCGGGAAATTATTAACGAATCCGAAGGCGACGAGGCTAAGAAAGGTCGCTACGAACGATTCACCAACGAGAACGACAACGCAGTCGCATCGCCTCGAGCATTTTTCAGCGAGACCCTCGCCGCTGTGGGAGCCCTGAACGCAACGGTCGGACGTCGACACTTCACCATGAAGCCTCCGATGCTTGAGGCGCTGGCATCTGCCACTGTCCCACAGGGCACGGAGATGGAGTTCGACCAGTTCTGTGCGCTGCTGTACAAGAACTACGGCCTAGTGGCGGAGAATAAGGTCGCGGCTGCGAGCCCGTTGGCCCATGAGATCGACTCGTCGTTCCTTGCTTTCAACGGAAAGGCATTCCGAAGCAAGCTGGCCGCTATCGGTCTACTCACTCAGTATTCAGACGCAACCAGCATGGTTCGAGGAGAGCCCCGGTGACCGACAGCAGCATCCGAGCGCTCGGCCGGTTCGTCGCCGATGAAGCACTTCGCAAGGTCACTGAGTCCAGTGGGGCCCGTGTCGGCCTGCGCGTCTGTGGGTTCGATCAACTGACCGTGGCCGAGGCCCTCCGTCGCACGAGCCAGAGACTGTCGGAGTCGGCGGAACTGCAGGTTGTCGTCAAGGCCGGCACCTCGGAGCAGATCGACGGCGTGCCTGATGAGTTCCTGCTGAAGCGGGGGGAGCAGCTGACCAAGTGGCGAAATTCCATGCAGGGCACGGCGGTATTGCTGTTCGAGTGGGGGCAGTCTCCGGACGAACAGGGCCTAGCGGCCATGAACGCCCTTGACGATGCCGCAATTCTGGGCGACCACCATGACACCTCAGGCGAGCACGGATTCCACAGGTTCATGGCAGACGTGTGGCGGGAGGCGGGTGGCAGCGGCACGGTTCCGGCCCTTATGGCCGAATCCCTGCCCGCCATTTGGCGTGCTGTCACCGATGAAGACCCCCGGTCCTTGCATCGCTGGGCGGCCTTCCTGGTCGAGACGGCGCAGAAGGTCGTAGCGACTCGGATCCACACGCCTGACGTCGTCTGTACCGAGATTTCTTCAGCTTTGCCCGCTCTTGGTCTCTTCCCGGACCCAAACCTACTCGACAAGCCCGCCGCGCTGCCTGCCCGGATCAAGAAAAACGTCTGCGTCAGTGCCTTCAAACAGCCCACCGGCAAGGAAATCACCGCGGAAGACCTGATAGACCGCATCGCCACGGCTGAGTTCACTGATGAATCTTTGGCTCGCATCGGAGCGGATTCAGAAACTGCTAAAGCCCGCATGCGCAACCTCGTACTCAACCTCAACCGCAGTGGGCCTGTCCTGCAGGATCGCCGTCAGCTTCGTTGTGGACAGGACCTGACCCTCTGGCTTGAGGTCTTCGAGCAAAAGTCCAAGAAGATCGGCCTTGGCCAGCAGGTCCGGCAAGAGATCGAGAAGAAGGCCGCAGACCGGGTCGACGACTTCGACGCCTTGATGATCGAAGAGGCGCTTGACCGTGGAGACCAGGAATCCGCACAGCGCTTCCTTGACGACTCTCCCATCGGTGGCGCTGAACCGCTGGCCGACCTACTGTCCAAGCCTTCGCGCCGCAAAGTTGAGAAGCTTGCCTTCCCGGATTCTCAGTTCGTCCAAGACCCACTGCGTGCACTGCTGCGCGAGCTGACCTACTTCTCCGACGAAGAGGAAGGCACCGTCGTGGTAGGACTTGAGGGCAACCAGGAAGCCGGGCGGTGGAGCCGCTGGTTGTTCGCTTTCCTGTACGCACGCACCCTGCATGACATCCAGGACACCACCGGGCTTCGCCTGAGCCTGGAGGTGACAGGCTCCCTGCTGGACCGGACGAAGCCGGCCGTGCCGGAAGCCCACGAAACCCAAGAGCCGTTCGACCTGAACACCGAGTGGGCACCTTTGCGCTTCCTGGTCGAGATGGACAACGCCGCCCAGCGACGTTTTCGGTGGGACCCCCTGGGTATCCCCGGGCAGATAGCCCTGGCAGCCCTCATCGACACCTGGCGAAACCCCCCTGGCCATACCAGCGATCTGACCTTCGACACCTTCCTTGAAAGGTTCAACGACCCACGGCAATGGCAGGTCGACGATCCTGCACCTGTCCCGGAACCTCATTTCGCTGGCCAGCTGGAGCGCCTCAAACGGAAGCACTTCGAGCGGCTCGCCGAAGGGCTCGACGCCGGGAACATCAACGATTACGTACGCGAGTGGGAAGGCATCCTCCGCGAAGCTCGCATCACCCTGGTTCCCAACAACGCTCCGGACGAAGACCTTAAGGCCGTCGTCTTGACCGACGTCGTCGGGCTGGCCGATCACCGCATGATGATGTTGGCCACCCACCCGCTGAAGCTGCGATGGCTGGCACGTAACTACACAGAGACTGCCCGCAGTATTGAGACCGCCCTAAACAAAGATGGAGGTCTGAGCCTCAACCAGGAGAACGAGGATCTATTCTTCGACGCTATCGACCGCATCTCCCCACACGGAACGCCAGCGGTCCTCGTCGGGCCGGGCGGCACAATCGCCATTCCGATGCGGGAATCAGCCGGACACGAAGAGTACGCACCGGTCCGCCACGGAGGCAACGAGTCTAAGGAATGGCTCTCCAGCGTCGACGAGACCGCGATCGATGAGATGGTCCGTGTCATCACCGACTACCTGACGACCTACCCCCACAAGCTTGACGGCCTCCGCGTACTGCTCCTGGACCGCAACGGCGATCCTGTCCTGCCAATGCGCGTGGCCAAGCAAGTACGGGCCAAGAACCCTCGTCTGAAGGTTGATCTGGTCGTGCTGGCTCCTCAGGCCACCCACCACGAGATCATCCAGGGTTTCGACCTGCAGTTCTCCGGCGCAGAGATGTCCGAGGACAGCTTCCTGCCCGACGTTCAACTCATCTTGCAGGCATGGGAGCCCGACCAGAAAGCAGACCTGTCAGGGCTGGAAGATACCATAGACCTCGTCCTGGCTCCGGTACTTTTCGGCACCCAGACCAGCATCAAGGAGAGCACCAAGAAAGAATCCCTGTCAGGCTTTTTCAACCCCTGGAAGCATCCGGCCTCACACAACCTGGCTCAGACCAGTGAGAATGTCGTGAGAGCGTTGTTGCCCGAAACCGCCGACGAGGCTCTTGAGTCTTGGTCTACCTTGTGCGTGCGCTACGACCGATGTTCTCCCGTCTCCCGGGAGAGTGTAGACGGCATCGACTACTTCGAGATGCAGGTGCAGTTCCACCAGCATCAAGACTTGTTCGCCGACCTACACGGCGTGGCCCACTGGGTCGTCACCCTCGACAGCTTCATCGGCCGTGAACAGATCGATGCGCTGCGCAACCGCCCTGACGTCATTCTCGTCAAGCCGAATGTCGGCAAGAACGAGTCATATACCCTCATCGTCAGCTCACAGACCGGCCGGCAGTTCGTCGTCCAGCGACTGCGACGCCGCCTGGAGCAGATCGGCGTCGTCACCCCTCAGGACTCCGAAGGCACCGCCAAGCGGATCTACGAGGTCGGCCGCAACGTGGCTCCTGGGGCCGTGCTGCGCTCCCTCGGTATCGGCACCACGGTCAACGAAGTGGTCGGCCTGGTCGCGACCCGGTTTGTCATCGACCAGCAGTTTCCGGTCCCTCAACAGGGCACGAGCCTGGTCACCTGGATCAGCTTCGACGAGCACCACCGCTGGTTCGGCCGGGGACACAAAACCCGTGCGGATCTGGGCCGCTTCGTGCTGACCGTCCAGAACGACGGCACGGTCCGCCTCAATGTCCTGGTCGTCGAGTCCAAGTTCCGCCAGACCTTTGACGTCGGCTCGGCCGAGGAACAACTCAACCGCACCACCGACCTGTGCAAAGATGCCTTCCGCTCGGACGGCGAGGCTCGCCACGACCGTCCCTTCTGGCTGGACGAGCTTGCCGCCGCAATCGCTCAGACCAGTGGAAGCGCACTGGAGGCCGCAGACCTTCCAGCTCGCATCTTGATCGGCAATGACGATCACCGTCAGGTTGAGGCGAAGGTTCTTGATGCCCTGCGCTCCGAGGAGGTCCAGCTCGGTCAAGTCACCGGCGTTGCTGTGGCCATCTCAGCCGAGGACGACCAGTCAGCACCCGCGGTCGGACGCCTCGGCAAGCACATCCTGGTGAGGCTGAATAAGCACGAGCTGCTGAACCTCATCGGCGCTCTGCGCGCCAACCAGGACCCCACCAATGCCGACCCCCTAATTACCCCTGGGGACCTCAGCGGGACCGTGATGGACCCCGGCGCTGTCGTCAAGACCTCCTCACCAGGAATTTCCGCCCAACTGCCTATTCCGGAAGAACCGACGGCTCTTGTCGACGCCGTCGGAGCGAATGCTCCGACAATCTTGCCTAGACCCGTAGTTGCGCTTCACCCTCGCGTAGAGGCAGACCCTGCCCCTCTGAAGGCTCACCGCGGTGGGCTCCCCGAGGAGGAGCTGAGGCTTCGATACAACAAGATCCTTGACGTTTTCGCCCGCCACAAGGTCTCGGTCACCGCCCCAGAGGCGGGCAAGTGGCAGGAAGGACCAGGCTTCTACATCTTCCGGTTCATCCCCAATCCTGGGGTCACCGTGGACAAGCTGACGAACCGACGCGACGAAATCTTCCTGGCCCTGGCACTGCCCTCCGGGTTCAGCATCCGCACCCGCAGCGACCGCGGCTCCGTGCTCTTCGAAATCCCCAAGATCGATGACGAGAAGTATGGGATCGACGCCAAGGCACTGTGGCAGCAGCGCCCGGCCGACCCCGAGAGCCTCATCGCCCCCCTGGGCGTCGACATCGAAGGCAACCCGGTCACCATCGACCTGTCCTCCGCGGACTCACCGCACTTGCTGGTAGCCGGCACCACCGGATCAGGAAAATCCGTGGCCCTGGAAACGATCCTCAAGGGCTTGCTCCGGTACGAAAAGAGCTCCCTGCGACTCCGCCTCGTCGATCCCAAGGGCACCGAACTTGTCGACTTTGAGGAAGACCCTCACCTTGATCGCATGATCGGTATGGACGCCACCGACACCATCGAGATTCTCAAGGACACCGTCGAAGAGATGGCCGTTCGCTACGCGGACATGAAGGCGATCCGCACTCGCAAGCTCATCGAGTACAACGCCAAGGTCGATAAAGCGGACCGAAAGCCCTGGATCGTCATCGTGCTGGACGAGTACGCCGACCTCACCAGCGATCCCGAAGAGAAGAAGCAAATCGAAGCACTGCTCAAGCGCCTGACCCAGAAGGCCCGTGCTGCGGGCATCCACGTCATCGCAGCTACGCAACGCCCGAGCGCAGACGTGATCTCTACGACCATCCGCTCCAACTTCCCCGCCCAACTCGCTCTGCGGGTCAAGACCGCGACCGATAGCCGCATCATTCTGGACGAGACCGGAGCCGAAGCTCTGGCTGGACAGGGCGACGCGCTTCTGCACACGGCCAAGGGCACCACTCGGGTGCAGGTTGCCTGCGACGGCGGCTGACCAAGACGTGCTCGCCATGCCAGTCCACGTCACGCCGGGCTGCACAGCCACAAGTACGCCATAGACGTGGCCCTCTCCGGGTCACGATCTTGCGCAAGCTCTGCGGCGACCGCGTCGCGATCGTGAGGCTCTGACGCCCGACCTACCGCACGCAAGGTCAGCCGGATCAGTCAGGTCAGGACCCGGATCCTTTGGGAGAAAATTGGGAGCCGATCATGAAGAAACCGACTCCCCATACCCGCTCAGACCAACCCCCACCTACCCCCTGACCTGCGGTTTCCCGAATCCCGCAGGTCAGGGAGGGATCAGGGCCTCATTCGGGACGAAGAGGCCGTGGGTTCAAATCCCGCCACCCCGACTCCAAAGCAGCAGGTCAGGGCCCTGATCCTTCCGCTTGGGTTCTAGTGGTCCTCGCAACACCCGTGATCTGTGGGAGTTGCGAGGACCGTGGGCGTTGAGCGTGCTGGTCTTGCTGGGTTGCGGGA
>NZ_JBIUYR010000017.1:0-242391 GCF_044744625.1 Streptomyces sp. NPDC087270
GCCGCATCAAAACTCAACGACGCAAACTGCAACACCCGCGACCCCACCCCCACCCCAAACCGCTCACCCTGCGCCCCCGCCAAATTCGCCAACCCCGAATGAGAAACCACCACACCCTTCGGCCGCCCCGTCGAACCCGACGTATAGATCACATACGCCGCATTGGCAGCGCGCAGCGGCGCCGTGCGCTCGGCGTCGACCACGCGGCCTGGCGTGCGCCGCGCCACCGCCGCCGCGACCTCCGGATCGTCCAGGGCGATCGCCCGCGCCCTCACGGACTCGGGCAGTGCCTCGCGGCCGGCCTCGGTGCACAGCACCGCGGTCGGGTCGGCGTCCTTCAGCACCAGAGCAATCCGGTCCGCCGGATACGCGGGGTCCAGCGGGACGAAGGCCCCGCCGGCCATCGACACCGCCAGCAGTGCCACCAGGGTGTCCGCCGACCGCTCGGCGACCACAGCGACCCGCTGCTCGGGCCCCACCCCCATGGCGATCAGGTGCCGCGCCAGGCGGCCTGCCTCGTCCTCCAACTCGGCGTAGCCGAAAGTCCGCTCTTCCGACTCCAGGGCCACCGCGTCCGGTGTCCGCCGCACCTGCGCGGCGAGCAGTTCGGGCAGCGTCGAGGCGGGTACTTCGGGCTGGATGTCGTGCCAGTCCCGGGTCACCCGGGCGAGTTCGTCGCCGTCCAGCAGCCCGATGCGTGCCAGCGGTGCGTGCGGGTCCGTGACGAAGCCCTCAAGCACGTGTTGCAGCGCGGCGAGCACCCGCTCGGCGTGGGAACGGTCGAACAGGTCGGTCCGGTGGTCGAGTTGCAGCTCCATCCGCTCGCCCGGTGCGACGATCAGGCCGAGCGGATAGTGGCTGGCGTCCCTGGTCCTGCCGTCGAGACGGATGGTGAGGGAGTCAGGGCCGTCCGGCACCGCGTCCGCCGAGCGGGGATAGTTCTCGTACACCACCAGCGTGTCGAACTCGGCGCCCGGCCCTGCGAGCTGCCTGATCTCGGTGAGCCCGAGGTGCTGGTGACCCAGCAGAGCCACCTGGCGCGTCTGAAGCGCGGAGAGCAGGTCGGCGACGGTGAGGCCGCCGGCCAACTCGACCCGGACCGGCAGGGTGTTGATGAACAGGCCGATGAGCGAGTCGGCGCCCGGCAGGTCCGTGGGACGGCCGGCGACCGTGGTGCCGAACACCACGTCCTGCCGTCCCGCCAGCCGGGCGAGGACGACCGCCCACGCGCCCTGGACCACTGTGGCCATGGTGACGCCGAGCTGACGGGCCAGTGCGTCCAGTGCCCGCGTCAGCTCTTCGGTGCACTCGGCGAGCACCGCCTCGGGACGCAGGGGTACCCGGGCGGGGTCGGCCGGGGCGACCAGGGTGGGCTCGTCCGCTCCGGCCAGTTCCGCGCGCCACGCGGTCCGCGCCGCTTCCCGGTCCTGACGGCCCAGCCAGGCCAGGTAGTCGCGGTACGAGCGGGCCGGGGGCAGCGCCCGGACATCGCCCCCGGTCCGGTAGAGCGTCGACAGTTCGTCCACCAGGATCGGCAGCGACCAGCCGTCGAGCACGATGTGATGGGTCGTCATCACCAGCCGGTGGCGCCGCTCGCCAAGGCGGATCAGCAGCACCCGCAGCAGCGGGCCTCGCGCGAGGTCGAAGCCGACCGACAGCTCTGCCTCGGACAGCCGGGTCGCTTCCGCCTCCGCCTCGGCCGCCGGCAGGCCGCTCAGGTCGGCCTCCTGCCAGGGGAGTTCCGCGTGCCGGACGACGACCTGCACCGCCTGGCCCGACCTGCGCCGGCGGAAGCCGGCCCGCAGGGCGCCGTGGCGGGCGATCAGGCCCTCCCAGCAGCGGCGGAGCCGATCGGCGTCCAGCGGCCCGTCGAGGGCCAGGGCTCGCTGTCCGGTGTACACGTCGGACGCCCCGTCCCCGAAGGAAGCGTGGAACAGCAGCCCCTCCTGGAGCGGGGACAGCGGCCAGATGTCGTCGATGGCGATCGGGGTCCGGGTCATCGCGTACGTCTCCTCATGGCGGTAACAGAGGTCACAGCGGTCACGGCGGTCACAGCTTCGGTTCGGCAGCACGGGCGGAGCAGGGGCGGAGCAGGGGCGAAGCAGGGGCGAAGCAGGGGCGAAGCATCAGAGGGTGGAGGGATCAGGAGCTGGAAGGATCAGAGGGGAGGTCGGGAGACGGGAGGGGTGGAATCAGTTGAGGTCGTCGGCGAACTCGGACTCCAGGGCCTCGATCTCGTCCTGGTCGAGATCGAGCAGCGCGAAGTCGGAGGGTGTGTGGCCGCCGGCCGACGGATCGGCGGTGTGGACGGCAAGGCCCTCCAGCAGTTCCAGCCAGGTCTGGCCGAGGCGCTCCGCCCGGCCCTCGCCGAGCAGCGTTCCGGGCCAGCTCAGCGTGAGCGTGAGCAGGGGCCCGTCCGGGGTGTCCGCCACGACGGCGCCGGCGGCCAGCACATGCGGCACCGGCATGTCCGGGTCCGCCGTTCCGACCATCGCGGTCTCCCCGGCCGGCTGCCAGGCGCGGACCGGGCTTCCGGGCGCTCCGGCGGCGGCGAACCGGCCCAGGTAGTTGAAGCCGATCTCCGGGGTGGGAAGATCCGCCAGCACCCTGGCCGTGTCCGGATTCGCACGGCGGAGCAGGCCGTGGCCCAGCCCGTCCCCGGGCACCGCCTGCACCTGCTCCTTCACCCGCTTGACCAGCCGGCCGGCCGAGGCACCGCCGGCCGCGGCATCCGCCAGGTCCAGCCCCGACACCTCCAGCCGCAGGGGATGCGCCGCGGTGAACCAGCCCACCGTCCGGGACACGTCCATGCCCTCCGACAACGGCTCGCGGCCGTGCGCCTCGACCTCCACCAGCAGTCCAGCGCCGCCGGGGTGCGGACGCCATCGCGCCACGGCTCCGGCCAGCGTTGCCAGCAGCACCTCGTGCACACCGCAGTGGAAGAGCGCCGGGGTACGGCCGACCAGGACGGCGCTGCGGTCGGCGGGGACCGTCCACTCGCGGCGGGAGAGGGTCCGGACGGTGTCGCGGGCCGGGTCGAGGGAACGGACCCCGCCCACGGTCCGCGCGTCGGCCCCGGACAGCAGACCCACCCAGCCGTCCAGCTCCGCCAACCGCTCCGCGCTCCGCGCCGAGCGCTCCAACTGCCGTGCCCAGGAACGGAACGAGGTGCCACCGGCCCGCAGGACGCTCTCGGGCTCACGGCCGGCGGCCACGGCCTCGCAGGCCGCCCGCAGATCCGGCATCAGCACCCGCCACGACACCCCGTCGACCACCAGGTGGTGCGCCACGAGGGCCACCCGACCGACCCGGTCCGGGCCGGCGTCCACCCACACCGCGACCACCATCACGCCGGCCACCGGGTCCAGACCGTCGATCGCGTCCCGGGCCGCGCCGGCGGTCACGTCGTCCAGACGGTCGTCGGGGACACCGACGGCGTCCACGCGCACGGCGCGCCCGGACGCATCCACCGTGCCGGGTTCCGGCACCACGAGCACCGGGTCATCCGGCCCACCCCCGACCCGGGCCCGGAGCATGCCGTGCGCGGCGAGCACCGCCCCCAGCCCCGCTGCCAGCACATCCGTCCCCAGCCCGGCGGGCGCGCCCACGGCCATCCACTGCGCGAACCGCGGCCGCAGCGCGTCCGCGCCCACGGCCCGCATCACCGGCGTCCACGGCACCTCGCCGACACCGCCGTCCTCGATCTCCTCCGACGCGTGCGCGGTCGCGACCGCCACCGACGCGAGCCGCTCCGGGGTCTTCTCCTCGAAGACCTGGCGGGGCGTCACCACCCAACCGGCCCGGCGGGCGCGGGAAGCGAGCAGCATCGACATGATCGAGTCGCCGCCCAGCTCGAAGAACCCGTCCCCGACCCCTGCCTCCTCCAGGCCCAGCACCTCGGCGAACAAGGCGCAGAACGCCTCCTCGGCGGAGGTCGCGGGCGCACGGGTGGCAACGGACGTGAGGTCGGGAACGGGCAGGGCCGCGCGGTCGATCTTGCCGTTGACGGTCAGCGGGAAGGCGTCCAGCACCACCACCGCCGACGGGACCATGTACTCCGGCAGTCTCGTCGCCGCGTGGGCCCGTACGGCGTCCGCGTCCGTGTTCGCGTCCACCGCTCCGACGACGTACCCGGTCAGCCGACCGCCGTGCGCCAGCACCACCGCCCGCGCCACACCGGGATGGGCGGCCAGGACGGCCTCGACCTCGCCGAGTTCGACGCGGAAGCCGCGGATCTTCACCTGCTCGTCCGCCCGCCCGACGAACGCCAGTTGGCCGTCCCCGGTCCAGCGGGCCAGGTCCCCGGTGCGATACATCCGACCGCCGCCGCTGCCGTCGCCGTCACCGAACGGGCACGCGACGAACCGTTCCGCCGTCAGGTCGGCCCGGTTGATGTACCCACGAGCCAGACCCTCACCCGCGACGTACAACTCACCTGTGACGCCTACGGGGACCGGCCGGAGGTAGGCGTCGAGGACGTAGGTACGGACGTTGGGCAACGGACGACCGATCGCCGGCGCCGGGTCCTGACCGGTGATGCCCTCCTCCAACAGCACGGCGGTAGAGATGACGGTCGCCTCGGTCGGACCGTACGTGTTCCACACCCGCGCGTTCTCACGCCACCTCGCCGCCAGGCCGGCCTCCAACCGCTCCGCACCCAACACCCAATTGCCGATCCCCGAAACCGCCTCCGGCTCCAGCACACCCAACAACGACGGCACGACGCTCGCCACTTCGACACCCGCCGCCCCGACCATCCGCGCCAGCGCCGAAGAATCCAGCCGCTCCTCCGCCGAAGCCACCGCCAAGGCCCCACCCCCGGCCAGGGTGACCGCCACATCCAGCACCGCAGCGTCAAAGCTGAACGACGCGAACTGCAACGCCACCACACCCGGCTCCACCCCAAGAACCGGACGCATCGCCGACGCCAAATTCGCCACCGAAGCATGAGCCACCGCCACACCCTTCGGCCGCCCCGTCGACCCCGACGTATAGATCACATACGCCAACTGGTCGGGGACGACCGCAGGCAGACCGCCCTCGTTACTCCCCACCTCATCGAGCAGGACCGTCTCGACATCCGCCGACAACCGACCAGCGGTCTCAGGCGTCACCAGCACCAGCTCGGCATCGCTGTCCGCCACCATGAACACCAGCCGCTCCGACGGATACTCCGGGTCCAGCGGCACATACGCCCCACCCGCCTTCCACACCGCCAGGATCGCCACCACCATCTCGACCCCGCGCGGAAGGCACAGCCCCACCCGCGACTCACCACCCACACCCCGCGCCACCAACCCCCGCGCCAACACATCCGAACGCGCATCCACCTCCGCATACGACAACCCCCGACCCCCCGACCACAACGCCACCGCGTCCGGGGTCTCGGTCACCCACCCACGGAAACGGTCCAGCACCGTGCCGGACTCAAACGGCCGCGCCGTGGCATTCCACTCCTCGACCACCGCAAACCGCTCGGACTCCTCCAGCAGGTCGATCTCGCCCAACCGCACCCGCGGATCAGCCGCCACCTGCCCCAACACCCGCACCAGGCGGCGAACCATCCGCAGGGCATCGGGACGCCCGAACACGTCGGACCGGTAGTCGAGACGGATCGCAAGGGCGTCGGCCGGGGTGACCCCCAGCGCCAGCGCGAAGTTGGTCGACTCGCGGAGTTCGGTGCCCGCGAGCGACAGTTCGTCACCGACCGGCTGGACATCCAGGTCGCCCGGGTAGTTCTCGAAGGCGAGCAGCGTGTCGAAGGTGGCGCCGGGGCCGGCTGCCCGCTGGGCCGCGCTCAGCCCCACGTGCTGGTGGTCGAGGAGCGCCGACTGCCGCGCCTGGAGGGCCTGGAGCGCCTCGCGCACCGACCGGGCCGCGTCCAGATCGACACGCACCGGCAGCGTGTTGATGAACAGGCCGAGCATCGTCTCCATGCCCGGAAGTTCCGCCGGGCGCCCTGCCACCGTCGCGCCGAACACCACCTCGCGACGGCTCGTCAGCTGGCCCAGCACCATCCCCCAGGCCAGCTGGATGACGGTGTTGAGTGTCACGCCGGCGCCACGGGCGACCCGCTCCAGGTCGCGGAGCAGTTCGGCGCCGGCGCGGCCGGTCACCCGGTCCAGGACGACGGCGGCCGCCGCGCTCGGCTCGGTCGGCGCGACCAGCGTCGGCTCCTCGATCGGCGCCAGTTCGGCCCGCCACGCCTCCAGCGCCGCCGCCGTGTCCCGACCGGCCAGCCACGTCCAGTACGGCCGCGCCGACACGGACGCGGCGAGTCCGTCCGCCCGGCCGCCGGCCGCGTAGAGCACCCACAACTCGCGCAGCATCAACGGCAGCGACCAGCCGTCCAGCAACAGGTGGTGCAGCGTCACCACCAGCCGGGACCGGCCGGCGCCGGTCCGGATCAGGGCCACCCGCAGCAGCGGCGGCGCGCCGAGGTCGAACCGCGCGGACCGCTCCTCGGCACCCACCCGATCCGCGGCGTCCTCGCCCAGCCCCGTCAGGTCGACCTCGCGCCACGGCAGTACAGCGCGGCCGACGACCACCTGCACCGGACCTGCCGCGCCCGCCACCTGCACGAACCCGGCGCGCAGCGCGGCGTGCCGATCGAGCAGCGCCTGCCACGACGCGTGCAGCCGGGGCCCGTCCACGTCGCCGTCGAGTGTCAGGACCAGCTGCTCGACGTATACGTCCGCACCCTTGTCGTCGAAGAGCGAGTGGAACAGCAGGCCCTCCTGGAGCGGCGCGACGGGAAGGACGTCCACCAGCTCCGGAACCGCCGACTCGATCTCCTCCACACCGGCCTGGTCCAGCGCGACCAGCGGGAAGTCCGACGGGGAGTGACCACCCGCCCCGGCCCCGACATCCGCCACCAGTTCGGCGAGCACCCGCGCCCACGCCGCCAGCAGTCCGCGCGCCCGGTCCTCGCCCATCAGCCGTTCCGGGCACGCCGCTCTCAGCTCCAGCACCGCACCGCCCGCTGACTCGCGTACCGACCCCAGCAGTTCCACGGCGTGCATCGGCGGGGCATCAGGGGCGCTCCGGGCCCCGAAGTTCTCGGTCGCCGCTCCCCGGCCCAGGTAGTTGAAGCCGACCTGGGCCGAAGGAAGGGCCGCCAGTTCTTCGGCCGTGTCCGGGTTGACGTGCCGCAGCAGCCCGTAACCGAGGCCGTCACCCGGGACGGCCCGCACCTGTTCCTTCGCCCGCCGCACCGACGTGTCGCCGTCCGTGCTCAGCCGTACCGGACGCGAGGCGGTGAACCACCCCACCGTCCGCGACAGGTCCATCGCCTCGGCCAGCGGCACCCGGCCGTGTCCTTCGACGTCCACCAGGAACCCGCCCACGCCGGCCCACTCGCCGACCGCCCCCGCCAGCCCCGCCAGCAACACCTCGTCCATTCCCGCGTGGTAGGCCGCCGGGACCGCTGTCAGCAGCGCCGCCGTGATCTCCGCCGGTACGGTCACGGCCACCTCGCGAACCGTCGCGCCCACATCCACACCGGGGTCCAGTGCGGCGTCCGTCAGCAGCGGGTCCGGGCCGTCGCCCGCCAGCACCGCCCGCCACGCCCCCAGCTCGGCCACCCGCTCCGGGCGCCCCGCCTCCACCGCCAACTCCCGTGCCCACGCCCGGAACGGCACCGGTACGGGGTCCAACTCCACGGCGTGTCCAGCGGCGAGTGCGTGGTACGCGGACCACAGGTCCGGCAGGAGCACCTGCCAGGACACCGCGTCGACGACCAGGTGGTCGGCCACCACGACCAGCCGCCCAGGTGCCTCCGGCCCCGCGTCCAGCCACACCACCTGCAGCATCACCCCGGCCGCAGGGTCCAGGCGTACCACCGCCGCGTCGATCTCCGCGTCCACCAGGGCCACCAATGCCGCCGGGTCCGGGCGGTCCGCTCCCGCCGCATCGACGCGCGCCACCAGCCCGTCCACCGACACCGCGTCGCCCGCCTCCGGCACCATCAGCAGCCCGGGCTCCGCCACCAACCGTGCTCCCAGCACCTCATGGCGCTCCACCAGGGCCGCGACCGCCGCCCGCAGCGCCGCCTCGTCCAGTCCCGCAGGGGCCTCGACCACCACCGACTGCACGACGGCGCGCACGCTGCCGGCACCGACCCGGTCCAGTACTTCCCGCATCACCGGTGTCAGCGGCACCTCACCAGCGGCAGTGTCCGGCGTGAGAGCGCCGTCAGCCGTCCCGTCGACCGGCGTCGCCACGGCGGCCAGCCTTGCCGGCGTCCGTAACTCGTGCACCTGGCGGGCCCCGACGACCAGACCCGCGCGGCGGGCCCGCGACACCACCAGCATCGCGGTGATCGAGTCGCCGCCCAGCTCGAAGAAGCTGTCCCCGGCTCCGACCGCAGCCGCCTCCACGCCCAGCACCTCCGCGAACAGCGCGCGCAGCGTCTGCTCGGCCCCGGTCGACGGGGCGTGCGCATCGGCGGACCCGAGGTCGGGCGCGGGCAGGGCGGGACGGTCGATCTTGCCGTTGACGGTCAACGGGAGCGCCTCCAGCGCGATGACCACCGACGGAACCATGTACTCCGGCAACCGCGTGGCGGAGAAGGCCCGCACGTCCGGCCCGTCCGCATCGCCGACGGTGTACCCGACCACCCGCCCGCCCCGCACCACCGCCACGGCCCGCTCGACCTGCGGGTGGGCGGCCAGCACGGCCTCGACCTCGCCGAGTTCGACGCGGAAACCGCGGATCTTCACCTGCTCGTCCGCCCGCCCCACGAAGGCCAGTTGGCCGTCCGCGGTCCAGCGGGCCAGGTCACCGGTGCGGTACATCCGGCCGCCGTCGCTGCCGTCGCCGCCGCTGCCGTCGTCGAACGGGCAGGCCACGAAGCGTTCCGCCGTCAGATCGGTCCGTCCGATGTACCCACGAGCCAGACCCTCGCCCGCGATGTACAACTCGCCCACCACGCCTACGGGAACGGGCCGGAGGAAGGCATCCAGGACGTAGGTACGGACGTTGGGCAGCGGACCGCCGATCGCGGGCGCCGGGTCCTGACCGGTGATGCCCTCCTCCAACAGGACAGCCGTGGTGATGACGGTCGCCTCGGTCGGACCGTACGTGTTCCACACCCGCGCGTTCTCACGCCACTTCGCCGCCAGGCCGGCCTCCAACCGCTCCGCACCCAACACCCAATTGCCGATCCCCGAAACCGCCTCCAGCTCCAACACCCCCAACAACGACGGCACCACACTCGCCACATCGACACCCGCCACCCCCACCATCCGCGCCAGCGCCGAAGAATCCAGCCGCTCCTCGGACGAGGCGATCGCCAACGTCCCCCCGGCCGCCAGCGTCACCGCAACATCCAGCACCGCGGCGTCAAAACTGAACGACGCGAACTGCAACGCCACCACCCCCGGCTCCACGCCAAGGACCGGACGCATCGCCGCCGCCAAATTCGCCACCGAAGCATGCGTCACCCCCACACCCTTCGGCCGCCCCGTCGACCCCGACGTATAGATCACATACGCCAACTGGTCAGGAGCAACTACCGGCAACTCCCCCACTCCGCTCTCCAGATCGTCGAGCAGGACCCTCTCGACATCCCCAGGAAGGCGGTCCGCCGTCTCGTCCACGACCAGGACCAACTCGGCGCCACTGTCGGCCGCCATGAACGCCAACCGCTCCGACGGATACTCCGGGTCCAACGGCACATACGCCCCACCCGCCTTCCACACCCCCAACATCGCCACCACCATCTCCACCCCGCGCGGAAGGCACAGCCCCACCCGCGACTCACCACCCACACCCCGGGCAATCAGCCCGCGGGCCAGGGCATCGGACCGCCCATCCACCTCCGCATACGACAACCCCCGACCCCCACACCACACCGCCACCGCATCCGGAGTTTCAACCACCCACCCCCGGAACCGCTCCACCACCGTCGACGCGTCCACCTCCCGCGCCGTGGCATTCCATCCGCTCACCACCAGGGCACGCTCGTCGTCCCCCAGCACTCCGATCCGCCGCACCGGCACCGTCGGGTCGCCGACCGCGCGCTCGACGAAGCCGACCAGCGACCGGCGGACCCCCCGCACCCACGCCCGGTCGTAGAGCGCCGCGTTCGCCTCTACGGTGATGTCGATCCCCGAGCCCGTCCGGTCGACCAGCACCCCGAAGTCCTCGACCAGCCGGGTGGACACGTCCCGTGCCACGCCCCGGCAGTCACCGAAGGCGAGTTCCCCGGTCCGCGGCAGGATGTTCACGTACGGCCCGAAGTGCCAGCGGTCGCCTTCCGGCCAGCCCAACTCCCGGCGCAGCCACTCGCCGCGGTACCGCTGGTGCCGGAGCAGTTCGCCGACGGCCGCGTCGGCCGTCCGGGCGAGGTCGATCAGGTTCGCCGCGGCCGGCACCGGGAATCGCAGGGGCAGCATGTTCGCCTTGGTCATGCGGGCGCGCAGGTCCGCCTCGCCCACGCGGCCGGTCAGGGGCAGGCTGAGCAACGCTTCCGCCGACCCGGCCATGCCGCTGACGTAGGCGCCGGCGGCGGCGACCAGCAGCCGGGACGTCCGCAGGCCGGCCCCGCCGGCCGCGGCGCGCAGCGCGTCGACCGCGGCGGGGGTCAGGCCACCCGTCTCCCGCAGCACTGCCCCGCCTCCGGTGCCGGCTTCACCGCCCCGTGGAAACCCGGAGACGCCGGAAAGGCGGGGGCTTTCCGCCATCTCCGGCCGATCCGAGAATCGGTCGTACAGATAGCGCCGATCGTCCTCGAATTCGGCCGAGTTCCGATACCTCGCCTCCTCGTCAAGCGCCTTGCTCAACGAGATGCTTTCGGAATTCTGGTACGCGCTGCCCGCGACGGACGCCGAATACACCTCGGCGACCCGGCGCGCCATCAGCGTGCACCCATGACCGTCGAGCAGCAGGTGGTTGTAGCCCTGGAACCAGCAGTGCCGGTGGGAATCGATTCTGAAGAGCACGAAAGAGAAAAGGCGCGCTCCGAGCGGGTTCTCCACGCCGGCGAGTTCCTGGCGCATCCGGGTCTCGGTCCACGCCCGCCGGTCGTCGCCGTCTTCGTCCGGTTCCTCGATGCGCAAGGTCCATGGCCGGGCGGCGTGCGGCACGGCGCGCACCCCGCCGACCGCGTCCTCGGCGAATCGCACGCCGAGGATCTCCGTCTCCTCGACCGTCCGGCGCAGCGCGGCCTCGAAGGCGGGCACGTCCAGGGCACCCGTGATCTGCACGGCCTGCCCGACGCTGTAGAGCGCGCGCGGGCCCCCCAGGCGCTGCGCGTGCCAGATGCCCTCCTGGCCGTCGGACAGGGAGATACCGCCATCGATTCGCTCGCTCATGCCTACCCCCGATCCGTATTCCCACTTCATGGGCATGCGGCTGCCCAAGCACCATTTCGTGGGAAACGCAAGGCAAAGAGCTTCCGCTCGGGAAGCTCGTTGAGAATCTCATCCCGTGTGCCGAAAATCCCGGTGGAACGTCGAACAAAGCCCGTTCACAGCCGGTCCGGTCACACAGAACGATACCTATCGGATGGCGCCGTCCAACCCGCCGTCCTGGTCACTTGGACGCGGTCGCGGCGCGCGCCTGCGGCCAACGCTCGTATCGTTCCGTTCCCTTGACGGGAAGGGGAAAGGAGACCTCGATGACGAGCCCGCCGCCCGGCCTGGCGCGGGCGCTGAGGGTGGCGTCGTGGGCCGCGGCGATGGCCCGGACGATCGACAGGCCGAGGCCGTGGTGGCCGTCGCCCGCTGTGCGGCGCATGCGCTGGAACGGTTCGAAGAGCTGGTCCACGCGGTCCTGCGGGACTTCGGGGCCGGTGTTGGAGACCGTGAGGACGGCGCGCCGGTCGTGCCGCCGGACGGTGATGTCCATGCTGCCGTCGGGAACGTTGTAGTAGGCGGCGTTGTGCACCAGGTTGGCGACCAGCCGCTCCAGGAGCGCGGTGTCGCCGGCGACCGGCGCCGGCTCGGTGCGGTCCACGATCCGCACGCCGCGCCGCTGGGTCTCCGTCAGCTGGGTGAGCAGCACGGACTTGGTGACGTCGGCAAGGTCGACGGGCTCGGTCCGGTCCATGCCCCGCTCGCTGACGGCCAGGGTGAGCAGAGACTCCAGCAGGGCTCCCTGGTGGGTGCTGATCCGCAGCAGGCGCTCGAAGTTCTCCCGGAAGGACTGGGCGGTGGCGTCGGGGTCGAGGAGTGACTCCTCCAGGAGGGCGCGTTCCACGGTGAGCGGGGTGCGCAACTCGTGGGCGGCGTTGGCGACGAAGCGCTTGTGGGACTCCAGGGCGGCTTCGAGCCTTTCGAGGAGTCCGTCGACGCTGTCGGCGAGTTCGCTGATCTCGTCGCGGGGGCCCTCGACGGCGAGGCGCTCGTGCACGTTGCTCGCGGAGATCCGGCAGACGCCGGCGTTGAGCGTGCGCATGGGCCGGAGCACCCGCCGGGCCAGGAGCCAGCTGAGCACGATGGAGATCGCCGCCATGATGGCCAGGGCCGTTCCGGACTGCACGAGGAGGTCGTGCATCTGGGCGCGGTGCAGCTGGGCGGATTGCCTGCGCATCTGGTCGTCGAGCCAGTTGGTGACGGCCGGCGGGGACGCGGAGCCCGGACCGAGCGGGATGACCGTCTGGGGTTGCGGAGCGCCCCCTGGCGGGGCGCTGACCGGTGGGAGGCTGCCCGGCGCTCCGTGGAAGGCGGTGACCACGCTGTGGATGGGGTGGTTGACGAGCAGGTAGGTGATGCTGAGCAGGACGGCGCCGGAGGCGATGAACAGCAGCCCGAAGAGCATGGCGAAGCGGACCCGGACCCGGCGGGGCGTGAGGACGCGGATCAGGGCGCGCGCCCGAGTCGCGGCGGCGGAGCGGCGCAGGCGGTCGCGGGTGCGGGTCAGGAGGGTGGTCGCCATGTCAGATCCGGTAGCCCTCTCCCGGAACGGTCCGGATCACGGAGCGGTCGACGAGTTTGGTCCGGAGCCGGTTGACCGTGGCCTTGACGGTGGTGGTGCCGGGATCGGCGATCTCGTCCCAGACCTTGGCGAGGAGTTCGCCGGTGGTCACGGTGCGGCCGCGCGCGCCGAGCAGGCATTCCAGGACCCCGAACTCCTTCGCGGTGAGGGGTAGTTGGGTGCCGTCGTGGCTGGCGGTGCGGCGGGCGGGGTCGAGCCGCAGGGGGCCGCGGACGAGCACGGGCTGCCGTACGGGGTGGGCGCGGCGGCTGAGGGCGCGGGTGCGGGCGAGGAGTTCGGCCCAGGCGAAGGGCTTGGCGAGGTAGTCGTCGGCGCCCAGGCTGAGGCCCTCGACACGGTCGGCGATGGTGGCGGAGGCGGTGAGCATGAGCACCTTGGTACGGATGCCGTCGGCGGCGAGTTCGGCGCAGACCTCGTCGCCGTGCACGTCGGGGAGGTCGCGGTCGAGGATGACGACGTCGTAGTCGGCCTCCAGGACGAGGTCGAGCGCGGTCCTGCCGTCGTAGGCGGTGTCGACGGCGAAGCCCTCGCGGCGGAGCACCCTGGTGATCGAGTCCGCGAGTTCCGTGTGGTCCTCCACCACCATTACTCTCATCGTTCCCCCTACGAGACACGGGTCACCGACGGCAGGGTCCCCCACCCCGGGTCACACCCCGGTTACTGCGTTCACAGGCTGGCGCACCAGCCCGCGCCTGGCAACAGCACCCGGCTCCGCGACCCCGCCGCGTGGCCCGGGTCCGGCCGGGCGGCTCCTCTCCGGCCGGGCGGCTCCTCTCCGGCCGGGCGGCTCAGATGCGGTATCCGGCGTGCGGCAGCGTCTCGATGACCGGCGGGTCCCCGAGCTTGCGGCGCAGTCGGCTGACGGTGACCTTCACGGTGTTGCTGAACGGGTCGGCGTCCCGGTCCCAGGCACGCTCCAGCAGTTCCTCGGCGGAGACGACGGAGCCGCCGGCGGCGAGCAGCACCTCGAGTACGGCCATCTCCTTCGGTGACAGGTCCAGCTTGCGCCCGCCGCGCAGCGCCGTGCGGCGGGCGGGGTCGAGTGCGATGTCGCCGCGGGTGAGGACCGGGGGCACGGCGGGCTGGTCGCGTCTGCCCAGGGACTGCACGCGGGCGATGAGTTCGGCGAGGGAGAACGGCTTGGCCAGGTAGTCGTCGGCGCCCAGGTCCAGACCGTCGACGCGGTCGGCGATGGAGCCGGAGGCGGTGAGCATCAGGACGCGCGACGGGCTGCGCTGCCGGACGAGTGCCTGGCAGATCTCGTCGCCGTGCACGAGCGGCAGGTCGCGGTCCAGGACGATGACGTCGTACGCGCCCGAGGAGGCGCGGCTCAGCCCCAGCTCCCCGTCGTGCGCCAGCTCCACGTCCATGGCGTTCCGGCGCAACCCCCTCGCGACGCTCTCCGCGAGATCCCTGTGGTCTTCCACGATCAGTACCCGCATATCCCCACCTTCTCAGGCGGAGCATCACACGGCGGTAACAGGCGACGCGGGGCCCCGCCGGGGGCGTGCAGGACGTCGCTCCTACGGCGGTGGGAGGCAGACCTGCCGCCGGCGGCGCCGCAACGTCGAGACGCGGAGACGCCGAGGCCAGGCGTGACCTGCCAGGATGTCTCCGGCAACGGAAGAGCGAACACTCGTGCGTGGCGCGACCGATGACGGGTCCGGAGTGCTCTCACGGCGGCGGCAACACATCGAAGGGGGCCCACCTGTGGCCGGAGAAGGCGACTCCTCGGCGGCGGCCCTGCGGAGCGTCGAGGAATGGAGTGCCCGGATTCACCGCGGCCTGCGGTCCGGCAGCCGGGTGGACGCCGAGGCCGTGCGACTGGCCTGCCTGCTGCTCGACTGGGGGCACGACGCCGACGTCGTCCGCGAGCTCGTCACGCGCGATCCGGCGCAGGTCCCCGCGCCGGAGATGGCCCGGTTGGCGGCGGAGCTGCTCCGGGTCTGCGGCTTCGACCCGGGGTTCGCGCTCGCCCCCGAACGGCTGCCCGTCCTGGAACGGGCGGTGGAGAAAGTGGCGGCGGACTTCGCCGGCTGCACGGTCGTCGACGGCCTGCACCTCGTGCAGGCGGACGAGGCCGGCCCGCGCGCGCTGCTCGCGCTGGGCGACGGCACGCTGCTGAGCACGGGCAACGGCCTGGCCCCTTCGGCGGGAGACGATCCGGTCCACGCCCTGGTCGAGGTCGCGGCGGAGGTACAGGACGAGGTGGCCGCCCGGTTCCGGCTGGTCTGGCCGGTCTGCCGCGAACACGGCCTGGGCGTACGCCCGGCAGCGGCGGACGGCAGAGCGCGCTGGCGGTGCGCGGGCGGGCCGTCGGGGCACTTCGTGGGAGAGGTGGGCGCGTTGACCACCCCGGGTGCCCCGAGCACCCCGAGCACCCCGAGCACCCCGAGCACCCCGAGCACGCCGGGCACCCCGAGCACGCCGGGCACCCCGGTCACGCCGAGGAGAGTTGTTCCGCTATCTCCTTCACCCACGCGGCCGTCTTCGCCGGGTCGTTGAGGGAGTTCGTCCATTCCTCGGGAGTCAGCCGTTGGTGGGTCGGGCCCGCCTTGAGGGCGATGAGGAGTGCCCTGGCCGAGTCCCGCATCTCGGCCGTGGTGTCGCCGCTCCCCTTGATGTCCGGCCCCGCCGCCAACGCGTGGATCTTGCGCGCCATGGCCTGGCGTTCGCCGTTCGCCACCTTCTTCCAGAACTTCAGGGCCTCCTTCAGCGCGTCCTCGCGGGTGGCGGGCTCCGCGGTGGTCTCGCCCTCCGCCGCCCAGCGTTCGGGGTGGCGGGCCCCGTCGTAGCGCTTCTTGCCCGCGCGGCCGGCCTTGTAGGCGGTGACGCCGAGGATGAGGCCGGCCGCGCCCGCGGCAAGGCCCCAGCCGACCGGGTTGCTCGCCAGTCCGGCGCCTCCCGCGGTGGCGGCGATCGCCGTCACCACGCCGCCCGCGGCCTTGGTGGACTCGCCGACGGCGGTGAGCGCCTGCTTGCCCATCTTGTTGCGCTGCTTGCCGAGCGCGTACGTGAGCACCGTGTTCATCGTGTTCACGTCTTCGGCCCGCCGGACGTCCCTGGCGGCGTCCCGGGCCTGGCCCATCGCCGCCCAGGCCGCGTCGATGGCGTCGGAGACCCGCTCCAGCCGGTCCTCGCCTTCGTGGTCCCAGTGGGCATCCAGCGCGACGTACGCCTCGGCCGCGGCCCATTCGGCGTTCTGCTTCGCCTGGTTCAGCCGGGCCAGCGCCCCCTCGTCGGTGCGGTCGGGCTTCTCCAGGCCGTCCAGGGCACGGTACTTGCGGGCCGTCAGCCCGAAGCGGCGCGCGGCCCGCGCTCCCTTCACCGCGCCGGTGACGCTGGAGCCGATCCCGCTCGCCTCGCCCGCTTCCATGACGTGTGCCGCCTTCGCGGCCTTGGTCAACTCCTTGGCGACACCGAGGGCGTTGGTCCCCGCGCTGGTGGCGCTGACGACCGCCTCGGCCGTCTTGGAGGTGAACTTCTTGTGCGCCCCGTGGAAGGCGGCCCCGCTCTTGTGCTTGTCGGCGTCCTTCTTGGCCTTGGCCGCCTCCACGCCGCCGAGCATGGCCCCGACGGTCTCCGCGACCAGGCTTTCCGAGCCGGCGGCGCCCCCCGAGGAGGCGGCGGCGTGTTTGAGGCTGTCGTTGACCGTGGCGGAGGCGTGCTGGGAGAAGCCCGCGTTGGCGGGGACCTGGACGCCCTTGACGAAGGTGTCGACGAGTTCGAAGTTCTTCTTCAGGCGGTCGAGGACGGCGGCGATCCGGTCGCGATAACTCTGCGCTCCGGCCGACGCGTTGCGGTTCTCCGGCGCCCGCTCCGGCGCCTCCCCCTGCGCCGTGCCCCTGGCGCGCTGCACCATCGCTGCCGCGGCCCGGTTGCCCGCGCTGGACTGCACCGCGAGCAGGGCGCGTTCCGCCGGGTTGCCGGACAGGCTCCCCGCCCGGCTCCAGTCCTGGCGCTGCCGGCTCGCCGTCAGGCCCACCCCGGGCGGACGTGCTGGTGTGCGGTGGACCGGGGTGCTCATCGACGCGCCTCTCCTGTGCCTGACGGGGCGTGGGGAGAGTAGCCGGGCAAGACGAACGGAGAAGGAGCAGCGGGAAAACATTCCACCCAGCCGCCGCCGGCCATCGTATGATCGGGCCGCACCGGCACGGCCGTCGTGCTGACCACGGAGCGCTACCCGGAAGGGCTGGACGAGAGCCTGCCATGGCCACCGCACTGATCATCGGCGACGTCCAGCAGGGCATCACCGGCAGTTACCCGTTCGCCCGACGTGTCGTGCCGCCGCTCACCGAATTGATCCCGCGCGCCCGCGCGGCCGGCGCCCTCGTGGTGTTCGTGCACTTCGCCATCCGCGCCAACGGGGCCGATCTGCCGCCGGGCAACGCGCTGTTCAGGTCGTTCCACGAAGCCGGCGACACCTTCCACGAGGGATCGGCCGGGACCGCGATCGCCCTGCCGGTCTCCGAGCAGGACGTCGTCGTGGTGAAACGGCGCGCCAGCGCGTTCGCCGGCACGGACCTCGACCTCGTCCTCCGCGCCGGCGGCGTCGACACGCTCGCGATCGCCGGCGTCGCGACCAGCGCGATGGTGGCCGCGACCTGCTACGACGGGGCAGACCGCGGCTACGGCGTGACCGTGCTGCGCGACGGTTGCGCCGACGGCGACACGGCGATGCACGACTTCTTCATGGACGCCGTCTTTCCCAGCCGGGGGTTCGAGGTCGTCTCCTGCGCCGAGTGGAGCGGACCGCGAGGCTGAGCCCGTACGCCGGCGCCAAGTGCCGGACAGGCCCGACGAGTTCGCGCACGGTGGGCGGTGGCGCGTCGAAGGCCGCGGGGCCCGGGCGTTCACGCCCGCACCGCCGTCCGTAGTGGCGGCCGGCCGGCGAGCGGGACTTGCCAGGACGGCACCGACGCCGCACCGCGCACGCACCGGCCGTTCCGCGATCACTTCGGCCCGGACTCACCTGACGTGGCGGCGCCTACGAGTGGGGCGTGCACGCCGCGACCCTCGCGCAGCGGGCCGGCCTCAGCCCGGAACAGCTCCGGGCGACCACCGAGCGCCGTACGCCGCTGTCTTCCGCGTGGCCGCCGCGCCACGCGGCGCTCCTCCACGCCGTCGACGAACTGCACGACACGGCCCGGCTCTCGCAGCCCGCGTGGGACGCTCTGCGCGTCCACTACGAGGACGCCCAACTGCTCGAACTCCTCGTGCTGACCGGCTGGTACCGAACCATCAGCTACCTGGCCAACGGGTTGCTCATCGAGGAGGAGCCCTGGGGCGCGAGGTTCCCGGCGCCGTAGCGACACCGGTGCGCGGCACGAGCGTTGCGCCGATCCCGATGCGCCGGGAACCCGCCGCGGGATGATCGTCGGGCCGGGAACGCCCACGATCCGCCGGCACTTGGGCGCGTTCGTCGCGCGGCTCGCCGCGGGCTTCCAGAGGCGGGCCGCCCGGGTCAGTCCCCGACCGGAACCGCGAGTTTCGCGTGGTCGGCGTCCGGCAGCCAGTCCCGCTCGGGGGCGTAGTCCAGCCAGCGCCGGGCCCGGCCCGCCTCGGTGAAACCGCGCAGCAGGGCGTCGAGCCGCGCGTGGCGGTGGGACTCGCGCCAGGCGAGCGACCACGCGTAGAGCGGGGTCGGTGCGGTGAGCGGGATCGAGCGCAGATCCGCGTGGTCGGGAAGCGGCGCGTCGCTGGGGAAGAGCGTGAAGCATGTGGCGTCGCCGCGTACGTGCTGGACGAGGTGGTCCAGGCCCAGGTTGGGGCCGTCCTGGCGCCGGGTGAGCCCGAACTCGTCGGCGAAGCGCCGCAGGAAGTCCAGGCGGGTCAGCTCGGCCGGGCACCACAGGGTGCTGTCGCGCAGGTCGGCCGGGCGCAGTTCGGCCGCGCCGGCCAGCGCGTGGTCCGCGCTGACCACCGCGTCGACCGGCTCCAGGCGGACGAGCCGCTGGGCCAGTCCCTTGTCGCGGCCGCCGGGCAGCGGGTGCACCCGGCCGAAACCCAGGTCGGTGTCACCGCGCAGGAGCGCCTCCGCGACCGACGGCCAGTCACGGGCCGGGCCGGGCTCCAAACGCACCGAGCCGAGCGCTTCCACGGCCTGCGCGACGGTGCGCATCGGCGCGAAGAGATGGCCCCACACGTCGATCCGTACCACCGGCCCGGCGCCCAGCGCCGCCGCGATCGCGCGCTCCCCCGCCGCGAGGGCCTCCCGCGCTGCGGGCGCGAACCGTTCGCCGGCTTCGGTCAACCGCGTGCCGCCCTGCCGTTCGAAGAGGCGGACGGCGAGCAGCGACTCCAGGCGCGCGACGCGTTTCGACAGCGCCTGCTGGCTGGTGTTCAGCTGCTCGGCAGCGCGCCCGAAGTGCAGCGTCTCGGCGGTCGCGACGAACGCACGGACCAGGGCGAGGTCGAGGTCCATGCCGCTGACCTTATCCGACAACCGCGCGTTGTCGGTCGGGGCGCCGCGTTGTTGGCCCGGGCCACGGCGCGAGCGGTGAGATGTGTTCAGCCGCAGCCAAGGAGGCAGACACCATGAAAGCGCTCGTACCGACCGGAGATCCGGCCGAACCGGTCGTGCTCGCCGACGTCCCCGAGCCCACGCCGCGCGCCGACGAGGCGCTGGTGCGGGTGGAGGCGTTCTCGGTCAACCGGGGTGAGACGTTCAAGCTCGAAGCGCCCGTGGACGCCGAACGGCCCGGCGCACGGCCCGCCGATCGGCCCGGCAAGGACATCGCCGGGCTCGTGGTCCAGCCGGCCGCCGACGGGAGCGGGCCGGCCGGCATCACGCGCGTCGTCGGCCACCCCATGGCGGGCGGCTGGGCGGAGTTCGCCGCGGTGCCGACCCACGCCCTCGCGGTCCTGCCGGACGGCATCTCCGCGCTCCAGGGCGCGGCGCTGCCGCTCGCCGGGCTCACCGCGCTGCGGCTGCTGCGTACGGCCGGGCCCGTGCTGGGGCGGCGCGTGCTGCTGACCGGCGCGTCGGGGGGCGTCGGGCACTACGTGACCGAACTCGCCGCCGCCGCCGGGGCGGAAGTCACCGCAGTGACCCGGGACGCGGAACGCGGGGCCAGGCTCACCGCACTCGGTGCGGCCGAGATCGTCCACCACCCTGCCGACGCACGCGGACCGTACGACCTCGTGCTGGAGTCGACCGGCGGTGCGGCCCTTCCCGTCGCCCTCGCGCGGCTCGCGAGGCGGGGCACGCTCATCTGGTTCGGGCAGGCCAGCCGGACCCCGGTGACGCTCGACTTCTTCGCCTTCTTCGACGGTCCCGAGTCGGCCGTCATCCGCCACTTCCACTACCTCGACGCGGACACCGCCCTCGGCGACGACCTGGCGGCGCTCGTCCGGCTGACCGCCGAGGGCCGCCTGCACCCCGAGATCGGCCGCGTCGCGGACTGGACCGACACCGCCACCACCCTCACCGACCTGCGCGACCGCCGTATCCGCGGCAAGGCCGTGCTCACCCTCTCCTGAACATCCGCATCCCCAACGTCCGGTACCACCAGCCGAAGGAGTCCCCTCATGAACGCCAGCACCGAGCCCAGGGCCGTCGTCATCCGCTACGTGGAGGCCGTCCGCGACGGCGACGCCGACGTCATCCGCGAGAGCTTCGCCGAGGACGCGACCTGGCACTACCCGGGCGATCTGCCGACCTCGAAGGTGTGGCAGGGCCGCGACGCGATCGTCGACGACTTCCTGGGCGGCATGGGGACGGTCTTCGTTCCCGGCACGATGCGGATCGAGCTGGTCGGCACGATCGCCGAGGGCGACCGCGTGGTCGCCGAGTGGACCGCGAAGGCGCAGACCGTGTACGGCGGCGCCTACGACAACCGCTGCATCGGCATCTACACGGTCCGCGACGGCCGGATCACCTCCGTCGTCGAGTACGCGGACACCCGGCACGTGGCGGCGACCCTCTTCCCGGACCACCGCGACCCCGAGCCCGCCCGCGCCGTGTGAGCCCGACTCCCGACCGGAGTGCCGGAGTACCGGAGTAACGGAGTACCGGAGCACGGCCGGCGACGGATCTCCTCGTCGCTCGGCCGTGCCGCCGGGCACCGGCTCACGCGGGCGGCGCGACCGGGGACCACACGCCGAGCCACTGCTCGGCGTCGTACTTCTCGAACCGCTCCCGCTCGGTGAACCCCAGCTTCGCGGCCAGGCGCATCGAACGGGCGTTGGCGGTCTGGGTGTAGAGCACCACCGGCTCACCGGGCAGCGCGCCCGCGAACCAGCCGAGCGCCGCGGTGCACGCCTCGGTGGCGTATCCGCGTCCCCACGCCGCCGGCAGGAACAGGTAACCGAGCTCGGTCCCCCCGGCCTCCGCACGTCGCTCGCCCACCCGCTCGCGGTCGTGCGGGTCGAGCTGGACCGTGCCGATCAGCGCGCCGTCGAGTTCGACCACGAAGAAGCCGGGGCGCTGCCCGGGCACCTCGGGCACCATGCGTTCGAGCTCGTCACGCGGCTGCGGCCCGCCGAGGTAAGTGCCCACCTCCGGCGAGGCGTTCAGCTCGATCACACCCGCACGGTCGCGCGCCTCGGTCTGGCGGAGCACCAGCCGCTCGGTGGTGATCGGGGCGATCGGCCAGGGCAGGGCTCTGAGGTCGGTCATGCCGGCCAACCTAGCCAGCAGCCTCGCCGATGATCAAGGCGGACGAACCGCTGCGCGCGCCGTCCCCCCCGCGAGCGCGAGGTGCTGTCCTTGATGGCCGAGGGCCGCTCCAACGCCGCCATCTCCGCGCGCATGGTCGTGACCGGGAAGGCCGTGAGCAAGCACGGCAACAGCGTCTTCGGCAAGCTCGGGCCCCAGCAGTCCGAGGAGGACAACCCGAGGGCGCCGGCCGTCCTGGCCCACCTGCGGACCTGAGCACCGGGCACGGTCGATCGGCTCCTCCCGGGGCGCGGCGCCGGCCTCCGCCCGACCCCGCGAATCCGCACCCCAGCAGGGTGAGGCATGGTTGCCCGGCGGTGCGCATACTCGGGGGCATGGACAAGTACGGGCAGCTCGCGGACTTCCTGCAGGCACGCCGGGGCCAGTTGCAGCCCGAGGACGTCGGGTTGCGGACCTACGGCGAACGGCGCCGGGTGCCGGGCCTGCGGCGCGAGGAACTGGCGATGCTCGCGGGCATCAGCGCGCCCTACTACGCGCGACTGGAGCAGGGCCAGTCGCACAACGCCTCGCCCGAGGTGCTGGACGCGCTGGCGGGCGCCCTGCGGCTGGACGTGTCCGAGCGGGCCCATCTGCACGCGCTGGCCCGCGCACCCAGGAAGAGCCGGGCCGCGACCCGGCCCCGGCCCGAACGTGTCAGCGGCGCGACCCGCGCCCTGCTGGCGGCGATCGCGGACACCCCCGCCATCGTCATCGGCCGCCGCAGCGACGTGCTGGCCTGGAACGCCCAGGGCCACGCGCTGTTCGCCGGGCATCTCGACCCGGCCGCCCCCGATGATCCGCGGCAGCGGCCGAACATGGCCCGGCTGGTGTTCCTCGACGCGCACATCCGCGACCTGTACGCCGACTGGCCCGCCAAGGCGAAGGCCGTGGTCGGCAACCTGCGGCTGGCCGCCGGCCGCCACCCCGACGATCCGCTGCTGGCCGCGCTGATCGGCGAACTGACCGTGCACAGCGAGGAGTTCGCCACCATGTGGGCCGACCACCGGATCGTGGCCTGCGATGTCGCCGACTACGCGATGCGCCACCCCCTGGTCGGAACGCTGACCGTCACCCAGCAGACCCTGCAGAGCCCGCAAGGCGAAGGCCCGGCCCTCGTGGTGGCCACCGCCGCCCCGGGCTCCCCCTCCGCCACGGCCCTGACCCTGCTCGCCCACGCCACCGCACCCGAGGGACACCGCCCGGCCCGGCCGGTGCGCGACGCCGGCACCCCCGCCACCTGACCCGACCCCTCCCGCAACCCCCGTCCTGGCCACGGCGCCGAGCCGCGGCCCCCGCATGCCCAAAAACACCTCTCAGCACGCAGAACGAGTGAAGGAACCATGTCCCAGCGAAGCACCAGGATCACCGTGTCCGCCGTCGTGACGGCCGCGACCGCCCTTGCCGCGACCGTCCTGACCGGCGCCGGGCCGGCGGGCGCGACACCGCCGGCCGCGAAGCCGCTCAGCGACGTGCGGATCGCCACCCACTTCGACCTGAACGCGGGCCAGATGCCCGAGAACGTCGCCCTGCTGCCCGACGGCACCGCGGACGTCACCTTCGCCGGCGCCCGCCAGGTCGCGCAGATCAGCCCCCGGGGCACCACCCGCGTCCTGGCGACGCTGCCCGCACCCGCCGACGGCGGAACCGGCACGCCCGTCCTCGGCTTCCCCCTGACCACCGGCATCGTCCGCACCTCCGACGGCACCCTCTACGTGCTGTACGCGACCGGCACCGCCGACCTGACCGGGCTGTGGCGGATACGCCCCGGCCACGCGCCGCAGCGCATCGCCGCGCTGCCCGCCGACGGCCTGCCCAACGGGCTGGCCCTGGACCCCCGCAGCAACCGGCTCTACATCACCGACTCGGCGCTCGGCACCGTGTGGACCGTCCCGACCAGCGGCGGCACCCCCACCCCGTGGTCCACCGACCCCGCGCTCGCCCCGATCGACTTCCTCGGCGCCAACGGCGCGAAGGTGCACGACGGCGCCCTGTGGGTGACCAACCTCGACCGGGGCACCCTGCTGCGCATCCCGATCCTGCCCGGCAACCGCGCGGGAGCACCGCAGGTCAGGGCGTCCGGCCTGGTCGGCATCGACGACTTCACCTTCACCGGCCACGGCGACCGGACCCTCGCCGCACTCAACGGGCCCGACCAGGTCGTCCGCATCGAGCCCGACGGCACCCACACCGTCCTGCTGGACGCCGCCGACGGACTCCAGAACCCCACCTCGATCGCTCTGCACGGCCACCAGGTCGACGTGTTCAGCGCCGCCTACACCACCAAGACCGACCCCAACCTGCTCCGCGCCCGGCTCGACGACCACCGCTGACCCCGGCCGGTTCGCGCGTCATCCGAGGCGGTCGAGTTTCCCGTAGAAGGACAGGAGGCCCTCGGCGAGCCGGTCGGGGGCCTCCATCGCCGCGTAGTGGCCGATCCCGTCGAGGGAGAGGGCGCTGACGTCCTCGGCGACCTGACGCAGGGTCGCCGGGGTGAAGTCGCCCGATCCGCCGCCGGCGGCGAGCACGGGCATGGTGAGCTTCCGGGCCGCCAGCCGGCGGATCTCGTCGCCTTCGCGGAGCATCGAGCGGTACAGTCCGGCCGCGCCGTTGAACCCGTCGGGTCGCGCATAGGAGCGGGCGAGTTCGTCGATGTCGCCGTCGGTGAAGGCGTCGGGGGTCCCGCAGAGCGACGGGATCGCGTACTGCGCGAGGAACGCCCGTTCCCGTCCGGCGAGCAGCAGGTCGGGGATGCCCGGGGCGGCGAGCACCCCGATGTGCCAGGCGCCGCCGTGGGCTACGTCGGCGAGCTTCTCGACGCCGTACCCGGGCAGCCCGGTCTCGATCGCGGCGTAGCTGCGCACGAGGTCGGGGCGTGTGGCGGCGACGCGGAACGTGGTGGCGCCGCTGACGTCCTGGCCCGTGAGGTGGACGGGGCCCACGTCGAGCCGGGTGATGAGTTCGCCGAGGTCCTGGGCCGCGGTCGTACTGTCGTGCGCCGTGGTCGCGGGGGCGGAGTCGCCGAAGCCGCGAAGGTCGGGGGCGAACACCCGGTGGTGCGCGCTGAGCAGGGGGATCAGCTTGCGGAAGACCCACCAGGTCTCGGGGAAGCCGTGGACCAGCAGGACCGGAGAGCCGGTCGTGCCGGCCGAGACGTAGTGCAGTTCGGTTCCGTTGAGGCTGACGTGGTGGTGTGCGACGCCCGGGATGGTGGCGCCGCCGGCGAGGGAGTCCATCGTTCTCCTGGATCGGATCGACAACATGGTTGTCAATCTACCGGTCGACAACACGGTTGTCGACCTCCGTTTCTCGTATGCTTCCCCGCATGGCACGTTCACCCGGCGCTGACCTCGCGCTGCTGCTTCTCGGCGGCTTCCAGTCGATGGTGGACGACGTGCACGGCGAACTGGCGCGCCGCGGGCACCCGGGCGTGCGCGCCTCGCACGAGTTCGCCCTGCGCGCCGTCGACGAGGGCGCGGACACGGCCTCGGCGCTCGGCCGGCGGCTCTCGGTCTCCAAGCAGGGCGCCGCCAGGACGATCGGCGCGCTGGAGAAGCTCGGATACCTCGCGCGCGAGCCCGACCCGAGCGACGGCCGCCTCAAACGGCTGCGGGTCACCGACCGCGGCCACGCCATGATGACGCTCGGCGCCTCGCTCTTCGACGAGGTGCGCGAGCGCTGGGCGGCGCGGCTGGGACCCGGGCAACTGGAGCTCGTCGAAGCGCACTTGGCCCGGGTTGTCGCGGGCCGGCCGTCGAGCGTCGATGCCGCGGCTCGGCTCAACGACGATCTCGGCGAGGTCACTTGAGGAGCGCCTGAGGACGGCCGACCACCGGACCTTATCGACCACCGGACCGCATCGACCGCCGGACGGCACCGACCGCCGGACGGCACCGGGCCGCCCACGGGACGGGAGGCGCCGGCGCCCCGCGCGGCCGTGACCCGCAGGGGCCCGACTCGCGTGCGTGGAAGGGTGACTCCCCCGGCGTGCCGCGCACCGCGGCACGCCGGAGGAGCCGGTGCTCAGCCGAGCGTGACCGTCGAGGAGGCGGTCAGACCGCCCGAGGCCACCGTGACGGTGACCTTGCCGGCGCGCACCGCGCTGAGCGTCGCCGACGACAGGTCGAGCACCGCGACGGTCCCCGCGCGCCGCCGGGCGGCCTTCGCGTCGGCCGCGGAGCCGGCGATCACCAGCCCGCGGCCGCCGCTCCAGGTGACGCTGGCGGGGAAGCGCAGCGGGAACCGCAGGCCGAACTCGCTGGTGATGCCGGTCGCGGCGAGCACCGCCGAGTCGCCCACCGCGATCCGCGGCGGCGCGGTCAGCTCGATGCCGTCGATCAGCGGCCTGCTCTCGGCCCGCAGCCACTCGCGGGTCTCCGGGCTGGGCTGCCCGGCTCGGACCCGGGCCGGTCTCGGGTCGACGCCGATGTGCATCCAGCCGAAGAACCCGCCCTGGTCGGGCGAGCTGTACGGGGTCTTGCCGAGCGCCGGGGTGGTGACTTCGAGCACCCCGTCGGTGCGGGTGACCGCGGCGGTGTGCGCGTGGCCGGTGAACAGGGCGACCGGCTTGCCCGACCGCTCGCGGAAGTCCGCGAGCCAGCGCTGCAGCAGGTCGGCCTCCAACTGGTCGGACAGCTGCGAGGCGCCGGCCCCCGACGGGTCCTTGAGCGGGTGGTGGAAGGAGAGCACGACGCTCCTGACCGACGGGTCCTTCGCGGCCTTCGCCAACTCGGCCTGTAGCAGCGGCACCTGGTCCCAGTCGGAGGTGCGCATGTCGCCGGTGTGCGAGTCCAGCAGGATGAAGCGGGTGCCCTTGTGGTCCATGACCTGCCGGTTGGGCCGGCCGGTCACGGACAGGAAGGCGTCCAGGCCGCCGGTCGCCGACAGGCCGGCCTCGTGGTTGCCGGGGGTCCAGTACACCGGGAGATCGCCGGGCACGTGGTCCTTCAGCAGCCCGACGGCGAGTTCGAAGTCGGCCACGTTGTTGTCGTCGACGAAGTCGCCGTTGATCAGGATGAAGTCCGGCTTGCTCGCCACGACCTGGCCCAGGGCCGCGACCGCCTGCCGCCCGGAGAACGAGTCGAGCCCTGCCGCCGCGCTGATGTGCAGGTCGGACAGGATCGCGAAGGTCCAGCGACGGTCCGGCAGCCCGCCCTGCTCGACCACGTACGGGTCGGGCCGGGGCGGGTCCGTCCGGTCCGGCTGCTGCCCGATCTGGGCGTCCAGCACGTCGAAGTCGAGTTGCCCTGCGTTCTTGTTGGTCTGAAGCGTCTCGGCGAGGTAGAGCCGCTGCAAGGTGACGGGGTCGGAGAAGCCGTCGGGCATGTCGCCGGTCACCAGCCGCCAGCCGGTCCAGTCGACGGTGGTGGCGAAGGTGAAGGGCACGTTCGTGGTGCCCTGCGAGGTGATCATCGCCCGCAGCCAGTGGTTGCCGCCGTCGCCGTTCACCCACAGCGCGAGCTTCTTGGTGCCCGCGGGCAGCGTGAGCGGGCCGTCGCCGGCCACCGCGTACGCCGCCGAGGTGCCGCTCTGGCCGGTGAAGTCGTAGGTCAGCCGCAGCGCGTGGTTGCCGGCCGCGGCTCCGGGCCGGTCGGGGGCGGCGACGGTGGAGACCGACGCGGTGCCGCGTGCCGCGGTCGCGATCCACGTCTCGCCCGGCTCGAACTCCGCCAGCGACACGTTGACCAGACCGACGGTGACGGGCAGTTTCGCGGTGACGCCCTGCACGGTGGCGGTGAGCGTGGTGGACGTGCCGGCCGCGTCCTTGCTGCCGGTGATGTCGAGGCCGCCGCCCGCGCCCGCTGCCACGGTGAGCAGGCTCCGGTCGTAGTCGAAGGTCGCGTCCCGCGGCGCCACCGGGGCGTCGAAGCCGTCCGCGTCCACGCCGGTGAGCTGCACGTTCACCGTCGCACCGGCGTCGAGGGTGACGCTGCTGCGGCTGAACGCCAGCCGGTGCAGCTCGCCGACCACCCGTAGCTCCACCTCGCCCTCTGCGGAGCCGGAGCGGGCCCGCAGCACCCCGGCGCCGGGCTGCCGGGCGCGGAACACCCCGTCGTCCGCCTTGCCCAGCGAACCCGGTCGCGCGCTCCAGGACACCCGGTGCGCGTCGGCCGCCGCCGGCGCCCAGCTCTCGTCGTAGCCGGCGACGGCGACGTCCAGGGTCAGGCCCGGCACCACCCGGTCGGCCCGCGGACGCACGTCCAGCCCCCGCAGCCGGCCCGAACCCTTGCGGCCGAACAGGCCGACGCCGTCGGGCACCGGCCGCTCGCTGCCGTCCGACGGGGTGTTGACGACGCTGACGGTGCCGTCGCCAGGGCGGCGGGCGACCAGTTCGGTGGAGCCGCCGCCGTCCAGCATGAACGCCTCGTGGGCGCCGAGCCGTACCATCAGCGCGGCCATGTCGTCGAAGCTGAGCCCGGCGGAGAAGTTGGCGGAGCCGTCGACGGCGACCAGCAGCAGGCGGTGGCCGCCTTCCGGCCAGCCGACGGCGGTACGCGGCTTGGCCTCGTCGTTGCCGGTGCTCGGCGGGAAGTCGACCGGCTTGCCGCCGGTCGCCAGCACCGCCCCGCTGCCCAGCGCCATGTGCAGCGCGCCGGGCGCGTCGCTCTGCGGCGCGAACGCCACGTCGACGCTGTCCCCGATCCGGGTCGCGGCGAGCGCGGTGGCCGCGGCGCCGCGGCCGAGCACGATCAACCCGCCGTCCGGCACCGCCGTCGCGGTGATCTGCGGGTGGACCGCGGTCACCTTGCCGCCGGCCACCACGAGTTCGGTGTAAGGACCGGCGCCCTGGATCAGCGTGCGGTCCGCGGTCCCCCACAGCGGGGTGAACACGCAGATGCCGTCGGCGGGCACGCCCGCGGAGTTGAGCGCGGCCAGCGGGCGCCGGACGCCGGCCACCGTGGCGGTGCCGCTGATCATCAGGTCGGCGAGCCGTGCGACCCGGTCGGCGCCGACCGTGGCGACCGTCGACGCCTGCGAAGTGCCCTTGCGCAGCTGTCCGTTCTGGATCTCCGGGCCCTCGGCCGCGTAGGTCTCGGTGATGTCGAAGTAGTCGCCGTTGACCGCGGCGACGGCGTGCTGCGCGTCGGTCGCCCGGGCCAGCGGGCGCGCCTGGCTCACCTCGCCCGCGATCAGGTCCACGCCGACGGACGCCTCGCCCAGGTCGGCGTTGAGCACGTGCACCCGCAGCCAGCCGGTACGGCCGAAGGTGTCGAAGGAGGTGAGTACGATCCCGGGTGCGACCGGCCGGTCCACCCGGTCGCTCACGACCGACTCCCCGTCCACCGTCAACTGGTACGCGGGTGCTGTGAACTTCGTGAGGTCCGCGGCCGGGGCCGGGTGGCCGGGCACCGTCCCGACCGGCCCGCCCCCTGTCCGCCGCCCGGCGTCGGCGACCGCCGTACCGCCGGTCGCGGCGAGCCCGGCGGCCACCGCGCCCACGATGAGTCCGCGGCGCGTGATGTCCGCCGTCATGCCATTGCGCTGGTTGTCCATGGCGGGTGACGGTAACGGCTCCGACCGACGCCCAGGTGAACCCCAGGTGAGCCGGGTCGTCCGGCGACCGCCCGTCACCCACCGGCCCCCGTGGCCGCCCGCCCGCCCCCCCCCCCCCCCCCCCCCACGACGGAGAGTGCCGCGAGGCGTTCAGGGCGTGCGGGCTGCCGGCCCGTCCAACTCACCCACAACGTTGGACCGGCCGAGATTAACGCACGTGCCGCCCGCGGCCCGGCACGTGGCCGGCGCCGGGACGGCCCGCCGTGAACGACCCCACCGGGTCGCCCCCGGCCGCGCGAAGGCCGCCTCCGACCGCCGGTCGGCCGCCCCCGGGCCGCCGGTCGCCCGTCGGTCAGGCGGCCCCATCCGCCGGTCGGCCGGCTCCAAAGCCGCCGGCCGGCCCTCCGTTCGCCTCAGAAGAAGGTGGGAACGCGCGGGGCGTAGGGCTCTTCGAGGGCGTCGATCTCCTCGGCGGTGAGTTCGATGTCGAGCGCGGCGGCGGCGTCGGCGAGGTGGTGCGGCTTGGTCGCGCCCACGATCGGCGCGGAGACCACCGGGTTCTTCAGCACCCAGGCCAACGCGACCTGCGCCATCGACACGCCGCGGGCCTGGGCGATGCGCTGGACGGCCTCGACGATGGCCTGGTCGCTGTCGAGGAAGATCGGCCGGCCCTGCTGGTCGACGGTCCGGTGCTCCGCCGCGCGCTGCGTGACGCGCTCGCCCCAGGGCCGGGTGACCAGTCCCCCGGCCAGCGGGCTCCACGGGATGCTTCCCACGCCCTGGTAGGCGAGCAGGCCGAGCATCTCGCGCTCCTCCTCGCGGTGGATCAGGCTGTACTGGTCCTGCATGGACACGAACCGGGTCCACCCGTGGGTCTGCGCGGCGTGCTGCATGGTGGCGAACTGCCAGGCCCACATCGACGAGGCACCGATGTAGCGGACCTTGCCGGCCTTGACCACGTCGTGCAGCGCCTCCATCGTCTCCTCGACCGGCGTCTGCGGGTCGAAGCGGTGGATCTGGTAGAGGTCGACGAAGTCGGTGCCCAGCCGCCGCAGCGACGCGTCGATCTGCTCCATGATCGCCTTGCGGGACAGGCCCGCCCCGCCCGGGCCCTCGTGCATCGGCGCCCACAACTTGGTGGCCAGCACGACGTCCTCACGCCGGGTGTACTTGCGCAGCGCCCGCCCGACGACCTCCTCCGAGCTGCCCAGGCCGTAGATGTTCGCGGTGTCCCAGAACGTGATGCCGAGCTCGACGGCCTGGCGGAAGACCGGCTCGGCCGCGTCGTCGTCGAGCGCCCAGCTCGTCCGCTTGGCGGGATCGCCGAAGCTCATACAGCCCAGGGCGATCCGGCTGATCCTGAGCCCCGACGTTCCCAGTCGCGTGTACTCCATGGCGCACTCCTGCTCGGTGGTGTGGGCTGTGCCCTCGCTGCTGAAGGCGGCCGCCTTCACTCCCCACCGTGGCACGAACCGCCGCCCACGGCCTCCCATCAGGGGGTTCCTGCCGTGGCAGGTACTGACAGGCCCCCTCTGCGGGTACGGCCAGGGCCCCTCTCACCGGCGGATGCGGACGTACCGTTGCGGGCATGGACGCCCGCACCGAGTTCCGCGACTTCCTCACCTCCCGCCGCGCCAGGATCACCCCCGCGCAGGCCGGCCTGCCCGTCAGCGGCGGGAACCGCCGGGTGACCGGTCTGCGCCGCGAGGAGGTCGCGCTCCTGGCCGGCGTCAGCGCCGACTACTACATCAAGCTCGAACGCGGCAACGCCCGCGGCGTGTCCGGCGGCGTCCTGGAAGCCCTCGCCCGCGCTCTCCACCTCGACGAGGCCGAGCGCGCGCACCTGTTCGACCTGGCCCGCGCCGCCAACTCCGGCACGCGCACGCCCCCGCGCACTCCCCGACCCCGTGTGCGCCCCAGCATCCAGCGCATCCTGGACTCCATGTCCGCCACGCCGGCCTACGTACGCAACCGGCGGCTGGACATCCTGGCCACCAACCGGCTCGGCCGGGCCCTGATCCGCCCGATCCTCACCTCCCCGTGCCGGCCGCCCAACGTGGCCCGCTTCATGTTCCTGGACCCGGCGGCCGCCGACTACTACGTCGACTGGGAGCGGATGGCCGCCGGCACCGTCGCGATCCTGCGCGCCGAAGCCGGCCGCGACCCCCACGACAAGGCCCTCACCGACCTGGTCGGCGAACTCTCCACCAGGAGCGACCTGTTCCGCACCCGCTGGGCCACCCACAACGTCCACCTGCACCGCGGTGGCGTCAAACGCCTGCGCCACCCCGTCGTCGGCGAGCTGACCCTGGAGTACGAGGCCCTGGAACTGCCCGCCGACACCGGGCTGACCATGATGGCCTACAGCACCGAACCCGCCACGCCCGCACGCGACGCCCTGAACCTGCTGGCCGGTTGGGCCGCGTCCTTCGAGGAGGACGGCGACCCCGACGCGCGAGCCCGCCCCACCTCCGCGACAGGGCCCGGCACTTCCGCCTGACGCTCCCTCGGAGCCGCCGGATTCCTCCTGGCCGAGGCGGAGCCGGGCGGCCGGGTCTCAGCCGGGGCGGCCGGGCCTCAGCCGGGCAGACCGGGTCTCAGCCGGGCAGACCGGCGCTGGTCAGCCAGATGTGCGCGCAGGTCGCGGATGCCTCGCCCAACGCCCCGCGGGACTCCTGCGAGGCGTGGTAGAAGGTCCGCTCGATCATCCAGCACAGGGCGCGTGCCATCGCCGGTGCCTGTTCCGGTCCGCTGCCGGTCTGGACGCCGGCGCGTTCCAGGACCGCGGTGATGGCCGCGATGAACAAGTCGGCGGTACGGCTCCACAGTTCGCCGATCTCCGGGACGGTCAGCGACAGGTCGATCGCCGTGCGCATCACCAGGCCGTGCTCGTTCCACAGCTCGACGGTGCGCCGCATGGCCCCGTCGACGGCCCGGCGCGGGTCGTCGGCCTTCGCGGTGGCCCGGGAGCGTTCCCACAGGTGCTCCACGGTCCGGGCCACCAGCGCGGTGACCACTTCCTGCTTGGAGCCGAAGTAGAAGTACAGGGCGCCGCGGGTGATCCCGGCGCCCTGGGCGATGTCGCCGACGGTCATGGCGTCGTAGCCCTTGCTCGCCAGCAGCGCCTCGCAGGTGTCCAGGATGGCCCGCTCCCGCAGGTCGCCCTTGCGTTCGGCGGTGCGCCGGCCTCGCGCGGGGTCGTGCCCGGGGGTCACAGCTGAGCGCCCTCGGCGAAGTCGGTCGTACGGGAGAGGGTCTCCCAGGTACGGATGTCCTCGTCCACGGCCGTGCGCGCGGCGGCCACCAGGCGCAGCGCGTCCGAGCCCAGCACGAGGTGGGCCGGCGGATGCTCCACCGACGTGATGTGCACGACGGCGTCCCCGGCCTTGGCCGGATCGCCCAGCTGGTTCCCGCTGGCCTTCTGCCGCGCCGCGCGGATGGGGGCGAACAGTTCGTCGTAGTCCTCGATGGAGCGCGCGACGCGGGTCATGGAGCGCCCGGCCCAGTCGGTGCGGAAGGAGCCGGGCTCGATCGCCGTCACGTGGATGCCGAACTGTGCGACCTCCTTGCCCAGTGCTTCGAGGATGCCCTCCAGGGCGAACTTGCTGCCGCAGTAGGCGGACATGCCGGGCACCGCCATCAGCCCGCCCATGGAGGTGACGGCCATCAGGTGCCCGCGGCGGCGCCGGCGCATGTGGGGCAGCGCCGCCCGCAAGGTGGCCACCGCTCCGAACACGTTGACCTCGAACTGCCGCCGCACCTCGGGCAGCGGGGTCTCCTCCAAGGTGCCTTCCAGGCCGTAGCCCGCGTTGGCGATGACGACGTCCAGGGGGCCGACGGCCTGCTCCACCTCCGTGATGACGCGCGGGACGGCCTCGTCGTCCGTCACGTCCAGGACGCGGCCGTGCGCGCGCTCGGGGTCGAGCGCTTCGAAAGCCCGCAGGTCCTGCTCCGAGCGGACCGTGCCGACGACGGTGTGCCCGGCAGCCAGGGCGGCCTGGGCGAAGGACCGCCCCAGGCCCGTACTGACGCCGGTGATGAGCCAGTTCCGCTGCTGCATCGCTTCTCCAGGAAGGGTTCGCGGGGAGCCGGATCGCTCCCCTACCCAAAAAGTCTACACTCCGTCGATTTTTATCGCCGATACGTTGATTCTGGCGGGCTCGGCGGGCCCGGTGGGTCCGGCGGCCCGGCCGGGTCCAGCGCGCTGCCGCAGGTCGGCCCTCACCCGGTCGGCGAACGTGTGCGACTCCGCACCGCCCACGCCCACGCTGACGCCGGCGCCCGGCCGGCCCGCTCCGGCCCGCGCGAACCACGTGCCCTTTTCCCTGTGCGGAAAATCCCTGTTCGCCCGTGAACGCAGGCGCCCATCCTCGTGCACACACCGGAGCGCACGACCGCGGGAAACGCGCGGCGGCGGACGACGAGCACACGGGGGCACGGCCATGGGCCACCAAGATCCGGACGGGGACTTCAGCGGACTCGACCCCGCGCGGCTGTGGGACCTGATCAACTCGATCGACCGCCGTACGGCCACCGGCGGCCACAGCAGCGCGCAGCCGCTGGTGGACAAGTGGATGACGACGGCCCGGGGCATGAGCCTCGACACGTCCCGGCTGACCGCGATCAACCGCCATCTGTCCTGGGCCCGGGGGCAGTTGCCGATGCTGCGGCGCCGGCACAGCCTGGCCGCGGATGCCGCCAGGCAGGCGAAGGAGCTGGGCGGCGGGAAGGGGCTGGCGGCGACCGCCGCCGGCGCCGACCTCGACGGGTTCGGCACGCAGGCCGCGGCGGTGAACGCGGCGAGGAAGGACGCCAAGGCGTACAAGGACGGGAAGATCAGCGCCGCGCGGTACCTCGAACTCGTGCAGGCGCACGACACGGACCCGGACTACTGCAAAGCCGCGTTGGGCGTGCTCGGCACGAAGGCCGCCATGAAACTCGTCACCGAGGACCACCTCTACGAGGAGGGCAACCCCGACGCCGGGCAGGCCCTGATGGCCGACTTCCTGGCCACCGCCCTGCGCAGTGGCGCGTCGCTGAAGAACGAGCTCGGCGCGATTCCGTCCGAGCTGGCGCCGCTGCTCCGCTTCGCGAACTTCCCGCCCGCGGTGCTGGTCAGCCTCGGCGACGACGCGCTGAGCGACAACTCCGGGCAACTGGGCAGGTACGTGTGGCCCGCGCTCGCCGCCGACCCCGTCGCGGCCACCGCGTTCGTGCACGACCACGCCAAGGAGCTGCCCGGGCTCATCGGGCCGAGCGGCCAGGGCAACGCCACCATCAACCCGGCGGAGTCCAAGGCGTTCGCCGCGGTGCTGCGCGCCGGTACGCTGCCCGCGCCCGGCGTGGACCCGAAGACCTCCGCGGCCAACACCACGGCGTTCGTCACCTACTACGCCCGTCACCCCGACGCCCACCCGTCATCGGAGTACTGCGCGGTCTACGCCGACATCATCGAGGCGTACTGGCCGGACCTCCAGGCGAGCCTGACCGACCCGGCGCCGGTCCTGGGTCCGGGGCACGTCGACGCCGACGGTGCCGCGTGGGCGGCCTTCATCGACCAGGCCATGCAGGACGGCACCTGCGCCGGACGGGTGCTCGCGTTCGGCCGGAAGCGGGCACAGGAGATGGCCGACAACGACCCGGACAACCCGATTCACGAGAACGGCGCCGGCACCATCGACGGCGTCTTCGACTACGAAGCCCGGGCGGTCAGCAAACAGCTGTCCGCCGACGAGACGGCGAAGAAGAAGGCGTGGGCGGATCACCTGTCCGACGCCTTCGCCTTCGCCGTGCACACCGGAGTCGACGTCGCGCTGGACCCCGGCCAGGCGGCCGCCACGATCGGCAAGGCGGCGCTGAGCAAGGGCGAGGACGAATTCATCAAACTGATCACGACCACGGGCAAGCACGCGGACATCGGCTCGCCGCCGACGAGCACCACCTGGCAGGACGACTGGCAGGACGCCGCCCACCACGCCTACGTGGACAACCCCCACGTCGGCGACCCCGGGAAGTACGCGAACGAGTACAGCCACGGCAAGCCGTTCCTCACCGGCGACGGCCACCTCGTCGCGAACGCCACCGCGGGACAGCGGCGCGCCTACAACGAGTGGCTCAAGGACCCCGCGACCGCGAAGGCGTCGGTGGAGAACTTCAACACCCGCGACCGCGCCGATCTGCGCGGTCTCACCGGCAACGGCTGACGCGCCGGGGGCGCCGACCCCGGTGGTGCGGAGGGCCTGTCGCCTCCGCACCACCGGGGTCGGCCGGAGCGGGTCAGTTCAGCGCGAACTTCTGGGCGGCGGTGCCGTTGCAGTCGTGGATCTGCAGGCGGGTGCCGTTGGCGCCGGCACCGTTCGGGTCGTCCAGGCAGCGGCCGGACTGCGGGTTGAGCAGCGAGCCGTCGGACTGCTGCTGCCAGACCTGGCCGCCGACGCCGTCGCAGTCGTAGAGCTCCACCTGGGTGTCCTGGGCGGTGCCGTTGCCGTCGATGTCCAGGCAGCGGCCGAGGGTGCGCAGCGAGCCGTCGGCGGCGTGCACCCAGTGCTGGTCCAGCGCGTAGGGCTGGCAGTCCCACAGTTGCGCGGCGCTGAGGTTGCCGCCGTTGTCGTCGCCGTCGATGTCCACGCACTTTCCGCCGGGGGCGTTGACCGGCGCTCCGCCGTTGACCGTGAACCGCTGGGCGTCGGTGCCGTTGCAGTCGTGGATCTGCAGGCGGGTGCCGTTGGCGGTGGCGTCGTTCGGGGAGTCCAGGCAGCGGCCGGACTGCGGGTTGAAGAGCGAGCCGTCGGCGCGCTGCACCCACTTCTGCCCGCCGACCCCGTTGCAGTCGTAGAGCTGGACCTGGGCGTTCTGGGCGGTGCTGTTGCCGACGATGTCCAGGCAGCGGCCGAGCGTGCGCAGCGAGCCGTCGGCGTCGTGGGTCCAGTGCTGGTCGGCGGCGGCGCTCTGGCAGCTCCAGAGCTGGACGGCCGCGGACCGGCCCGCGACGTCATCGCCGGTGACGTCCACGCAGGTGCCGCCGGGTCCGGCGATCGTGGCCGGTGCCACCCCCGCGGTGTCGCCCGCGTAGCCGGCCGACACGATGTTCGCCTGCACGGCGTCGTCCGCGGCGTCCGACGGGTAGCCGGAGGTCATCACGCCTTCGAAGAAGGAGCCGCCGGCGCGGTTGCTGTTGTCGCCGCCGGTGCCCATGACGATGGAGCCCTCCTGCTGCATGGGCGCGTAGCCGGGTGGCAGGGCGCCGTTCCACCAGGTGGTGAGGGCGCCCGACCGGGAGTCGCCGCCCTTGAGCGCGAAGCTCGTCTGGCCGTTGTTCTTCAGCACGGCCGTGACGAACGGGCTGGAGTTGCCGCCGTTGACGCTGTGGGCGTTGGTGTCGGCCTGGTAGATGCCGTTCTCCAGGTCGGCCTGCACCCAGGGCCCGTTGCCCCGGCACGGGTCGCAGGCCCTCGCCGGGGAGATGTTGAGCGCGTCCATGTGGCCGGCGCCGGTGTCGTCCTCGGCCGCCTCGACATTGCCGAAGTCGAAGCAGCAGTCGTGGATGGTGTGGGTGCCGCTGGCCACCATGTACATGCCCTCGGGCTGGCCGCCGGTGGCGACCCCCGACCCGACGGCGTGGCGGTACCCGACGCCCGGCGGCACGTAGACGCCGTACACCGAGTGGCCGCCCACGGTGACGTGCAACGCGTCCGCCATCGCACCGGAGTCGGCGGCGCCCGCGGTGCCGGCGCCCGCGATGGTCAGGTCGTTGTGCCGCGGCGACTGGTCGTAGATCTTGGAGATGACGCACGGGCCGGCGGCGCAGAAGACGTTCTGCGGTCCGGCGTCGGCGATGCCGCCGGGGGCGAGCAGGCCGATGTCGAGCGTCGCGCCGTCATGCACCCGGGTGACCTGGTAGAGGTTGCCGCTGTAGGAGCCGTAGAGCGCGCGGACGGTGCTGAAGGCGCCGACGCAGGGGGTTCCGGCGTTGCCGTAGATGTCGCAGGGCTGGTCCGTGGCGGCGTGCGCGGGACCGGTGACGCCGACCAGCAGGCCGAGGGCCAGGACCATGGTCGCGCCCATCGAGAGAAGGACGCCGCGCAGGCGTCTCAGCGCGTGCCGCAGATGTGGTCGGTGAGCGTGAGCGGTCATCGTCGACCTTTCTCCGTCGGGTGATGTCGCGGATGGCGGTGCGCGGGCGCCCGGTGGGAGGCGCCGCGCGTCACCTGGTGCGGATACCCCGTGCGCGATGCTCATACGATTCAGCGCAGTCGAAGCTAGAGGTGGCGCGTCGAGCCCGTCAACCCCTGGGCCAGGCGCCCTGTTGCCCGATGATCTCGCGGACGACTCTTGACGCGGTGTTCACGGCCACTTAGCGTCCGGGGTGCTGAATCGTTGAAGCACATCCCTGGGAGCACCGCATGACGCGCTTCAACCGCATTGACCCCTCAGGGGTGGCGGGATGACGGCGGCCGAACGCGACCGCAGCCGCGGTGACCGACGCGAGGACGGCGAGGTCGTCCCGCTGGGGCGGGGCGGCCCGGAGGAGAGGGGCGACGCCGACCCGCCGGCCGGTGGTGGTGACGGCGGCGGCCGGAGCCGCAGACGCGCGGCGCCGGCCGGCAGGCGCGGCACCGTCACGCTCAAGGACGTCGCGACGGCCGTCGGGATCTCGCAGAGCGCCGCGTCCATGGCGCTCGCGGACCATCCGCGGATCAGCGCGGCGACCAAGGAGGCCGTCAGGGCCGCCGCGGCGAAGCTCGGCTACGTCCCGAACTCCGCGGGGCGGGCGCTGCGCGCGGGCCGTTCGACCTCGATCGCGGTCGTCGTGCCCCAGACCGGCCGGCATGTGTTCGGCCACCCCTACTTCATGCATCTGCTGGTGGGGGTCACCGCCGAGGCCAACGCCCACGACGCCGCCCTGATGGTGTCGACCAACCCCGACGAGTCCCACGGCGTCGCGGCCTACGAGCGGGTGCTGCGCTCGCAGGCGGCGTCGGGCGCGATCGTCGCCTCTGCCTCGATCGGCGACCCCAACGTCAACCGCATGGTGGACGCCGCGTTGCCGGTGGTGCTGATCGGGCGGTTCGTGCACCTGCCGCACGCGGCGAGCGTCGGCATCGACGAGACCGCGGGCGCCGCGGCGGTCGCCCACCACCTGGTGGAGGACCACGGGCTGACCCGGATCGGCTACATCAGCGGCCCGCTCGACCACCAGACCGCGGTGGACCGCTACGAGGGCTTCCGCGCCACGCTCGCCGCGTCGCGGCGGCCGTGCACCCACACCCTCGCCGTGGGCGACTTCAGCGAGGAGTCGGGGACGCTCGCCGCGCGGCAGGTGCTGGACAGCATGTCCGACGTCCAGGCGATCTTCGCCGCCAACGACGAGATGGCCTACGGCGCGATGCTGGAGATCCGCTCCCGCGGGCTGCGCATCCCCGAGGACATCGCCCTGGCCGGATACGACGACTTCGGCGTCTCCCGGCTCACCACACCCGGGATCACCACCGTGCGCGTCCCGGCCGAGTCGCTGGGCCGCAAGGCCGCGGCGATCCTCTTCGACCTCGTGGACGGGACGGCGCCCGACCCGGTCCACACGGTGCTGCCGTTCGAACTCGTGATCCGCGAGTCCTGCGGAAGCCATCCCGGCTGAGCGGGCGGCACCGGCTCAGGGCGTGGCGGCCACGGGCATCAAGCGACTCCCGCCCAAGCGCCCGATCCCGGGCGCCCGATCACAGGCGCCCGATCCCAAGTGCCCGAATCCCAGGTCCCCGACGCCCGGGTCCCCGACGCCTGGACGCCCGCATCCCAGGACGCCCGACTCCCCCGCTCGCCTTCAGACCGTTCGCAGAGAAACCGGAGACCGGTGTGCTGACCTGCACTGCCACCCTCGACCCCGCCTTCGTCATCGCGCCGGTGCCCCCGCGGCTGTTCGGGTCGTTCGTCGAACACATGGGCCGCTGCGTCTACGGCGGCGTGTACGAGCCCGGCCACCCCGAAGCCGATGCCGAGGGCCTGCGGGCCGACGTCATCGAGCTCACCCGCGAACTCGGCGTGAGCGCCGTCCGCTACCCCGGCGGCAACTTCGTCTCCGGCTACCGCTGGGAGGACGGCGTCGGCCCCCGCGAGGACCGCCCGGTCGCCCTCGACCTGGCCTGGCGCTCGCTGGAGCCCAACACCTTCGGGCTCAACGAGTTCATGTCGTGGGCGAGGCAGGCCGGCGTCGAACCGATCATGGCCGTCAACCTCGGCACCCGCGGCGTCGAGGACGCCTGCAACCTGCTCGAATACGCCAACTTCCCGGCCGGCACCCGCTACTCCGACCTGCGCGTCGCGCACGGCGTGCGCGACCCGCACCGCATCAGGACCTGGTGCCTGGGCAACGAGATGGACGGCCCCTGGCAGATCGGCCGGAAGACCGGCACCGAGTACGGCCGGCTGGCCGCCGAGACCGGCAAGGCCATGCGGCGGATCGACCCGTCCATCGAACTCGTCGCCTGCGGCAGCTCCAACGAGCGGATGCCGACCTTCGGGTCCTGGGAGGCCGACGTCCTGGACGAGGCGTTCGACGTCGTCGACTCCATCTCGCTGCACGCCTACTTCGAGCAGCACGGCGAGGACCGGGTCGGCTTCCTGGCCTCCGCGCAGGTGATGGACGACTTCATCGACGGCGTCGTCGCCACCTGCGACCACATCGCGGCCAAGAAGCGCTCCCGGCGCAGGCTGAGGCTCTCCTTCGACGAGTGGAACCTCTGGCACGAGAGCCGGTTCGCCGGCCAGGACCATCTCGACTGGGCGCGGGCACCCCGGCTGATCGAGGACGAGTACACCGTCGAGGACGCTGTCGTCCTGGGCAACCTGCTGATGAGCCTGCTCCGGCACAGCGACCGGGTGACCATCGCCTGCCTCGCCCAACTCGTCAACGTCATCGCGCCGATCCGCACCGAACCCGACAGCGGCGCCTGGCGGCAGACCATCTTCCACCCCTTCGCCCTCACCGCCCGGCACGCGCGTGGCGAGGTGCTGCGCGTGGAGCCGAACTCGCCGGTGCTGCACTCCGAGACCCTCGGCGACGTGGCGGCGGTCGACGTGACCGCGACCCGGGACGCCGAGACCGGCGAGACGACGGTCTTCGCCGTGAACCGGGACGAGAGCCAGGCCGCCACCTTGCGGTTGGCGATGGCCGGCGAGGAGCACGCCGTCGTGGAACACGTCGTGCTGGGCGGCCGGGACCTGCTGGCGACCAACTCCAAGGCGGCGCCGCGCCGGGTGGAGCCGCGCTCCAGCACCCGGCACTCGGCCGACCCGAAGGGGCTGTCCGTGGAACTCCCGCCGGTGTCCTGGACGATGGTCCGGACGGCCCCGGTGGCCGGGTGATCCCGCGGGCGGGCCGGGCCACGAGCCCCCGCCCCGGGCGCTCGGCGGCGCTCCCCCGAAGCGCTCCCCCGAGGCGCTCCCCGGCGCCGCGACACGCGGAAATCCGGCCGCCCCGACATATCCGTATCCGCGGCGAACGCGAAGTGAACGACGCCCGGGGAACGCGTTCTTCGGTCGGGGAGAAAGCGACGGGGTGAAATTCTGGTTCTACCCCGCTGGAAATTCCTCTACACCTCCGCTCGTCACCGAAATGAAATCACCGGCTCCGAACAGGCGCTTTACGCGATCCGCGGAGCACGGGCGCGCCGGGCGGCCGGCATCCCCAACCGGTCCTGATAGACGATGTGTTCGGGCCATCGGCCGGTGTGGCCGGGGGCCGGAAGGGGTGATTCGCCCGGGCCGGAAGGTGCCCCTACCATTCACCCCTCTTTCTCGTGTACTTTCGTCGGGCGAACCACGCACGACCTTCACGAGAGGAAGTGCGTGACATCTCCACCCGGAAAGGGGGTGCAATGATGAAGCTTCTCTTCGCCATTCGTAACAAGGTGTCCGCGCAGAAGAGCCTGAAGGCCAGCGCCTGGTACTTCTGGTACTAGGCCGCCAGGTCGTCCCCGCCGCGAGGCGGGGACGATGCCGCCTGCCCCGCTCGGCCTTCCTGGAGACCCGCATGCGCGCCACGGTGTTCCACCCACGACTCGCCGCCCTGTTCCGGGACCACCTCGGCCAGGACGTCTTCCGGCTCGAACCCGACACCATCGGGATCGCCGGACACGACGTGGCCGACCGGATTCTCGCCGCCCGCCGGGCCACCGAGGTGGAGCGGCCCACGTTCAAACCGCTGCACGGGCGCTCGATCCCGCGCGGCGAGGCCGGTTCGGTGATCCGCACCATCGGCGCCGATGTGCGCGAGGCCCTGAAGCGGACCCGCCCCCGCCCCGAGGACGTCGATCTGTCGGGGGTCTGGCCGCTGCGAGGACATCTGTTCCTGCGGGACCTGATCCTCGGCCAGGACCCGTACCGCCTGCGGGTCCTGATGAGCCGCAACCTCGAACTGACACCGAAGCTCACCTGGACCGTCATCGCGGCGGGCGCCGCGCTCCCGGGGCGGGTCGGGCGGCGGGGAGCCCCGCTGACCGCGATCGCGGGCCTGACCGCCGACGCGAAGGGGTACCAGGATCGCCGCTACGCGATGGGCATGTACCGGCGAGCGGCGGCCCCGGTGTGCTTCACGGTCTCCACCCTCGTCGCGAACGCGCTGTGGCTCGGCTCGCCGTTCGACCCCGAGACGCCCAACCGGCACATCCTGTACGAGGCCATGCGGCTGCTGCCGCCGTCCTGGAACATCCTGCGCAACGCCTCTCCCGAGTACCCCGGGATCGACGAGCGCATCGGCGCGGGCGACGACGTCCTGCTGCTGCCGCTCCTTTCGCACCGGGACCCGAAGCTGTGGGAGGACCCGGACACGTTCCGGCCGGAGCGCTGGGAGACCCTCGATCCCGACACCGCCCCCGGCTACCTGCCCTTCGGCCACTCCTCCGAGCGCTGCTGGGGCCGGCACATGGTGATGCCCCTGGCCGAGCTGCTCCTGGACCTCCTCCGCGGCTCCGGCCTGGCGGTGGACCCCGAGCAGACCTCCGCCAAGGTGCCCCTGGTCGGGCTGCTCGGCGTGGAGGACGTCAAGGTGACGGCGGTGCGCGGTGCGGCTGCCTGAGGGGAGCGAGGAGGCCGACGGGTCCGTACCGCGCGGGATACCCGAGCCGCCGTCGGAGGCGGACGAGCCGCCCGGGCCGCCCGGCGGGGCCGAGACCGTGGACGGGTCCTTCGCCCGCCACCCGCACGAGTCGTACCGGCGCTGGCGTGAGACGCGCGAGGTCCGCCAGGTCCGCTTCTCCGGTCCGGTGCCGCTGGCCGGCTGGGTCGTCACCGGGCACGCGGCCTGCCGGGCGGCCCTGGTGGACCCGCGGCTGAGCAAGGACGGCGCGACCGAGGCGTTCGCCCGGCACGAGGGGCTGCCCACGGGCGGCCCGGGCGGGGCGCTCACCACCCACCTGCTCAACTCCGACCCGCCGCGCCACACCCGGCTGCGCCGGCTGGTCCAACAGGCGTTCACGCAACGGCGGGTGGCGATGCTGCGCCCCCGGATCGAGGCCAGGGCCACCGCGCTGCTCGACGCCCTGGACGGGAGCGACGAGGTCGACCTGATCGGCCGGTTCGCGCTCCCGCTGCCGCTGGCGGTGATCTTCGACCTGCTCGGCGCGGACCCGGGTGATCCCGGGGTCCTCCAGGTCCGTGGCCACACGGTGACCGGGGACGAGGGCGACGGCGAGGTGTCCGTCCCGACGGCCGTGGCGATGCTGGACCGGCTGCGCGCCCTGATCGAGCAGAAGCGGGCGCACCCGGGCGACGACCTGCTGTCCGCCCTCGTCGCCGCCCGCGACGGCGGTGACCGCCTCACCGAGGAAGAGGTCACCTCGATGGCGTTCCTGCTGGTGATCGCGGGCCACCAGACCACCGCCAATCTCATCGCCAACGGCCTGCACGCCCTGCTCGCCCACCCCGATCAGCTCGCCGCCGTCCGCGCCGACCCGTCACTGCTGCCCGGCCTGACCGAGGAAGTCCTGCGCCACGAGAGCCCGTTCAGCATCGCGAGCCTGCGCTACGCCACGCAGCCGGTGGAGATCGAGGGCACCACGATCCCGGCCGGGGAGTTCGTGCAGATCGCGCTGCTGGCCGCCAACCGCGACCCTGAGGTCTTCCCGGACCCCGACCGGTTCGACGTCACCCGTGACGCCGCCGGGCACCTGGCGTTCGGCCACGGCATCCACCGCTGCCTGGGCGCACCGCTGGCCCGGCTCCAGGCCGAGATCGCCTTCGGCCAGGTGCTGCGGCGCTTTCCCGCGCTCCGCCTGGCGGACCCCGACCGCGCCCCCGCCTGGCAGGACAACCCCCGCCACCGGGGGCTGCTCTCCCTCCCGGTCCGGCTGCGCTGACGTCCCCGCCGCTCCCGCGTCACCGCCTCTGCCTCGTCCGCTCCGAGCCGGCCCGCTCCGCCACCGGGCCGGGGCGGGAGAACCAGTGGAGCACGAGGGCTCCGGCGGTCAGGACGATCGCGGAGAGGACCCGCATGCCGGTGTCGAGCGCGCCGGTGAAGTCCTGGAGGACCGCGTGCCGGAGGGAGGGGTCGACGGAGAAGCGCTGTGCCTGGGCGACGGTGCTCGGGGCGTGCGGTCCACGCAGGGCGCGCGGCAGGTTCGCGGCGAACCGGTCGGCGATCACGGTGCCGTTGAGGGCGACCCCCAACGCGCTGCCCAGTTCGCGCGTCAGGCTCTGCAACGCCGATCCGGTGCCCGCCTGTTCGGGAGGCAGCGCGGACATCATGGCGTGCGAGAGGACCGGTGTGGCCAGCCCGCAGCCCGCGGCGGTGAGTACGGCGCCGAGGGCGTAGAAGGGATACGGGGTCCGCGCGCCGACCAGGGAGACGGTGCCGAGGCCCGTGGCCAGCAGGAGCAGGCCCAGCCCCACGACGCGCCGCTCGCCGAGGCGTCGGCGCAGGCCGACCGCGCACCGCGGGGCCAGCAGCAGGGCGGCGGCCATGGGCAGCAGCCGGATTCCGGAGCCGAGGGGGGAGTAGCCCTTCGCGTACTGGAGGTACTGGCCGTTGAGGTAGAACAGGCCGAACATGCCGGTGAAGACGACCGTCATGCCGAGCGCGCCGGCCCGTACCGGGGGCGATGCCAGCAGCCGGGGATCGAGCAACGGGTGCGCGCTGCGCAGTTCGCGCCGGACCCACCAGGCCAGCGCGGCGGCCGCCGCGGCGAGCGATCCGAGGACCGTTCGGCTGGTCCAGCCCTGTTGCGGGCCGGAGACGAGGGCGAACAGCAGGACGAAGAAGGAGCAGGTCAGCAGCAGGACGCCGAGCGGGGCGACCGGGCGGGCGCACCGGGGCGTCTTCGGGGCGACAGCGGCGGCCAGCGCCAGGGCGACCAGGGACAGCGGGACGGCGGCCAGGAACAGCGCGCGCCAGGAGCCGGCCTGGATGGCGGCGCCGCCGCCGACGTTGCCCAGCACGGCGGCGAGTCCGGTCATGGCCGCCCAGACGGCGATCCGACCGGCGCGGCCCGCGGGCGGCGTGCCGGCCACCATGAGCGCCAGCGTGGTGGGCAGGACGGCCGCCGCCCCCACCCCGCTGACCATCCGTCCCGCGATCAGCACACCCACGTCCGTGGCGGTTCCCGCGAGCAGGCAGCCCGCCGCGAAGACCGCCGTTCCGGCCAGCAGGATGCCCTTGCGGCCGAGCCGGTCGGCCAGCGCCCCGGCCGGCACGAGGAGGCAGGCGAAGACGGCGACGTAGCCGTCGACCACCCACAGCACGGCGGCCGCCGACGGGTGCAGGGCGCTGCGGGACAGCGAGGGGATGGCGAGGTTGACCGCGGAGACCATTCCCACCACGAGGGTCACGCACAGTCCCATGGCCGCGGTCAGGGCGTCCGGACGGCGGCGCCGGCGCGGTCGGGGCCGGCGCGGTCGGGGCCGGCGCGGGGACGGCGGGCGGGCGACGGGTGGCGGAACGGGTCGGGGACCGGGCACGGGGAACCTCCGGCGGTCGGGCCCGGGCACGGCACCTTGGCGGCATCGCGGCGAGGCGGCTCGGCGATGCGGCGCGGCACAGCGGCAGGGCGGCGGGGCGACAGGGCAGGGGGGCGACAGGGCAGGGGGCAGGAAGACGGCATGGCGGCAGGGCCGTTGGGCGCGACGGCTCCTCGCGCGTCGCACCCCGGCGGGGACCGGGTCGAGAGAACGGGCCTGCGGCGGCGGCCGGAAGGGTAGGGGCGGGAGTGGCGGAAGAGGGGAGGGTGATGAAGGGGTCAGCCGGTGTGACGGGCCAGGTCGGCACGCAGCACGAGCCGGTCACCGCGGATGGACAGGAACTCCAGATCCACCGGGCGGCCGCCCGCCAGCGTGCTCAGGCGCTCCACCGCGAACAGCGCCGCACCCGGCGCGGTGTCCAGGACCTCGGCGGTGCGAGGGTCGGCGTTCACTGCCTGCACCGTCAGCGTCGCGGTGCTCAGCCGCACGCCCGCGGTCTCCTCGATGAGCGCGAACACGTCCCGTCCGGCCAGGTCGAGTTCCAGCAACGGCGTCCCGATGTCGGCCGGCAGATACGTCAGGTCCAGCGACAGCGGAACGCCGTCGAGGTGGCGCAGCCGCTCCAGCCGTACGACCGGCTGTCCCCGGGGTGTGCCGAGTCGGCGGGCGACGGCGGCGGGCGGCAGCACGCTGCCCGCGGCACGCAAGTGGTTGTCCACCGTGCCCAGTTGGTGCAGGGCCTCGGCGAGCCCGGTCATCCGGCCCAGCGGATGCTCGACCTTGCGGCCCACCAGCACGGTGCCGACCCCGCGCCGGCGTCGGACCAGTCCCTCGTCGGCCAGGATGCGCAACGCCTCGCGGACGGTGTTGCGCGAGACCCCGAAGTCCGCCACCAGAAGCCGCTCTTCGGGCAGGAATCCGGTGCGGAACAGGCCCGCGGCGGCCTGCTGCCGCAGCACGTCGGCGACCTGCCGGGCTCGGTCGGCGCGAGCCGGAATGCCCGGAGGGGAGCCGGTCCTGGACACGGGGGGCATCAAGGGCACCGCCTCTCTGTCGCTGCACGCGGGCCCGGTCTAGTCCCGGAATCCCCGGGCGGGAAACGCTCCCGCAGTGCTCCCAATCTAGGGTCCGCTGATGACGCTGATGTTACGCCACCCATTTTGACCTGCGAGTATGCTCTCACCAGCGCGATCGGCGAGCCGCCCCCGAGCTCCGCCACCCGGCGACCCCCGGGTCCCTTCGCACCCGATGTGTACGGCGTGGGGACGGCCGGGCGACGTCAGCGGTTCACCGCGGCGCCATCCTCCGGCGGCACAGTTGCGCCGTTTGCACTCCGACCGGTCAACTCCCCCGCTGCGCGGGTCCTTTGGACCTGGCGTCGGTCCACCGTCGAAAGGCAGTCCGCCTGTGAACGGCAAAGTCCCCCCACCCGTGCGCCGCGTGTCGGTTCGCGCCGGCCGCAGGACCGTGATCGGCAGCGTCGTCGCCGGCCTGATGACGCTCGGCGCCGTCGCCGCCCCGGTCGTCGCCCATGCGACGATCACCGGCACGGCCACCACCGCGTTCGGCACCGGCGACGTCGTGGTCTACCGCGTCGGTGACGGCGGCAGCTCCCTGAGCGACAAGGCCGCCCCGGTGTTCCTCGACGAGTACACCCCCGCCGGGGCGCTGGTGCGTTCCGTCGCGCTGCCCACCGCCGACAGCGGCAGCACGCACGAGCTGACCGCCTCGGGCACCGCCTCGTCGGAGGGACAGCTCACGCTCTCCGCCGACGGCCGCTACCTGCTGGCTCCCGGTTACCACAAGGCGGTCGGCACCAGCGCCGTCGCCACCACCGACGACGTGACGGTCGCCCGCGTCGGCGCCGACGGCACCGTGGACACCAGCACGATGCTCGACGAGTTCGCCGCCGACAACAACGTCCGGGGCGCGGCCAGCACCGACGGCACCGACATCTGGGTCTCCGGTGCCGCCGGCGGCATCGGCTACACCACCCTCGGCTCCGGCAGCTTCACCCAGCTCACGTCGAAGAACGTCCGCGCGGTGCAGATCGCCGACGGCCGGCTGTACGCCTCCTCCGACAAGAACGGCACCGGCATCTCCACCGTGGGCAGCGGTACCCCGACCACCTCCGGGCAGACGCTGACCAACCTGCCCGGCAGCCCCGAGAGCAGCGGCGACCCCTACGGCTACGCGCTGCTCGACCTCTCCGGCGGCGCCGGCCCCGACACCCTGTACGCAGCGGACTCCAGCGCGGGGAAGATCAACAAGTTCAGCCTGGTCGGCGGCACTTGGAAGGCGGAGGGCAGCAAGAGCGTCTCCGGCGTCACCGGCCTGACCGGCTCGGTCAGCGGCGGGCAGGCCGTGCTGTACGCCACCGGCAGCGGCTCCTCGGGCACCGGCGGCACGCTCTCCACGGTGACCGACACCAGCGGCCCGGCCGCCGCCATGAACGGCTCCGTGACCACTTTGGCCACGGCTCCCGCCAAGGAGGCCTTCCGCGGCGTCGCCCTCGCTCCCGGCACCGGCGGCACCACCACCCCGCCGACGACCCCGCCGACCACCCCGCCCACCACTCCCCCCGGCGACCCGGGCACGCCCGTGGCCTGGCCCGGCAGCAGCTCGGTCACCACTGCCGACGGCTCGGGCGTCTTCGGCGAGGACCTCAGCGGCCTCTACCAGGAGGGCGGTGTGATGTGGGGGGCGCAGAACAGCGGCAAGCTGTGGCGTCTGCTCCCGGACGGCTCCGGCGGCTGGCAGCCCGACACGTCCGGCGGCTGGACCTCCGGCAAGAAGGTCCACTACCCGGGCGGTTCGGGCACCCCCGACGACGAGGGCGTCACCCTGACCGGTTCCGGTGCGGCGGGCGGGGTCTACCTGGCGAGTGAACGCGACGGCGACCACTCCGGCACCAGCCGGCTGTCGGTGCTGCGCTACGACGTCTCCGGTACGGGCAGCTCGCTGACGGCCACCAACGAGTGGAACCTCACCGCGGACCTGCCCTCCACCGGCGCGAACCTCGGCTTCGAGGGCATCACCTGGGTCCCCGACAGCTACCTGACCGGCGCCGGCTTCCAGGACTCCTCGACCGGCGCCGCCTACGACCCCGCGAACTACGGCTCCCACACCGGCGGCGTGTTCTTCGTGGGCGTCGAGGGCTCCGGCACGGTCTACGGCTACGTCCTCCAGGACTCCGGCGCGTTCACCCGTGTCGCCTCCTTCAGCAGCGGCATGGACGGCGTGATGGAACTGCAGTGGGAGCCGCAGGCGTCGCGCCTGTGGGTCGTCTGCGACGACACCTGCGACGGCCAGCACCGCACCTTCACGATGGGCTCTTCGGGCACCTTCGCCCTCAGCGCCGTCTACAACCGCCCCACCGGCATGCCCGACTACAACAACGAGGGCTTCTCCCTGGCCGGTGCCGACGAGTGCGTGAGCGGCTCCAAGCCCGTGTACTGGGCCGACGACTCCGACGACGACGACCACGCGCTCCGCAAGGGCAGCGTCACCTGCTGACCGCGCCGCCCGGTTCCTCCGGCGGGGTGGCCCGGCAGCGGGGTGCTGCCGGGCCGCACCGCGGTCAGGGGGTGTCGGTGCGCTTCTCCAGGCGGGTGCCGTGGCGGCGGGTGATCGACATCAGGTCGCTGGGGGCGTCCAGTTCCAGCCGGTGCCAGCGTCCGCGGGGGACGATCACGGCGGTACCCGCCGGCAACCGCACCATGTCCTCGGCGCCGCCGGGCCCGGTGGCGCGGAAGTGGATGCGGGCGCCGCCGGTCAGGCAGCACACCCCCTCCTCGGCCGACGGGTGCATCTCCCAGTGGTCGGCGTGGACGTCGGCGTCGGTCTCCACGTGGAAGGTCGCGATCTGCCAGGCATCGGAGTCGCTGCCGTCCATCCGCCGTTCGCCGGCCCGGACGTCGCCGTCGGGGTGGAAGGTCAGCGCCAAGGCGAACAGGTCGATGGCGTCGATGGAGTCGGTGGCGTCGGCGGAGGAGGACGAGGGGGACGAGGGGGACGAGGCGGGGTTCGTCGTCATGAGGGTGTTCCTTCCAGTCGGTTCTCTGCGGGAGCGGTGGGTCGCGGTCGGGCGGTTCCGGTTCCGGCTCCGGCTCCGGCTCCGCGGCGCGGCAGCGCGACGAACGCCACGACGGCCGCGAGCGCGAAGAGCGCGGCGGCGACGGTCAGGCTCAGGGCGTACCCGTCGTTGAGCGCCGCGGGGCCGGATGCCGCGCCGGTGCGATGCGCGGCCACGGTGGCCAGCGCGGCCAGGCCGATGCAGCCGCCGAGTTGGCGGGAGCTGTTGAACAGGCCGGAGGCCATGCCGGCCTCGCGGGCGGCGACTCCGTTGGTCGCGGCGGTGGCGACCGGGGCCAGCACGAGTCCGGTGCCGACGCTGGTCATCAGGGACGGGCCGAGTACGTCGGTGAGAAATCCGCCGTCGGGGCTGATGCACGCGAACCACGCCAGGCCGGCGGCGGCGAGCAGGGCTCCGGGTACCAGGCACGCCCGGGGGGTGCGTGCCGCGGTGACGCGGGTCGCGACGAGGGTGCCCGCGATCAGGCCCGCGGAGAAGGGCAGGAACGCGGCGCCGGTCGCCGCGGGGCCCATGCCCAGCACCTGCTGCATGTACAGGGACACGAAGTAGAACGCCGCGAACTGCCCGGCCGCGGCCAGGAACACCAGCGCGTTGGCACCCGCCACCCAGCGGCCGCGCAGCAGGCCGAGGCGCAACAGCGGTGCGGGGGAACGGGATTCGGCGTACCCGAAGGCGACCAGGAGCACGGCCGCGGCGGCGAGCATGGTCAACGTGACCGGCGAGCTCCACCCTTCGACGTCGGTGCGCAGGTCCGCGAACACCAGCAGCCCGACTCCGCCGGTGGCCAGGACGGCGCCGAGCACGTCCAACCGCTCGCGCCGGGCGGGGCGTTCCTCGGCGGGCACACCGGTGCGCACCAGGGCGAGCGCGATCGCCACGATGGGCAGGTTGATGAGCATCACCCAGCGCCAGCCGGCGTACTCGGTCAGCAGCCCGCCCGCCAGCACACCCAGTGCTCCCCCGGCGGCGTTCACCCCGCTCCACACGCCGAGCGCGCGCACGCGCCCCGGGCCCTCGGTGAAGGTGGTCGTGAGCATCGCCAGCGCGGCCGGGGCGGCCGCGGCGGCGCCCAGGCCCTGCCCGGCGCGGGCGGCGATCAGCTGCCAGGGCGCCTGGGCCAGCCCGCCCGCCAGCGAGCACACCCCGAAGACGGCCAGGCCGAGCACGAACATCCGGCGCCGGCCGTAGAGGTCGCAGGCGCGGCCGCCGAGCAGCAGGAATCCGCCGAGCGCGAGCGCGTAGGCCTGCACGACCCACGACAGTCCGAGCGGCGTGAATCCCAGGGCGGTGCGGATCGCGGGCAGGGCGACATTGACCACCGACATGTCCAGGGCGATGGCGAACTGGGCGACGGCCGCGGCCGCCAGCACCACTCCGGGCCGCCCCCGTGAATTTTTATACATGTAAGGAAACTAGCCTCCCGAGGGCGCCTCTGTCGATGCCCGGGGGATGATGGGGTCATGCCGCAGCCGTCCGCACCGCGCAGAGCCCCTGGCCGACCTCCCCGTATCTCCCGCGAGGAGGTCATCGAAGCGGCCCGCCGGATCGTCGCCGAGGAAGGCGTGGACCGGCTGACCATGCGGCGGCTGGCCACGGAGATCGGCAGCACGCCGATGGCGCTCTACCACCACGTCCGCAACAAGGAGGAACTGCTCGTCCTGCTGCTGGACGACTACACCGAGCGGACGCTGCGCCGCCCCGAACTGCCCGCCGAGCCCCGCGAGCGGATCGTCGTCGCCGCCTCCACGATCCACGAGGCGCTCGCCGCCTGCCCCTGGATCGTGGAGGTGCTGACCGCCGACGACCTGATGTCCACCGCCGCCCTGTGGTTCGTCGAGCAGATCGTCGACGGCCTGGTCGTATGCGGCCTCTCCCCCGAGCGGGCCGTGCACGGGTACCGCGCGATCTGGTACTACACCGCCGGCGAGATCGTGGTCCGGACGTCGGCGGCCCGGCGGCGCACCGACGACGACCGTCCCACCTACCGGGAGCAGGTCTTCGCCGCCCTGGACCCGGGCGAGCTGCCCCGCCTGGCGAAGGTCGCGGACCGCTGGGCGCCGCTGACCGCCGAGGACACCTACCGGGACGGGCTCCGGGCCCTGGTGGACGGTCTTCTGACGCCTCGTTGACTCCTCGGGGCCCGCGCTGCCCCGGCCGGCGACGCCGAGGGCGCGGGCGGCGCGCACCACCTGCCCGGCGGGGGCACGGATGGTACCCGCGCGAACGTACGGGCGTGCCCTTCCGCTTCTTGCCGCGCGCCGTCGATCCCGTCTAGACAGGGAGCAGGCTCGACGGGGAGCCGGCCGACCCGGGGGCCGGCTGGACGCGGGGGCCGGCTCGACGAGCAACCCGCGGGACGGACGACCGGCTCGCGGCGTGCAGCACCGAAGGAGTGAGTACGTGCAGGAGCGGAAGCAGGATGTGAGCGCTGCGCAGCGGCCGGGAACGGTACCGCGCAAGCCCGCCGCACCGCCGCGTACCGAGGGGCTCGGCCCTGCGGCCGCTTCCGCCGGGCAGGCGCCGGGCGGGCACTCACCGGCGTCGGTCATCGCGTTGCAGCGTTCGGTCGGCAACGCCACGGTCGCCCACCTGCTGGAGACGCGGCGCCACGTCCACGGGTCGTCCTGCGGCCATCAGCAGGGCGCGCCGGAAGAGGGCCCGGTGCAGCGCCGGATGGCCGCGCACGACGTGCTGAGCCGTCCCGGCCGGCCGCTGCCCGAGCCGGAACTGCACGACATGCAGGCGCGGTTCGGCGGCGCCGACTTCAGCGACGTGCGCATCCACAACGACGCCGCCGCGAAGAAGTCGGCGCAGGAGATCGGCGCCCGCGCCTACACCTCCGGCAGCCACATCGTGATCGGCGAGGGCGGCGGCGACCGCCACACGCTCGCCCACGAGCTGACCCACGTCCTCCAGCAGCGGCGGGGCCCCGTCGCGGGCACGGACAACGGCAACGGGATGAAGGTCTCCGACCCGTCCGACCGGTTCGAGGTCGCCGCGGAGGAGAACGCCCGGCGGGTCATGTCCGGGAGTGCCCCCGCCACCGGGCGGACCGCCCAGCGGGCGGTGGCCGACGCGGTGGACGGCACCGTGACCGATACGGCGGCCGGCGCGGGGCCCGCGCACGCCGTGCAGCGCCGCAAGCCGTCGGCGGACGCTCCCAAGGAGCACTACGCGGCCAAGGCGCAGGACCACCCCGAGTGGGCCGTGTTCCAGAAGATGATGAAGGCCGGCGGGTTCCCGGCGGACGTGATCGAGAGCGCCTGGCAACTGCTGCTGGGCGGGATCGCCGAGCAGGCAGTCCTGAACCAGAAGTCCTCGGACCCGTCGATCGACTCCGCGGAGCGGCGCAAGATCCGGGCCTCGAACACCTGGTTTCGCGAGCTCGTCAACCTCGTCGGCGAGCATCTGCGGATCACCACCCCGACGTTGGCGCTCTGGTCGGGCGGCTTCGACGTGAGCGTCTACGCCCACGGCAAGGGCCACACCTCGCTGGAGTTCACCCGGCTCGGCAAGGTCGTGGACCAGTTGGAGCTGCACGCCGACTGGAAGCTCCAGGCGCCTTTGTGGAACGTCCTGTCCACCGCGTTCGTCGAGCGCGCGACGGGCCCGGTGCACGTGTTCCTGCGGGCGTACAACCCCGACAGCGTCCTGATCGCGCAGGAGATCCCCCAACTGCGCATGATCCAGCGGCTCAACCCCGCCGTGACCCTCATGTGGCACCCGCTCTACACCACGCCCGACGGGAAGATCAAGGAGATCTCCGAGCGCCTGGAGCTCACCGACAACGCGGAGTACAAGAGCCGCGACAAGTGCGTCGCCGTGATGTACCACTACCTGCTGCGGTTCCACGACGAGAGCAACAGCAAGGCGTCGATGGCGCACAAGGAGATGAACGAACTCCTCGCCCAGAACGTCAACCCGAAGGCGACGACGACCTGACGAAGTCCGCCGCCGCAAGGCCCCTGCCTCGCCCCGGAAGGCCAACGCGCTTACGAGGGAGACGACGTGGGCCACCGCCGAGCCTTCCGGTGGCCTTTCCGAGGAGCTTCCCGGGCGGGTACTCCTACGGCCCGGTCAGGCGAACCGCCAGGCTCGCGGACGCCGCGAGGGCCACCGGGCCGGCCACCCAGACGAGCGGAAGCCAGCTCTGGATGGCGGCGAGGGACAGGTGGAGCCGGGCGACGACCACCATGACCAGGGCCAGCGGCATGGTCGTTCCCAGCACGCTGATCCGGGCGTACCCGAATCGGAACAGCAGGGGGAGCTGGATCGCGATGTTGACGGCGAACAGCGCCCAGGACAGCGCCAGCATCGTGACCAGCCGGCGGCCGTCGAGCGGGATGCCCTCGGCCCGCGCGAGGACCACGGCCAGGACCGTGCCCGCGGCGACGGTGCCGAGGTAACTCACCAGCGCCCAGGCGTAGTTCCCGAGCACGACCGTGCGCCGCGGCACGGGCAGGATCGCGTGCAGCGTCGCCAGGCCCTCCTTGTCGGCGACCACGAACGGGTGGACGGCGACATACGGGGCCAGCAGCACCGCGAGCGCCGGGACGACATGATCGGGGTTGCGGGCGAGGATCACCGCCAACAGGCCGAACACCAGCAGACCCTGGGTCCGGTACGGCGCGACGGTCCGCATGTGCAGCACCGCCATGCGGGCGACCGCGGTCATGCGACCGCTCCACGCCGGCCGGTCAGCGGCACCACCGGTCGCGGCGCCGGCGATCCGACATGGATGGCGATCTCCTCGAGGGTGGGCGCTTCGACAAGGACGCCCCTGCCGAGAAGATCCGCCTCCTCCGTGCGTACGAGGGCCTCCGCGCCGCTCGACGTCCGCCTGACGCCGATCAGTTCGACGCCGATGAGCCCGCTCAGTTCGTCCGGACCGCCTCGCACCACCCGGTACGCGTCAAGGATCTCGTCCTTGGGGCCGGTCCGGACCACGCGGCCGTCATGGACCAGCGTCACGTAGTCGCCGATCCGGTCCAGATCGGCGGTGATGTGCGTGGAGAACAGCACGCTGTGCCCGTCATCGAGCAGGAAGTCCCCGATGACGCGCACGAGTTCGGCACGGGCGACCGGGTCCAGGCCGCTGGTCGGCTCGTCGAGGACGAGCAGCCGAGCCCGGTGCGAGAGCGCCACGGCGATCATGAGCTTCATCGCCATGCCGCGGGACAGGTCCTTGACCTTCGCCCGCAGATCCAGGCCGAACTCCGCCAGCAACTCCCGGTAACGCGTGCCGTCCCAACGGGCGTAGAAGGGACGCAGTGTCCGCTCGACCTCGGCCAGCCGCCAGTCCCCGACGAGGTAGCCGCGGTCGAGGACCACCCCGATGTCCTCGCGCAACGCCACGGGCCCGGGCACCCGGTGGCCGAGCAACTCGATCTCGCCGGTGTCGATCCCGCGCATGCCGAGCAGGCAGCGGATCGTGGTCGTCTTCCCGGCGCCGTTCGCGCCGATGAGCCCCATGACGTAGCCGGTCGGAAGCTCGAAGCTCACATCGTGCAACCTGAAACCGTTGCCCACCTCGGTGCCCACGCCCCGCAGGGCGAAAGCGAGTTCGCTGTGCACTGGACGGCCCTCCTGGCCTCAGGTGTGCTGGTGGTCGGCCCGCGTCAACTCGTCCAGGATCTCAATGAGATCCTCGCGGTCGAGGCCGGCCCGCCCGGCGGCGTCCAGGGCGGTCTGCAGCCCCTCCTCCACCTGGCGCAGCAGTTGCTCACGCACCAGCGCCGAGTCCAGCGGCAGCACGTAGGCGCCCTTGCCGGGGACCGTGGCGATGAACCCCTCGGCGGCCAGCTCGGTGTAGGCGCGATTGGTGGTGATGATGCTGATCCGCAGGTCGCGCGCGAGCGCGCGGACGGACGGCAGCGGGCTGTCCGCGGGGAGTTCCCCCGAGAGGACGGCCGCGCCGATCTGCTCCTTGATCTGCTGGTAGAGCGGCACACCGGCACTGTTGGACAACACCACCCGCACGACGGACCTCCGTTCGCCCTCAGCTGTACATGTGAACTATATACAGTCATGACGGTAGTCACACAAGGGCGCGGACGGACGGGGCTGCGAGGTCTCCCGCACGACACTGCCGTCCGGCGTCCGAAGGAGCCACTGCCCGCGACCCCGAACGCGGCTCGGCCGCGGCCGAGCCGATCAGCGGGCGCGCTCGGCCGGGTCGGCCAGCACACCGCGGCTCCGCCCGCCTCAGAACAGGGGCTCCGCCGCCGTGGGGATCGCCAGGGGCGGGGTGAGGGTGCCGCGGCGGGTACGGGCGAAGGCGGTGAGGAAGTGCCTGGCGGCGAGCGCCGCGCCGGGCACCTGCCGGGCGAGGTCGCTCGCGGCGAGGTCCAGGAGCGCGTCGTGGGCCTCGGGCGCCAGCGCGCCGCACCGGTCCAGCGGGATGTGGACGGTGGAGGGCGGGGCCGGCGTGAGGGGGTTGCGGGACAGGCGTATCCACACCGGCCCGGTCCCGGGAGTGGCGGACCGCTCGGCGACGTGGGCCGCGACCAGGGCGCTGGTGGCGCGGTTCACGGCGGGATGCGACCACGCGGAGATGATCAGCGGCGCGCGGTCGAGCGCGGCCATCGCCTCGCGGTAGGGGTCGCCGCGGAGGGCGGGCACCGTGGCGGCGGCCACGGTCATGCCCGCCGCGCGCAGGGTCGGGGCGATCGGCAGCGTCGTGTCCGGATCGGTGAGCACGACGGCGTCGCGGGTGGGGGCGGGGCGGATGGGTGTCTGCCAGCAGGGGGTCGGGAGGGTCACCTCAGGACCTCCGTGCGCGGCGCCGGGCCGGGCGGCGGGGCGGGCACGGACTCCCCCGCCGACGGGACCGACCGGGCCGACGGGACGGACCGGGGGGATCGGAGGGACCGGGGAGATCGGAGGGACCGGGCGGATCGGAGGGACCGGGGGGCGCCGCCGAAGGGTGCCGGCCGCCGGGCGGGTCCGGCTCCGGGCCGCCGCATGCCGTCGCACGCCCGGCGGGCCGGCGGCGGGCCGCCGATGCCCGGGACGTGCGCCTCGTACGGGACGGCGTCCCGCCGGCTGTGCCCGGTATGCGTCGTGGTGTCCATGCTTCCAGGGGAGACCCTGCGGGCGGCGGCCGGAAGGGTCGAACGTGACCCGGGTCGGCGGCAGACCCGGGTCCGCCGCCGACCCGGGTCGGGCCGCCACCAGGCACCGGCACGGAATGTCACTTATGGTGGCGAACAGGCGTGTCACGGGCCAGCGACGTCAGGGGGTGCCGGATGGCGGACCCGGGTCAGCGTCCGCGGCTCGGCACGGACCTGCTGCCGACCTGGCGGGCACGTATCCACCCTCGGGACCTGCCCGAGGCGGCCGGGCTGAAGCCGCTTCCGGAACGGTTGACGGTGGCCCTCATGTCCCGCCTGGTCCACACCGACGAGCGCCACTACCGCCGGATCGAGCGCGGCACCGCGCACGGTGTGAGCGCCGCGCTGATCGAGGCCATCGCCCAGGTACTGCACCTGTCCGCGGACGAGACGGAGCTGCTGTACCTGTGGTGCCGCAAACCCCCGCCGCGCACGCCCCCCAGTGACGCCGGGGTGCCGCCGGACCTGCTGTCGGTGCTCGACCGCGAGGAGCACGGCGCCTACTGGTGCTCCGCCGACTACGAGGTGCTCGCCGCCAACCGGCGCGCCCTGGGCAACTGGCCGTGGATGGCCGACACGGGCACCAACGTCATGGTCTCGCTGCTGCGGGGCCCCGGCCGCGCGCAGTGCGCCGACTGGGAGACCCGATGGGCCCCGCTGCTGCTGGCCCAGCTGAGACGGGAGTTGATCCAGTCCCCCGACAACGCGGCGCTGCACGGGCTCGTCGACCGGCTGGTGACCGGTGACCCGGTGGTCGACCGCATCTGGCGCGCCACCGCGGAGAGCCAGCCGCGCGCCTACGGGACCACCCGCCCCATGGTCATGCCGCCGTGGCGGCCGTACACCGACGGCGCCGTCGAGATCACCGTCACGGCGCTGGTGCCCGTCAGCAGGCCGGACCTCCGGCTGGTGGTCGGGGTCCCGGCCCCCGACGTCACCCCGCAACTGCCGGAACTGCCGGACCTGCCGGAGCCGGCGACGCGCGAGGCCGGATAGCGGCGGGGCGGGAGAGGGGGGCGGGTTCGCGCCGATCGCCTTCGCCGGGAAGCCGCTTGCCAGGAGCCGTATGCCGGGGAGCCGTTCGTCCAGGCGCGCTCGTCGCGGAACCGTAAGCCCACAAGCCGTACGCCGGGGGGCCGCACACCGCGAAGCCGTACGCCGTGGAGCCGTTCGTCGGGAGCCGTTCGTCGCGGAACCCACCGCCGGCGAGCCCACCGTCAGGACTCCCCTCGCCGGGAGGCGTTCGTCACAGTGCGGGCCACCGCCCCGAGTTCCTGCGGGCGATCCGGGATGTGGCGGCCCTCACTGCGGCATCCTGGCCTCCAGGACCCGGACGTCCGGCACGATGAATCCAACCCGGTCATACCGGGCCTTACCGGACCTTTCGACCGAGGAAGCAGGGGGCGGCATGCGAGTGGCAGTGACCAAGCCGGTGGTGGTGCGGGCGCCGTACGAGGTGTCGACCGATGCCATCGAGGCGGACTGGCTGGAGAGGTGGCCGCTGGAGACCCAGCCGCCGGAGCGGCGCCGGCGGCTCGCCGCCGCCTTGCGGATGGTGCGCTCGACAGGCGTCACGTCGCGGCCGTGGGTGGCGCCGCTGGACGTCGTCGGCGACGGGGAGCGCGATTCCCGCACGGTCTACGCCGAGGCGTTCGCCGCGGTGGTGGACATGGCGGCGACGGCCTCGCTCCAGGCGCTGGAGGCGGCCGGGCTGGCGCCGGAGGACGTCGACTGCGTGGTGACGACCCACACCACGAGCTGGACGATTCCGCAGCTCGACGTCGCCCTGGTCAACCGGCTCGGCCTGCGCCGGGACGTGGCGCGGGTGCCGGCCGCCACCCTGGCCTGCGCGGGCGGCGCGCACAGCCTGATCCAGGCCAAGCGGTATCTGGCCGACCGGCCCGACGGTGTGGTCCTGGTCGTCGCGGGCGAGGCACTGTCGATCCTGCACATGCCCTGGCGCGAGCCGACCAGGACCGGGGTGCTCTACGGGGCGCTGTTCGGGGACTCCGCCGCCGCCACCGTCATGGCCGGCGCCGGGCCCGGGCAGGAGGAATCCGCGCGCCGGCTGGTCGCCGCGGGCGGCGGCCTGATCGCGGACGTCGACAGCTGGGAGTGGCTGCAGCCCGGCGAGAGTCCCTACTGGGGCGAGCTTCACCCCGCCGGGGTGCCGGGCGCGGGACGGATCACGTTCGAGTCCAACCGGGACGCCACCAAGGGCGCCCGCGAGTCCATGCCCCACCTGGTGAAGTGGCTGGACGGCAGGCGCGTGGAGTGGGCGGTGGTGCACCCGGGCGGACCGGGGATCATCACCGACACCGTCGACGCCCTCGGCCTCCCGCCGGAGGCCGGCCGGCACTCCGTGGACTCCCTCACCGGCGGCAACCTCGGCGGCGGCGCCGTGCTCGACGTCCTGCGCCGCACCCTGGAGGAGGGCCCGGCGCGGGGCCCAGGCGCGCTGGTGAGCTACGGCCCCGGTTTCGTCGCCGACGCGATATTCCTCGACGTCCCCGACGAGTCCCCGGCGGTCTGAGCCGGCACGACGCGCGGGGCGGGCCCCACCCCTCCCCGCGCGTCGCCACCTCCCCCGTGCCCTCCCCGCGCGTCCCCCTCCCCCGCGTCGTCCGTCAGGGCCGGGCCGGGAGCGCGAAGTGCCGGAACGGGTCCGGCTGGATGAACACGGCGAGTTCGGTGATGTGCCGGTCCTCGACGGAGAGCACGCCGATGCCGAAGGGCCGGTGTTCCACCTCGCCCGGCGCCCGCCAGTAGAGCGCGAACGCCGGTTGACGGTTCGCCCTGGTGGGCCGGAGCCGCCACCCGTCGCCCATCACGCCGAACACGTGCTCGCGCAGGAACACTTCGATGTCCGGCCGCCCGGAGAACCACGACAGCCTCGGCGGCATGACCAGTCGCGCGTCGGCGCGCAGGAGTGCCACCAGCGCGGTGACGTCCGACGACTCCCATGCGGCGACGAGTCGCCGGAGCATGCCTTCCTCGGCCGCGCTGGAGCGCCGGGTCCATTCGCCGCGGCCGGCGGGCAGGTGGTCGGCCAGGGTCGCCCGCGCCCGCGCCAGCGCGCTGTTCACCGCCGCCCGGGTGAAGCCGAGCACGAGCGCGGTGTCCTTGGCCGACCAGTCCAGGACGTCACGCAGCACCAGGACGGCTCGCTGGCGCGGCGGAAGGCGTTGGATCGCCGCCAGAAACGCCAGCTCGATCGTCTCCTTCGCGGTCACGAACGCTTCCGGCTCGTCCTCGGCGGGCGCGGCCGCTTCGAGCAGCCGGTCGGGATAGGGCTGCAGCCACGGCAGTTCGACCGGCGGGGCGGGCCCCCGGCGCGGATCGCCCGGCGGGGAGACGTCGGTGGGCCAGACCCGCGCCTTCCGCCGGCGGAGCGCGTCCAGGCACGCGTGGGTGGCGATGCCGTACAGCCAGGCCCGGAACGGCGCGCTCCCGGCATAGCTGTCCAGCCGCCGCCACGCGCGCAGGTAGGTCTCCTGGACGGCGTCCTCGGCGTCCTCGATGGTGCCGAGCATGCGGTAGCAGTGCACCTGCAGCTCGCGGCGGTACGGTTCGGCCAGCCGCTCGAAGGCGTCTGCGCTCCCGGCGCGCGCGGCGTCGACATCTGGTTGCTCCACACAGGTATGACGCGCGGGGAGGTGCGGACTCATCGGTGGGTCCGCACCTCCCCGCGGCGCGCGATCACACCAGCAGCTTCTCCACCGCGGTCTTCAGATCGGCCAGGGCCGCGCGGTAGAAGCGGGGGCCGTACGACACCCGTGCCACGCCCAGTTCGCGCAGCGCCGCCAGGTCGAGGCCCTCACCGGTGTTGCCGTTGACCGGGCCCGGGAGCCCGCTGACGAGGGCGGCGATGTCGTCCCTGTCGCGCACCCCGATGGGGTAGACGCAGTCGGCGCCGGCTTCCAGGTAGAGCCGGCCGCGTCGTACGGCCTCGGTGACCCGCGCCTGCCCGGTCAGCTTGCTCACGGGCAGGAACGTGTCGACGCGGGCGTTGATGACGATCGGGACCCCCGCGTCGTCGGCGGCGGCGCGGACATCCGCGAGCCACTGCGCCTGGGCACCGGCGTCGGCGAGGCCGCCCTGCCGGTGGTCGGTGTCCTCCAGGTTGCAGCCGACCGCGCCGGTGTCCAGCAGCCGGTCCACCAACTCCCGTGGCCGCATGCCGTATCCAGCCTCCGCGTCCACCGTCACGGGGACCTCCACCGCGCGGCTGATCCGCCCGGCCGCGGCGAACATCTCCTGCCACGGCGCGCGCTCGCCATCGGGATGGCCGAGCGTCGCCGAGACGGCCGCGCTGGCGGTGGCCACCGCGGGGAATCCCGCCTCCGCCACGACCGCGGCGCTCCCCGCGTCCCACACGTTGGGCAGTACCAGGAGCTCGCCCGTGTGCAGCGCGCGCAGCCTTTCCGCGCGGGCTTTCAGCGTCGCCACCTGAACGGTCATCAACTTCCTCCTCTTTCACAGCACATCACGTCGCGAAGGCGGTGAGCTCCTCGCGGGCGCGCCGGGACGAACCGGCGCACACAGGTCCAACTGCGTGTCCCCACTGGGGACTCGCGTCCCTACGGCGCGCCCAGCAGTGCGGCGTTCGCCCGTTCGAGTTCCTTGACGGCGCCGGAGCGCCAGCCCGCGGCGAGCGGCTCGGTCAGGGGATCGGGGAAGATCTCCTCCTCTCCGGCGGCCACTCCGTCGAAGATCGCGCGCGCGACGGCGCCGGGCGACGCCTTGGCGATCGGCAGGTCCCGCGACATGTCGGTGTCCACCGGACCGGTGAGCACCGCGTGCACGCTGACCCCACGACTCGCCAGCAGGGCGCGCAGGGACTGGGTCATGGAGAACGCGGCGGCCTTGGAGACGGAGTAGGAAGGGAGCACCGGCAGTGCGGCCAGCACCGCCACCGAGAGCACGTTGACCACCGATCCACCGGAGGTGACCAGCGCCGGCAGGAACTCCTGGGTCACTCGGTGGGTGCCGAAGAGGTTCACGGCGAAGTGCCGTTCCAGGAGGTCGGGATCGGTCAGGTCGTCGTGCAGTGCCAGGCCGGCGTTGTTGACGAGGAGGTCGAGGGAGTCGACGCTCCGGGCGGCGGCCCGCACCTGCTCGGTGTCGGTCACGTCGAGCGTCAGCGGCGTGACCCGGCTGTCGGGAGGGGTGAGCGGTCGGCGGGTGCCCGCGTACACGTGCTGGGCGTCGCGGCGGAGGGCCTCGCGGACCAGGGCCTCGCCGATACCGCGATTGGCGCCGGTGATCAGGACGGTCTTGCCTGTGAGTGACATGGCCAGCTCTCTGTGGTGTGCACGGCTCCGTGGTGTTCACGGCTGAGCGGCGCCGGTCAGCCGTCGCGATGCTCGCTCGCGTACGACATCGGCGTCACTTGTATGACGCGCCGCGCGGCACCCGGTGATCGGTCGGCGGGAGAGTCCGGCTCGCGTGGGGCGTTCCACCTGGTCACCGGTGTGCGGCACCCCTCGTCCGGGGCGGAGCGAGGGGTGCCGTGGCCGTCAGGAGCCGCCGAGGTCGTCGCGGTGCCCCGCTTCGAGGCGGGGCCACTGGGGGGGTGGGGCGCCCGTCCGTGGTGCCGCCGACCTGCCACCGCTGCGCTCCGCCCCGCGCGGGCAGCGGCTCAGACGACCAGGACGCGGCGCCCGCGGGTGTGGCCCGCCTGGCTGTCGACGTGGGCGGTCGCGGCCTCGGCGAGCGGGTAGGCCCTCTCGACGGGGATGTGCAGCCTGCCCCGCGTGATGAGGTCGGCGGCCACGGCGAGCGCGTCCGGCACACTCCCGGCCACGCCGGAGAAGCGCACGCCGAACTCCGGCGCACCGAGGTCCGCGATGGAGACCACCTTCCGCGGATCGCCGGTCAGCTCGACGAGTTCGCGGATCACGCCCGAGCCGGCCAGGTCGAGCGCCGCGTCGACCCGGCCGAGCCGGCGCACCCGCTCGACCCAGCCCTCGCCGTAGGTCGTGGCGAGGGCGCCCAGACTCCGCAGGTACTCCTGGTTCGCGGCGCCGGCCGTGCCGATCACCGTGATGCCGCGGTCGCGGGCGATCTGCAGCACCGCCGATCCGACTCCCCCGGCCGCGCCGCTGGCCAGCAGCGTCTGCCCGGACCGCACCCCGACCTCGCGGAGGATGCGCAGCGCGGTCTCCACCACGGAGGGGTACCCGGCCGCCTCCTCGAACGTCAGGCCCTCGGGCATCCGGGCCCAGGCCGACAGCACGGTGAACTCGGCGTAGGTGTCGGTGCCTTCGCCGAACACCCGGTCGCCGACCTCGACCCCTTCGACGCCCGCGCCGACCTCGTCCACCACCCCGGCGGCGTCCAGCCCGACTCCGGCGGGCAACCGGATCGGATGGGCCCCCAGGACCTGGCCTTCCCGGAGCCGCCAGTCGACGGGGTTCACGCCCGCCGCCCGTACGGCGACGCGTATCCGGCCGGGGCCCGCGTGGGGCTCCTCGGCGTCGATGAGGTGCAGGACGTCCGGACCGCCGAACTCGGCGAAGCTCACTTTCTTCATGCCGGCGACCGTAACACTAACCGTTAGCTTTTAGAAACAGCTTCAGTTTCGTATCTGGTAGCGTGAGCGCATGACCGTGGAGCCCGGACGCCGTGCACGCAAGAAGGCCGCGACCCGCCGGAAGATCGCCGACACCGCCCTGCGGCTCTTCCTGGATCGCGGATACGACGCGGTGGGCATCCGCGACGTGGCCGCCGAGGCCGACGTCGCCGTCACCACGCTCTTCTCCCACTTCGCCTCGAAGGAGGCCCTGATCTTCGAGCAGGACGAGAACTTCGAGCAGCGCCTGGCCCAGGCGGTCACCGGCCGCGCGCCGGACGAGCCGCTGATCCCCGCACTGCACCGCGAGATCCAGGCCATGGTCCGGCACTGCACGGCGGACAGCGCCGCCCCGATCTGGCGGATGATCGACGAGACCCCCGCCCTGCGGGAGTACGAGGAGTCGATGCGGCTGCGCCACGCGGAGGCGCTGGCGACGGCCATCGCCGCCGACCCCGACCTGCCGCAGAGCACGACGGCCTGCCGGACGCTCGCACGGTTCGCGATCGACGCCTACGCGGTGGCCCGCGAGGAGGCCGACCCGCAGGCCGCGGTGGACGAGATCTTCCGGATGATCGAGGCGGCCTGGAAGGTCACCAGCCCGTAGCCTCCCCCCAGAACGGGCCGCGCGGGCGGGACCCCTCCCGCGGGCCGGCGGCACAATCGGGGTACCGCGCCTACCGCGGTGGCGGCTTCGGAGGGGCGATGAGTGACGCGTCGGTGTGCTGGAACTGCCGGGCCAGGCCCGCGCACCCGCTTGCCGCGCACCGGGTGCGCCTGAGCCGTGACGTGCGCAGGAGCTGGGTCGTCGTGGGGCACCACTACGAGTGGCGGTCCCGGGAGGTGTCGGTGCCCCGCTGCCCGCGCTGCCGGCGGATCAACCTCGCCTACGCGACGTACCACTCGGTGCTGAGGATCGGCGGCGGGTTCGTCGGGTTCCTCGCGGCGGCAGGCGCCATCGCCGCGCTGGTCGTCCATCACTACAGCGCGCTGGTCGTCGCCGGGTTCATGGCCGCCGCGCTGCTGGTCGTCCTGGTCCCGGCCCGGCTGATCATGTGGCGCCACCCGAGGAAGGAGCCGACGGAGTACCCGCCCGTGGCGGAGCTGATCGCCGCGGGCTGGCACATCGGGAATCCCTACTGACCTGGACCGGTGCCGGGGCGACGCGGGATCAGATCGCCAACAGCGTGGTCCACTTCTGCGCGCCGGTGTTGTCCACGGTGGACGAGCCGGGGTCGTCCAGGCAGCGGCCGGAGTGCGGGTTGCGGTAGCCGCCGTCGTTCGGGTGCGGCGCGTCCGAGAGGCCGGCGGCGGTCAGGGGGCGAGGGTGACGACGGCCTGGTTGCCCGCGCCCGCGGTGACGGTGACCGTGAAGATGCCGGTCGACGCCGTGTAGGTGACGGTGCCGACGCTTCCGGTCGTGGCGGTGGCGGTCGGCTTGCGGGACGCGTGGCCGTGCAAGGTGACCGGCCCCTCGCCCGCGGCGAAGGCGACCGTGGTGTGGACGCTTCCGTCGTCGCTCAGGTGCGGGATGCGCTTGTCGCCGTGCGCGACGAACTTCCCCGCGTCGCCCAGGAACGCGATCCCGGACCGGCCGACCGGGGCCACCACCCAGTACGTTCCGCTGGTCACCGTGGAACTCACCTTGCCACCCGCGGAGATGAGCGCGCCGGTGCCGGCGTAGTAGTCGTAGGCGTACGCGGCCGTGGAGATGCCGAGTTCGGCGAGGGTGAAGGACGCGGTCTGGACGGGGCCGGTGGGGATCGTGCCGGGGGTGACGCCGAGCCAGTCGATGTTCCCCCCGCTGGCGCCGGTCGCGGTCGCCCGTACGGTGTTGGCGCCCTTGGCCAGGGTCACGGTCAGCCCGACCACGGTCCAGTTCGTCCACCACTCCGTCGAGGGGAACGACAGCGCCCGCGACGCACCCCCGTTGACGCTGATCGCCAGCGGGCGGTCGGTGAACGAGGCGTTGGCGTAGCGGAATTGGAGGGTGTAGGTGCCGGCCGCGGCGGCTTGGACGGTCCACTGGACGTAGTCGCCGGCGGCGTTCTGGTAGTCGGCGTAGCCGGTGCCGGTGTAGCCGTCCTCGTCGCTGCCGACGACCGCCCCCGACAGCGTGGCGTCCTCGGCCTGGTAGAGCTGCTGGGGGGTGGGGGTCTGGCGGGCGTAGGCGAAGACGTATCCGTACCCCAGGCCGCCGGCGTGCTGGACGTGGGTCGCCGCGACCATCGGGGGGAGTTTCCCGGCCGCTTCGGCGACGTAGGTGGCGTCGGTGGGCACGATCGGCGTGTCGGGCTTGACGATGATCCCGTCCGCGCGGGCGACCTGGCGCAGGTGGCCGGCGTCGACCTTGCCCAGCGCGTCGCCGACACCGACCGGCCCGGCCGACAGGTTCGCCAGCAGCAGGTTGTCGATCTCCCCGCTGAGGAAGACATCGGCCCACGGCCAGATCCCCAACGCCCCCGCGAACTGCGAGTCGTACAGGAACTCGTCCCACTTCGGCCGGTCGAACCGGTCGTCCGAGACCCGGATCGTGGTCAGGTTCTGGTAGCGGACGCTCTGCAGGTAGTCGCGCGGCAGGGCCATGCAGTACTGCAGGTCCATCCCGTTCCCGGCGGCCTGGTGCGCCATGTTGTCGAAGAAGGCGTCGGCGTCGGTGAGGTTCTCCGCGGGCTTGGCGTTGTTGCACAGCCAGTCCTGCTCGTAGACGACCACTCCCCCCTCCCGCAGGTAGGCCATGACGCTCTGCCAGTACGCCGGATCGATGACGACGTTGTCGGAGAACCGGTACTGGCCGTGGTACGGGCTGGACTGGTCCATCCACCGCGCGTGCGTCACCAACGGCATCCCCAACTCCTGCTGGAAGGCGGCCAGTCCGTCCGGGAACAGCTCCTGGTCCGCCTCGTACAGCGACGTGCCGTCCGGCAGGTCGTCCCACTTCCCGTCCGGGCCCTTGGGATACCACCAGCTGTCCAACTGCATGTAGCCCATCGGGATGTTCTGCGCCGCCCACTCGTCCCGCACCGCCAGCAGCGTGCCCGTGTACCCCTTGGCCTGGTCGAACGTGTAGTAGTAGTCCGCGCCGTTGTCCGTCCAGTACCCCAGCGTGCTCAGCACCACCCCGGTGTCACTGGCCGGCACGGACTTGCCCGCGAGGGTCCGCACCGCGGAGCCCCACGCCCGGTACGCCGCCCCCACCCCCGCCTTCACCGACAGGACCGTCTGCCGCGAGTACCCGGCCGGCAGCGTCCCGATCGAGCCGAGCACCCCCGCCGCGATCGACCCGTCCGCGCCCTGCGAGGTCTGCGCCTCCTGGAAGTGGTTCGCGGCCGAGACCACGAACGTGTCTCCCGCGTCGTCGAAGAACACCCAGGGACTGTCCGACGCGCCCTCGAACGTGTTGAACTGCGCCCGCCCGAAGCAGTCACGGTGGCTCAACTGGTGGGCCAGCCGCGGGTATCCGGTGAACGTCGGAAACGGCCCCGCGTTCGCCGCGGCCGTCACGTAGGTGTCCGTGAAGACCACCGCCGACGCACCGTCGTAGACCCGGATACCGCCCTTCCGCGCACCCGAGCGGAACGTGAACGTCGTCTCCGTGTAGCCGCCCAGCGCGTCCGACCCCGAGCGGGTGGCGATCCCGGTCGCCGCCGAGCCGAGCGAACCGCTGAACGTCCACCCCAGCACGCTCGCCGTCACCTGCCACGTGCCGGACGCGTTCACGGTTCCGCGCAGCACCGCCGGCCTCGACGGTGCCGCGCTGCTCGCGCTCGCCCGCCCGACCGCTCCCGCCAGGGGAAGGGCCAGCGCGGCGGAGCCGACACCGGTGGCCCTGAGGAAGACGCGACGACTGAAACCGGTCATGGGGGGTGCTCCTCGTCTCGTTGCGGGCAGCGGAACGCGCGCGGTGGGGGCAGGCGGCCGTGTTTCGCTGAGGTGCTGGTGAGGTGCTGAGGAAGACGCGCGTGAAGGTCACGCGAAGGTCGTACGCCGTGAACGCGGCACCGGAGCGCGGCAACGGCCCGTCCGCTGCGTGAAGATGCGGTGCGCCCGGTGAGGGGATGACGCTCAGTGTGCAGTGGTGTCGCTTTTGAGGTCAAGACTCAAGACGAGGAAACACTTCCCCACATTGGTTCACTCATGTGAAGCACGGATCAGGGAGTGACCTCAACTCGCAGTCCAGAGCGACGTCTTGGCATCTCGACGTTCAATGAACCGACCTGAATTCATGTATGGAACCGCTGCCTCAGCCGCCACGGAACAGGGCCGCCCCCCTCCGACGGGAAGGGGCGGCCCTGGTGCACCTCCCCGGTGGTGGCCGGGAGGCGTGCTCCGAAGGTCAGTTGAGCACGTGCGCCGCGTCGACGCTGACCGCGGTCCCGGTCGAGGCCGACCGGGACGTGCCGCTGACCGTGAGGGTCAGCGTGTGGTGCCCTGCGCTCAGGCCGGTGCTGCTGAAGACGGTCTGCTGCGCCGCGGCGGTGGCCGCGTACTCGTCGATGCCGACGGGAGTTCCGCCGTCGACGGAGACCTCGGCCTGCCCCTGCGCGGGGCCGGTGGCCCCGACCAGCGAGACGCCGGTGCCGTAGAACTCGACGGTCGAGGTCGCCCCGGCCGAGGAGGAGGTGTGGGTGGTGGAGGTGTAGGCCGAACTGTCGCTGTTCTGCGCCCACGTCCCGCCGTAGCGGAAGAGGTCCTCGCCCTGGCCGTCGCCGGGCACCTGCGGGGTGGCGGTGGCGCCGCGGACCATGTCGGCGTCGTCCACTTCCATGTCCGCCTTCTTCCACACGTGCACGTAGCCGATCTGGCTGGTGGCGGGGAACCCGGTCGCCGTGGGGCTGGAGGTGTACGGCGAGCGGATGCCCTGGGACAGGATGATGTTCATGCCGGTCTGGTTGTAGTCGGTGTTGTCGTACGTGCGGGCGAGCACCCCGTCGACGTAGAACTTGAGGTAGCCCGGCCCCCACTCCAGGCCGTAGGTGTGGAAGGAGCCGTTGAGGCTGCTGCCGGCGGTGTGGTCACCGGTGTGGCTGGTCAGCGTCGTGGAGGTCGGCGACTTCCAGTTGTGGTCGGTCATGCTGACCCACTTCGGCGAGCTGGTGCTCTGGCCGATCTCCTCGATGTCGATCTCGTTGCCCCAGACCGGGTCGATGTGCTCCAGCCAGAACGCCGGGCAGGTGCCGGGGAACGCCGTGGCGGACGCCTTGATGCTCGCCTCCACGTAGCCGTACTTGATCGTGTCGAGGCTGATCACCCCGCCCGACTGGTAGGGGGTGTTCACCCGGGTCTCGAAGCCGGGGTTGGTGAGCAGGTTGGTGCTGCCGCCGTCCGCGGTGAAGCTCGCGTCGTCGAGCCGGGTCCAGCCCTTCTGGTTTGAGGCGCTCTTGAGCCCGACGCTGCACGACCCGCCGGTCACCTTGATGCCGCTGAGGGTGTAGAGCGTGTACGCGCCGTTGGACCTGGGGATGGACAGCGAGGTCGCGGTGTTGGTGGAGCCGCAGTTGTCGGCGACCAGGGACTGGGTCTGGTCGTTCGCCCCGCCGGTCCACACCCAGGCCGAGAAGGTGTAGGTGCCGTCGGCGAGGCTGCTCACCTTCTGCCGGGTGGTGACGTCGTAGCTCCAGTAGTTGTAGTGCACCAGCGCCGAGGAGCCCGAGCGGTGCTGGGTGGTGGTGACGTAGTCGGCGAGCGGCGACCACGAGTCGGCGCTGACGGTCTGCCAGCCGGCGGGCGTCTCGTTGAAGGAGTCGTTCGGCGCGTACTCGGAGTTGAGCGAGAGGTTGCCGCCGGACTCGGCGATGTCGCCGGCGTCCCAGCGCCACACGTCGCTGTAGGTGAGCGGCATCGGCTGCCACTTGGCGGTGTCCACGCTGGTCGCACCGAAGTCGTCGGAGTAGGCCGGTGAGTAGACCCAGTTGCCGGACCCGGTCGGGTCGGAGACGGGCAGCGGGTCGGCGGCGGTGGCGGGCGTGGCGCCGCCGGCGACGGTGAGGGGTATGAGGCCGGTGCCGAGCAGCGCGAAGGCGAGGGCGCGCGTGGTGAGGGTGCGCAGCGGTGATCTCATGGAGGGGTGGTGCTCCCTTCCGTTACTTTCCGGCGCCGAGGGTGAGTCCCTCGATGATTCGCCGGCCGAGCCAGATGTAGATGAGGAGCAGCGGGAGGAGCACGATCACGATCCCGGCGAAGAGCTGGCCCCAGTCCGCGCCGGTGTACTGGAGGCGCTGCATGAACTGGATGAGCGCCAGCGGGAGGGTGTCGTTGATCGAGCTCTGCAGGAAGACCAGCGCGAAGGTGGTCTCGCTCCAGTGGGCGACGACGTTGAGGATCAGCAGGGTGACGATCCCGGATCGCGCCAGCGGGAACATGATCGAGCGGAAGGTGCGCAGCGGTGAGGCGCCGTCGAGGGACGCCGCCTCCTCCAGTTCGCGCGGCAGCGAGGCGAAGAAGCTGGTCAGGAAGAACACGGCGAACGGCAGCGAGGTGCCGACGTAGATCAGCCACAGCCCGAGGAAGCTGTCCACCAGGCCGGCCTGGTTCATCGCCGCGTACAGCGGCAGCACCACCATCTGGGCCGGGACGCCCAGGCCCAGGGCGAAGCCGAGGGAGATGGCCCGGGTGCCGCGCACCTTGAACCGGGCGAGCGCGTACGCGGCCGGCGCGGCGAACAGTACGGTGCCCAGGGCGGTGGCGGTGACCAGCCCGACGGTGTTCACCAGCGCCACGCCGAAGTTGCTCTCCTGCCAGGCGTCGGCGAAGTTGCCCCATCGCCAGGTGTGGGGCAGCGACAGCGGGTTGCTGAAGATCTCGTCGGTGGTCTTCAGCGAGGCGAGCAGAATCCAGAGGACCACGAAGATGCTGAATCCGGCGATGATCCAGGTGGCGGCGCGCACCGCGGTGGTGACGGTGCTGCCGACCAGCGCGGGGAAGGAGCGGGAAGGGCGGGGGGACCGGGCGGAGCGGGAGAAGCGGGCGGAGCGGGAGAAGCGGGCGCGGGCGGGCTGGCGGGGTGTCACGGCGGTGGACCTCACAGTTCCACCGACTCACGGCGGAAGACGCGGCTGAGCAGGACGACGGCACAGGCGGCGAGCAGCATCGTCACCACGGAGGAGGCCGCCGCGGTTCCGTACCGGGGGGTGCCGACCGAGGCGAACGCCTCGGAGTAGGAGTAGACGGCGGTGTTCCAGATCTTCAGCGGCGGCAGGTAGCCGCCACCGCCGGCGAAGGCGTAGAGGAACTCGAAGATCTTGACGGAGCTGATCGCCCACAGGATCGCCGCGACCCCGACCGCGTCCCAGGTCAGCGGGAGGATGACATAGCGGAACCGCTGCCAGGCGTTGGCCCCGCTGATCTCGCACTCCTCGAACAGGTAGGGCGGGATACGGTCCGCGGCGGCCATCAGGATCGTGGTGTAGAAGCCGGTGTTGATCCAGATCAGGCCGACCAGGACGACGGCGAACAGGTTGTCCTCGGCGAGCCACTGGGGCGGGTGGTGGAATCCGCTCCAGCCGAGGATCTGGTTGATCATGCCGTCGTGCTGGAAGAGGAATCCCCACACGATGGCGAGCAGCACGCCCGGCGCGATGTTCGGGAAGAACACCACCATGCGGATGAACTTGCGGCCCCGCATGTCCCGCAGGGCGAGCATCATCATGAAGGCCAGCACGAAGGTCGCCGCGCCGACGCCGAACAGGATGATCAGGGTGTGGGTGAAGGACGACCGGAAGGTCGGGTCGTGGAAGAGCATGCGGAAGTTCTGGAAGCCGACCGGCTTGACCGGCCCGGAGCCGGACCACCTGGTGAAGGCGAGCCCCACCGTGATCAGGCCCGGGACGACCAGGAACCCGGCGTAGAGCAGGGCGGCGGGGACGACGAACCAGCCGAACAGGCGCCGCTTGGAGCGTTCGAGCGGGTTCGTGGGTGCCGAGCGTCCGGGCGGGGTGTCCTGGTCGGTGTTCCCGGCCGTCCCCTTCCGGACGGTGCGGTGGCGGTCCTCGGCGCCGCGGATGGTCGTTGTCACTGGGGTACCTCCGGAAGGGGGTTCGAGCCCGCAGCACGTACGGCCGCTGCGGTGGGGCCGGATCAGCCGTTGTTGGACCAGTACGCCGCGCTCCGCTCGGGCAGCTTGGCCGCGAAGTCCTTGGCGGAGGTCTTGCCGAACAGGAGGCTGTTCACCAGCGGTTCGAGCACCTTGGTGGTCCAGTCGCTCTGGTAGTCCACGAGCCCGTCGTACTGCCCGTGCAGCGGCTTGGTCGCGGCGTCCAGGTTCTTCTGCACGCCGGCCAGCACCGCGGGGGCGGCGATGTCCGAGCGCGGGGTCAGGTTGGCGGTGTCGGTCGCGATGGCGGCCAGCCGCTGCTTGTTCATGAAGTAGCTGATGAACTGCTTGGCCTCGGTGGCGCGGGCCGCCTTCTTCGGCACCGTGAAGCCGATCAGGTACGCCTCGGGGCTGCCGCCGTCGCCCGCGGCGACGTTCGGCATCGGGAAGAAGCCCGGCTTGAAGCCGCGTGCCAGGTAGGAGGCGGTCTCGGACGGAATCCAGGAGCCGCAGTAGAGGAAGTCGGCCTTGCCCGCGGCCCACTTCTGCTGGAGGGCGGGGAACTTGCTGCTGCTGTAGCCGGGCGCGAAGTAGTGCCGGGTGACCAGTTCCTCGATCCGCTGGGCGGCGGCGAGGATCGCCGGGTCCTTGAGCGCGTCGCCGGTCTTGTCGCCGGCCGCGGCACGCAGCTTGCCGGGGCCGAGCTGGTTCACCACCAGTTCGGCGAAGTAGTAGAGGTTGTACAGGGCGATGTCGCCGTCCTGGGCGATCGGCGCGCGGCCGGCCGCCTTGGCCTTCTGGAACAGGGCGGTCAGCTCGTCCCAGGTCTTCGGCGGGTCGGCGGCGATGTCGGGGTGGGCGGCGGCGTTGAACCAGAACCCGGAGGAGGCCACCTCGTAGGGGATCATCCAGGTGTCGCCGCCGGTGGTGACCAGGTCGGTGTAGGCGGGCTTGACGGCTGCGGACAGCGGCTGGGTCTCACCCTCGGCGGGCTTGCCGAGCACGTCGTTCAGCGACAGCGCGTTGCCCGTGCTGACCAGCACCGAGCGCACGTTGCGCTGGGCGCCGTCGATCAGGTCGAACGGGGTGGTGCCGGCGTTGAGGGTCGGCGAGATCTTGGCGAAGACGTCGCGGCCGCCCCACTGCACGTCGACCTTGATGCCGGTGTCCTGGGTGAACGCGGCGATCTGCCGGGCCAGGACCTTCTGCTGCGGCTCGCCCTCGCTCCAGCTCGACCAGAAGGTGAAGGAGCCCTTGGCGGAGCCGCCGGAGGATTTTCTGCCGCCGACCACGCGGCCGCAACCGGCCAGCAGCGGGCCAGCGGCGAGCGCGGTGACCGCGGCGGCGAAGGCGCGTCGAGATGTTTCAGGCATGAGCTGTCCTCAAGGGGAAATGGGGCGTGTGAGTGGGTGGTGCGGAAGATGCCGGGGCCGGGGCCGCCTCAGGTGGTGGCCACGGCGATCTCGGGCGCGCTGATCGCCCAGTAGCCGCGGGTGCCGGGGTCGACCAGCCGCCAGGCGATCCGGACCTGGCCCGCGCCGTCGGGGCAGTGTCCGGTGAGCGTCAGCGGCGTGCTGAGCTGCGACTCGGGCCGCAGCCGCAGCCAGAGCCGGTGGGTGCTGCCGTCGTCGAACTCGGCGTGCACGGTGGCGCCGAACTCGGGGATGGCGTTCCACAGGCGGTAGTGACTCAGGAACGACACCGTGAACCGCGCCCCCGGGGTGACCGGGGTCCACGGCGAGCGGAGGGTGGAGTCGAAGTCGCCGGTGCCGCCCCAGCGCCGGGAGTCAGCGACGGCGATCATGTCCCGGCTGCGGACGAAGGAGCCCCGGCCCCGGCCGCCGTCCTCGCGTGCCCAGTCCTGCTGCCGGATCAGCCGCCAGCCCCGGTATCCGGGATCGCCGGAGTCCGGGGTGCGCTCCAGCCGGGACCAGCCGGCCGGCAGCTGCCCGGTCGAGGTCGCGCCGTCCGGGACGGCGACGGTGTCGAAGGGGTCCTGGCCGGGGGTGCCGATCGGGACGCCGTCCAGGCCCCATGCGGGGTCCACCGGGATCGCGAAGTGCCGCAGGATCGAGGGGACGACGTCCACCTGCCGCCAGGTGCGGGCGCGGGCGGTGCCGGTGTCGATCCAGGAGGCGCTCGCCGCGATCCACGCGGTCCTGGTGGTCTCCTCGTCGCCGCCGTGCAGATCCCCGGTCTGGCCGTGGTCGGTGGCGACCAGGACCAGCCAGTCCTCCTCGGCGTGGGTCGGGCGGGCCCGCACGGCGGAGAGGATGTCGCCGATGTGGCCGTCGACCCGCTCGATCGCGGCGCCGTACGCGTCCGAGTCGGACCCGACGGCGTGACCGGTGGCGTCGACCTGGTGGAAGTAGGCGTAGGCCAGGTCGAGTTCCCGGTCCTTCAGGGCGTGCACGAGGTCCCGGGTGGTGGCGGCGTCGTTGCGGACCGGGTCGCCCTCCTCCGGCTGGAGCCTGGTGGTGGCCGACGCGATCAGGAAGTCGTTGATCGGCGCCCAGTCCGCGCTGCTGAACGTCACCAGGTCCGGCCGCAGTCGGCCGATCCGCGTGAACAGCGGCGGGTACCGGGTGAGGTCGTGGCCGGCGAACTCGTTGTCGAACACCAGGTGCTTGTCCGGCCAGACCCCGGTGTGCAGGCTCGCGTGGCCGGGGCCGGACACCGGCAGCGTGAGGGCGGTGTCGGTGATGTGGGAGGGGGCCAGCACGCCGGCCTGACCGACCGAGTCGATCGCCGGGGTGCCGGCGGCCGTCAGCCGGTCGTAGCGGGTGCCGTCCACGACGATCAGCAGCGCCTTCGGGCGCCGGCCCGCGGTGGTCGGGTCCGCTATGGGTCGGGGGGTGCTCATCCGTGGGATCTCCTCGCGGCTTGGTGGACGAGCCGGGCGAAGAACTCCGCCTGGGCCGCGGTCTGGTAGTCCCCGCCGCCCTCGTGGCCGTTGTGTCCGTAGACGTTGATCGACTTCTCGACCGGACGCGCGGAGCGCGCGCCGTAGCGGTTGAACGCGGCGTACACCGACGAGGGCGGGCAGGTGCGGTCCATCAGCCCGACCGAGAACAGGGCGGGGGCGCTCGCGCGCCGGCCGAGCAGCGCGCCGTCGAAGTAGGACAGGGTGCGGTAGACGGTCTCGGTCCGGTCCCGCCACGCCGCGAGGTACGCGGTCACCTCGTCGTAGGGCCGCCGGTCGGCCAGGGCGACCGCGCGGGGGAAGGCGCACAGGTACGGCACGTCGGCCGCGACGCCCAGCAGGTCCACGTCGACGTGCGCGGCCAGCGCTGCCGCGGCGAGGGCGATCCCGCCGCCCTGGCTGGCGCCGGTCACGATGATCCGGGCCGGGTCCACCAGTTCGGTGGCCGCGGCGGCCTGGAGCAGGCGGGCGGCGTCGGTGTAGAGGCGGCGGTAGAAGAACGTCTCCGGGTCGGTGATCCCGAGCGTCAGGTAGCCCGGGGCGTGCGGCAGTCCCGCCGCCGCGTCCGGGTCGGGGGTGCCGGCGCCGGGCCCGCCGGAGCCGCTGCCCTGGCCCCGGTTGTCCATCGAGAAGTGCGCGTATCCGGCCGTGGCCCACAGCAGGTCGGTGTGCGGGAAGCCCCGGCCGCGCGTGTGCCCGTGGTACTGCACGACCGCCGGCAGCGGGCCCGTCGCCCCGGCCGGCACGGTCAGCCACGCCTTGATCGGGGCGCCGCCGAATCCCGCGAAGGAGACGTCATAGGTGTCGACGAGCCACCACGGCGTCTCCACCTTGGCGAGGGCGAGGTCCAGCGGAAACGCGCGGGTGGCCGCGATGGTCCGCTCCCAGAAGGCGTCGAAGTCCTCGGGCTCGGGGAGGTCGCCGAGGTAGCCGGCGAGTTCGGACGGTGGGAGGTCGAAGAGCGGCACGGGAGGGGCCTTTCACCGGGCTGAGCACGTCTCGGGCGGCGCCGGGAACGTCGGTACTGTCGGTACTGGGGAGGGGAGCTGAGGAGGGGTGAGGGGTGCGCCGCGCCGAGGACCACCGCGGGGCAGCGGTCACACGAGGGCCCCGTCGTAGGCGTTGAGGAGTTCGGGCAGGTCCGCCACGCTGTCGAGAATGTGCGTGTGGGGCACGGTCGCGAAGTCCGTGTCGGTGTGGGTGCCGGTCCGCACCGCCGCCACCACTGCCGCACCCGCGCGGTGCCCGGCCAGCAGGTCGCTGGTCGTGTCGCCGACGGCGGCGAGTCGGGTGACGGACTCGGTGCCGGTGCGCAGAAGCGCGGTGAGCAGCATGTCCGGGTAGGGGCGGCCGCGGCCGGCGTCGACCGGCGACAGGGCGAGGGTGACCAGGTCGCGCCAGCCCAGCTCGTCGAGGATCTGGTCACGGGTGGCCGGGGAGAAGCCGGTGGTGAGGACGACCTGGCGGCCGGCGGCGCGCATCCGCTCGATGGCGTCGGCCGCGCCCGGCAGCGGAGCGACGCCGTTCTCGGCCACGGAGCGCGCGTACGCCTGCTCGAACGCCTGGTTCGCCCGGGCGGCGCGGTCCTCGTCGCCCCGGGTCAGCACCCGGAAGACCGCGATCTTCGACTGGCCCATGGTCTCCAGCGCGTAGGCGACCGCGGCGGCGTGCTCGGGGCTCCCCGGGGTGAACCCGGCCACGGGCAGCGCTTCGTGGAAGGCCGCGAGCACAGCGCCGCCGTCCTCGACGGTCGTGCCGGCCATGTCGAGGCAGACCAGCTGTACGGATTCGGGCATGGTTGTCCTTCGCTAGGGATGGTGCTGAGGTGACCGGACTTCGGTCACGGCCGCCGGGCTCCCCGCAGCCCGCGCCGACCTGCCGTGCGCGCTCCGATCCGGTACGCGAGCGAGGGCCGGGACAACCCGGGGAGTCCGCTCGGCCTTCTCATGTCGAGCTTGGCGAAACTCTCCCAGCCCACTCGGGAACGCGTCAATGACTTGTACGTACAAGACATCGACCGTTCACCTCGACGGCCCCTTCGGCGAGCGGACAGCGGCTCGCGATCCGGGCGAATCCACCCGCGCTCGGCGACCCGCGGCCCGCTGTGTCATGACACCCCGACCGGCTCCGAGGCCCCGCCACCCGCACGCACGACCACGCGAACACACCTGTACCGTCAGGTGCGTGCAGGGGCCCTTGCGCAGCGCCATCGCGGCCCGGTCGCGCCGGCGCATCCGAAGCGGCGAGGTCCAGGTCGGCGATCGTCTGCCGTCGAAGGCCGACCTGCGCGCGGAGTTCTCGACCTCGCGCCGGGGACACCCCCGCCGAGGGAACGACGCCTGACCGTCGACGCGCCGGACGGGCCGATCGAGTGGTCCGAGGACCGCAACCGGTCGGACGTGGCCACGGCGACCGTCAACAACACCTGCGCGGCGCGGTCGGCGAGGCGGCTCCAGCTCCTCGCTCCCGGCTGCCGACTCCCGACTCCCGACTCCCGACTCCCGACTCCCGACTCCCGACTCCCGGCTCCCGGCTCCCGGCTCCCGGCTCCCGAGCGCCAACTCCTCGCTCCGCGAACGGAGTCGGGCCAGGCTCGGGGCCGACGCCTCCCCGCGCGCACCTACCGGGGCCGTCTCCTCCGAAGCACGCATGGCCCCGAACTTGTTATAAGCGAGGGGCAGGAATCAACCGCTTGTACGTACAAGTAGCACGAGGCCGAGGTGACGGATGCCGACGGCCGGGTCCAGTGGTGTCGGCGAGGCCGGCGCCTCGATGCGCAGAAAGCGCTCTCGTAACATGCGTACCCGCCGCTCGCCGTAGACCGTTTCCGTGCTGGGCCATTGACACAAGAAACCGCTTTCTCCTAGCGTTCCGGGACGAGGAGACTCCATGACCCCCGACTGGCCCGAGGTCGTCCGACGTGTCGACGACCACGCATGGGCGCGCGACATCACCGACCACGTCCGTGCGGACTTCGACCGCTGGCAGCCCGGCCTCGTCATCCCCGGTCCCGCCACCCCGACGGCCTGGACCCACCACTACTTCTGCGACGACGACGGCTCCGCCCTCACCTTCGCCCCGGACTCCCCGCACCGGCACGTCTGCGCCTCGTGCGGGCGGGTCTACCGCGGCGAACCGTGGGACGGCGCCTGGCGCACCACCGTGCACAACTGCGTGGCGGCGCAGGCCCAGCGCGCCGCACTGGTGCTGCGCCTGTCACCCGAACCCGCACAGCGCGAGCGGGCCCGGGCCGCACTGGAGCGGATCTTCGCGACGTACACCCGCGACTACCCCGCCTACCAGCCGCACGGCGTGCACGCCGGCCGGGGGCGGGTGCAGCCGCAGTCGCTGGACGAGGCGGTCTGGGCGGTCCTGCTGCTGCGCGCGCTGCGCTGGGCCGGGCCGGACGCGCTCAGCGCGGGCACCCGCGCCGCGCTGCCGCGGTTCGCCCGGGCGGTGGCGGACCTGCTGCGCCCCCAGATCTCCGCGATCCACAACATCCACTGCTGGCTGCTGGCCGCGGTGGCCGAGTGCGCGGCGCTGCTGGCGGACCGCGAACTGCTCGACTGGTGCCGGGACGGCGAGTTCGGCGCCCGGGCCCAGATCGCCCGGGGCTTCCACGCCGAGGGCCTGTGGTTCGAGTCGAACGCCCACTACCACTACTACGCCGTCGCGGCGCTGCTGTCGTATCGCGAGGCGACCGGCCCCGACGGCCTGGACCAGGACTCCGCCGCCCGCCTGTCCCGCGCCGTCAGCGCCCCGCCCCGACTGGCGTACTCCGACACCCGGTTGCCGGCCTACGGCGACGGGTGGCCCGACTGCTGGACCGCGGACTTCGCCCCGCACGCGGAAGCCGCCTGGACGCTGCTGCCCGAGCGGCCGGTGGACCCCGCGCCGTACTACCGCGTGCCGCGGCCGGGGCCGGTGCGGTTGTGGGGCGGCGCCGACCTGCCCGGTGGCGTCGGCGTGCTCGGCCCGCGCCGCTCGGTGGCGGCCCTGGTCTTCGGACCGGACGAGCTGGTCTCCCCGCCCGGCGACGACGAGCGGTCCCTGGTCTGGCCGGAGGCCGGGGTGGCGGTGCTGCGCTCGGACCGCGCCCGGCTCACCCTGCGGTTCGGCCCGGACGGCGGGTGGCACGACCACCGCGACAAGCTCGCCGTCGACGCCGAGACCGCGGGCGGCTGGCAGAGCCTGGACCTGGGCACCAGCGGCTACGGTGCGCGCTTCACCGCCTGGATGCGCTCCCCCGTCGCCCACAACCTGATGATCTGCGACGGGCGGCGCCAGCCGGCCCACACCGGCCGGCTGCTGCACGCCTCCGAGCACCGGGTGTCGGCGCAGTCCGCCTGGGACGGCCACACCCTGCGCCGCACGCTCCAACTGGCCGACGACGGCTGGACGGACGTCTTCGAGGCCGAGGCACCCGCCACCGGCCTGCTGGAGTGGGTCTTCCACGGCGACGGCGCGTTCGCCCCCGGCGCCGGCCACCCCGCCCTGCTCACCGACGACGGCCCGGACCAGGACGCTTCGGACCGGGACGCCCTGGGCCAGGACGCCGGCTCGGCATCCACCGCCGCCGGGGGCAGCCCCCGGGACCCGGAGCACGACACCGGCCACGGCTGGCTGCGCGAGGTCCGCCGGCTGCCCGTTCCTGCCGACCGCCGGTTGACCGGTGCGTGGGACGCCGCCGGGTCGCCCGTGCTCGAACTCGACGTACCGCAGGGCTTCGTGGCGTACGCGGCCGTCGCCGACGGCAACCCGACCGGGCTGCCGCTCGGCGTGGTGCTGCTGCGCGGCCGCGCCCGACGAGCCCGGATCGAGGCCCGCTTCCGCCTGCCCGACCGGCCCTGATCCGCCGCCCCGCGCACCCGTGTCCGCCCGCCCCCGCGAGCCCGGCTCCCGCCTGCGCCGCGCCGCCCAGCCGCCAACTGCCACCCGCCACCACGTACCGACACGTTCCGCCACCTGCCACCACGTACCGCCCTGGCACCCTGCTCCGCCGACCGACAGCGCACCCACCCACCCACCACAGAGAGCCACTGATGTCGCGATTCGACCTGCCCCTGGAAGAACTCCGAAGCTACCGGCCCGACCTGCCCGCGCCCGACGACTTCGACGCGTTCTGGGACGGCACGCTGCAAGAGGCCCGCGCGTCCGCGATCGACGCGAGCTTCACGCCGGTCGACCTTCCGCTGCCGGGCGTTGAGGTGCTCGACGCGACGTTCGCCGGGTTCGGCGGCCACCCGGTGAAGGGCTGGCTGATACTGCCGGCCGGCGGCGGCGAACCGCTGCCGACAGTGGTGAAGTACATCGGGTACAACGGCGGGCGCGGCCTGCCGCACGAGCATCTGCTGTGGGCCGCGGCCGGGTTCGCCTGCTTCGTGATGGACACCCGCGGCCAGGGCAGCGGCGGGTCGGTCGGCGACACCCCCGACCCGGTGGGCAGCACCCCCGCCCAGCCCGGCCAGATGACCCGCGGGATCGGCGACCGGCACGGCTACTACTACCGGCGGGTCTTCACCGACGCCGTCCGCGCGGTGGAGGCCGCGCGCAGCCACCCGCGGGTGGACGCCTCGCGGGTCGCGGTGGCCGGCGGCAGCCAGGGCGGCGGCATCACCCTGGCCGTCGCGGGACTCGTCCCCGACCTGGCGGCGGTCGCCGTGGACGTGCCGTTCCTGTGCCACTTCCAGCGGGCCGTCAGCCTCACCGACCGCGACCCCTACCGCGAGGTGGCCCGCTACCTGCGCGCCCACCGCGACCACACCGACCAGGTCTTCCGCACCCTGTCGTACTTCGACGGGGTCCACTTCGCCGCGCGCGCCACCGCCCCGGCACTGTTCTCCGTCGGCCTGGAGGACCAGACCTGCCCGCCCTCGACGGTCTTCGCGGCCTTCAACGCCTACCGCGGCACCGACAAGTCCATCGAGGTCTACCCCTTCAACGACCACGAGGGCGGCGGCCCCTTCCAGTCGCTGCGCCAACTCCACTGGCTGCCCTCGCGGTTCGCGCCCACCACCGGACCGGAGACCGGCAGCGCTCGCTGAGGAGCGCCGCCACGACGCCATGGCGGTCGGCGGGAGCCCGGCCGGGGTGTACGCGGCGCGGCCGGGCCGTACGGTCGCGTTGGTGCACAACCGGCCGGCGCCGGGCGGCAGTTCCCGCAACCAGGTATACGGGTCCGGGTGTGCGGGGCGACCGCACACGGTGTGCGGCGCCCCGCGCGCGAGGTGGATGCCACCGGCCCGGACGACGTCCGCCACGTCCACGCCGTGCCCGGGTGCGCGCCGGCGCGCCGCACCTCGCCGTGGCGGGCGTCCACGGCGCGCCGCACGCCCGCATCGTCGCTGTCCGGGCCCGCCGGCCGTGGCCCGGCGCCGTCGGGAGGAGCCGTGTGGCGATGCCCGCGCCGGAAGCCACCGCCGGCGCGGGCCGGACCCTGTGGGACGGCGGCAGTACGCACCCGGCCCGGAGCCACGCCGCGACAGGCTGGGCCGGGTTCGGGCCTGGACGGGGGAACGGGAACGGACGACGATCTCGCTGATGTCGATGCCGTCGGGCTGCTCGATCGCGTAACCGAGGGCGGAGGCGATCGAGGAGGGCGGTACGGCGATCTCGGCGCGCAGCCGGACCGCCTCCGCCACCGCCCGCGGGTCCGCCGCTCCCTTGCGTGAACAGCGCGACCCCGTACCGCGACTTCCCCACCCGGGAAGTCCCGATCGAGGCGGGTCTACCGTGATGAGGTGGCCCCACTCCGCGACGCCGTACCCGACTTGCTCGCGGCGCGCCCGCCCCGCGAGGCGCTGCGCGCCCGGACCCGGCTCTTCCTCGACCACGTCACCGCGAAGTACGGCATGGCCGACGCCTTGCGCGCCATCGCCGCCCTGATGGACGCGTGTGTGGCCGCGGGGGCGATCCGCACCGGCAGCGGCCCCGCCGAGCTGGGCGCCGACCTCGAAGGCATCGCCCTCACCTCGGCGAGCCCGGAGCGGCGGCAGCGCGCCGAACGCCTCCTCGACCTCACCCTGGACGGCCTCAAGGCCCGCCCGTGAGCGCCCGACTCGACGACGTGCTCGCCGCGTTGGTGCGCTGCACCGGTACGCCGGTCACCGACACCGGCGACGAGCACGAACGGTGGCCGCTGTACATGGCCGCGTGCGGGAAGGGCGAGTGCTTCGATCTGCTCTTCAGCGCCGTGGCCCTCGAACCGGTGCCGAGCGTCGCGCTGGGGATCGTCCTCCACGTGCTGGGGACGCTCCCCGAGGCCGCCCGCCCCTCCTGGATCGCGCGGCTCCCGCTCCAGGACAACCGCGACTACGCGATTCGCCGCGCGCGGGAGATCGGCATCCACCAGAGCCGTGACGTGACACCGCTGCTCGTCGACGAGAACGTCCAGGACACCTGGTCCGACTGGTTGCAGTTGCTCCTCGCGGAACGTTCCACCGAGCCGGCCGTACTGCACCGGCTCGCGCGGGCGGGCCGCACCAAGCGGATCAGGCGCCTCGCCTCGGCACCCCGGGACCCTCAGCCTGATCGGGCGGATGGGCCGGATCGGTCAGATCGGCCGGATCGGTCAGATCGGCCGGATCGGTCTACCGGACGTCGATGACGGCTTTGCCCGGCACGCGGCGACCCGCCAGTTCGGTGGCTGCCGAGGCCACCTGTGTCCAGTCGGTGCGCAGGGCGACCTGCGGGTCCAGCTCGCCGCGGGCGGTGAGCGCGGCGAGCCAGCTGAGGTCGGCGCCCAGTCCTGCGGCGTCGTCCAGCAGGAAGTACGTCGCCATCTGGCGGTTGTGGCGCCCGCCGTCACCGAAGAGGGCGCCGTGAGGGAACTGCTCGCCCGCACCGGAGACGTGCCCCGCGGCCACCAGCACGCCGCTCCCGGCCAGGGCGCCGTGCGCGGCGACCAGGTGGGCGCCGCCGACCAGTTCGACCACGCCGTGCACCGGTTCGAGCCGCTGGAGCGCGGCCGGGTCGGTGACGACCTCGTGGGCGCCGAGCCCGCGCAGTGCCTCTTCCTTCGCCGGGTCGCCGGTCAGCGCGATGACGTGCGCGCCGCCCCGGGCGGCGAGTTGCAGGGTGAAGCGGCCGACGCCGCCGCCCGCGCCGGTCACCAGGACGCGCCGTCCCAGGATCGGGCCGATCCGGTGCAGGGCGCGCAGCGCCGTACCCGCCGCGACCGGCAGCGCGCTCATCGGGCCCAGGTCGGCCCCCTCGGGCACGGTGCCGATCAACGCGGTGTCGACGGCGCGCAGTTCGGCCCAGGCACCGTCGGCCCCGAGCGTGACGACGGGGGTGCCGGCCGCGGGGCCGGAACCGTCGGCGGCCGGCTGGACCACCACGCCCGCGGCGTCCCAGCCGGGCACCGCGCCGGGGTCACCTCCGGGGACCACATGGTGGACCTCGCCGGCGTTGAGGGAGAAGGAGTGCACCCGCACCAGGGCCTGGTGGGCGGCGGGTTCGGGGTCGGGAACCGTGGCGAGCGCGAGGTGCCCCGGAGCCGAGTGGTCGATCGTCAGAGCCTTCATGGCCGCGATACTGCCACTGAGTGGCATAAGCGTTCAAGGGGCACATGCGACGGGTACGCTGCACCCGTGGAGAGAGACCTGAGGCAGCTGCCGCTACGCGAGCGAAAGAAGCTGCGCACCCGCCAAGCGCTGGTCGACACGGCCCTCGAACTGTTCTCCCGGCGGGACTTCACCGCGGTCACGCTGGACGAGATCGTCGACGCGGTGGAGATCTCCAAGCGCACCTTCTTCCGCACGTTCACCTCGAAGGAAGACGTGGCGCTGGCCCCGGAGAAGGAGCTGTGGGCCGCCTACCGCGCGGACATCGCGACCCGTCCCCTCACCGGCGCGCACCTGTTCCGCGCGTACAAGGACGCGCTGTTCGCCGCGCTGGAGCAGATGGCCGACGGCTGGGAACGGCGCTTCCTGGCCAGCCGCAACCTGGCCGACCGCACCCCCGCACTGACCGCGCACAGCCTGCGCCACTGCTCGGAGGTCTCCGCGGACGTGGTCCGGATCGTGGCGGACCGCCTCGCCGGCCACGCCCCCGGCCCGACCGAACTCCGCCTGCTGCTCGACCTCATGCTGGCCGCCTGGCACCGCGCCCTGGAGACCTGGACCACCTCGCCCACCGGCCGCCAGGACCGCGCGGCCCTCGTCCGCCACACGCACGAAGCGTTCGCGGCCATCCCCACGGTCGCCGCGCTGGCGGCACAGGACAGCTAGTGCGTGCCGGGCGCCGCTGGGGAAAAGGCGTGGCCGCCCGCCAGTCGTGATGTGACAATCGGTCCGCATCTTGATCCACATCCGCGTTCCGGAGGTCCGCATGGACATCGCCCCGCTGCTGCCGATGACCACGCCCCGGTTGTCGCTGCGTCTGTTCACTCCCGGCGACGTGGACGACCTGTACGCCTACCAGAGCCTGCCGAGCGTGGCGCGTTACCTGTACCGGCCGGCGCACACCCGGGAGCGCAGCGAGCAGGTCGTGGCCGAGCGCGCGGCGGGCGTCGTGTGGCGCGCCGACGGGGACAAGCTGGCGCTTGCCGTGTGCCGGCACGACGAGCCCGGCGTCCTTGGCGAGGTGACGCTCAAACTGGCCGACGCCCGCGCCGCCCAGGCCGAGATCGGCTGGACCCTCGACCCGCGTCACGAGGGGCACGGCTACGCGACCGAGGCGGCCGCGGCGCTGGCCGGGTTCGCCTTCGACCGGCTGGGCGTGCACCGGCTCTACGCACGGCTGGACGTGGAGAACGCCGGGTCCGTGGGGGTCTGCGAGCGCCTCGGGATGCGTCGGGAGGCGCACCTGGTCGAGAACGACCTCGACGGGGACCGCTGGGGCAGCGAGTACATCTACGCGGCGCTGGCCGCGGACCTGCGCGGTCGATCCGGCAGTTGAGGCCGCCACCGCCCCCTGTTCGTGGTGGATGTTCGCGGTGGGATACGGCGGCGGTGGTGGAGCCGTTGCTGCCGCCGTCGCGGGATGAGTGGCTGCCGCGGGACCATCTGGCGCGGTCCGTCGCCGAGTTGGTCGACGAGGTCCTGGACCCGGCCCCGATTCCGGCGGCCCGCGCCGACAAGCGCGGGTCCCCGCCGTACGGCCGGCGTCTGCTGGTCCGGCTGCCGGTCCACGGCTGCACGACAGGGGTGCGCTCGCAGCGGGCGACCGGGCGCGGGGTCGGACGGACGGGCCGGGGGGCCGGTCAGGCGAGGAAGTGTAGGAGGGCCGCGGTGAGTTCGCCCGGGGCGTCCTCCTGGACCACGTGGCCGGCGCCCGGGAGCAGGTGCAACCCGGCCGCGGGGGGCACCTGGGGCGAATCCCTGACGGAATCCCCGACCATGCCGCAGCGAGGTCCGTCGTCATGGTGGAGCGCGTCCTTGGGCGGGGTGGGGGTGGGAGCCTCTAAGGTTCAGGGCAGAGCATCGCTGCTACGCCCAGTGGGAGACGGGGGACCGATGTCGGTGTCATGGAGCGGGCAGGGCCTTCCGCCCGCCGCGGCCGAGCGGCTGGCCTCGGCCGGGGGCAGCGGGACGTGGACGTCCGCGCTGTCCACCGGGGAGTTCGCGGCGATCCGCTCCGTGGGCTTCGAACCGGTCGGCCAGGTGATGGGTTCCGCGGTGTTCCACATCGGGCGCAGCGGCAGGTACTGGGGCTATCACGACTGCCAGTACCCGGGCGCCCGGTACAGCTATGCCTTCGGTTCGAGGACCGGCGCCCCGGTCGCGCTGTCGGGGGGCGGCTCCCCGTCGCAGGCGCTGGTCGGCGTCTTCGACGAGGCCCGGCGCACCGCGCTCGGTCGGATGTCCGCGGAGTGCCGGGCGCTCGGGGGCGACGGCGTGGTGGCCGCCGCGCTGACCATGGCCCCGTTCATCGGCCAGGCCAACTGCCTGGAGTTCAAGGTGATCGGCACGGCGGTGCGGGCGCGGGGCAACCACCACGTGGAGCAGCCCTTCACCTCGCATCTGGACGGGCAGGGCTTCGCGAAGCTGATCGGTGCCGGGTGGGTGCCGGTCGAGCTGCTGGTGGGCATGTCCATCGGGGTCCGGCACGACGACTACCGGACCGCGTCGCAGACGTTCTCCTGGTCCAACATCGAGGTGAGCGGGTGGAGCGACCTGGTCCACGCGGTCCGCTCCGACGCCCGGCAGCAGCTCAGGGCGCAGAGCAGCCGGCGGGGCGGCGACGGGGTCATCATGGCCGACAGCGAGCTGCGCGTGTGGGCGGAGAGCTGTCTGCGGTCCGGCAGTTCCGACCAGGAGGACCACGTCGCGGAGGCGACGATGATCGGCACCAGCGTCGCACGCTTCCACGTCCGCGAGGAGCCGCCGCGCACCCTGTCGGTGATGCCGCTGGGCGACCGCGGGGTCCGGCTGCGCAAGCGGCTGGCGACGGTCGCGTCCAGTCCGTACGCGGACCGCGCGGAGTACCGGCGGCTGGTCCAGGAGATCAGCGAGCTGAACGACTAGGACGACGAGGACGAGAACGACGACGAGGACGAGGACGAGGACGACCAGAACGACCGGGACGGACGGCCGGCCGCGGAGCCGCCACCATCCCTGACCGCTTTCGCATCGCACCATCGCACGGTTGACGAGGGGTACTGACATGACGAACGAACAGCCGAGCGCCGAGGGCGTTCCCGCGGACGCGATGCGTCGGTTGTCCGAGCTGGCGCCCGGCCGCGCCGGGTCGATCTTCACCAGCGACCTGTCGGTGAACGAGTTCCTGCTGGTGCGGGAGGCGGGCTTCAAGCCGATCGGTCTGGTCCTGGGCAGCTCGATCTACCACGTCGGCATCCAGTTCGGCCGCTGGGGCAAGAACCAGGAGCTGGACACCCTCAGCCAGGCGATGTACCACGCCCGGGAGTTGGCCATGACCCGGATGGAGGCGGAGGCCGCGGCGCTGGGCGCGGACGGCATCGTCGGGGTCCGGCTGACCGTGGAGGCGCGGGAGTTCGGCAAGGACGTCGCGGAGTTCATCGCGATCGGCACCGCCGTCAAGGGCGACGCCGCTCCTCCCGGTGGCGGCACCTGGCGCAACAACAAGGGGCAGCCGTTCACCTCGGACCTGTCGGGACAGGACTTCTGGACGCTGATCCGGGCCGGCTACGCGCCGCTCGGCATGGTGATGGGCAGCTGCGTCTACCACATCGCGCACCAGAAGATGGGTTCGGTGATGTCCAACATGGGCCGGAACGTGGAGATCGAGCAGTTCACGCAGGCGCTGTACGACGCCCGCGAGCTGGCCATGGCGCGGATGCAGGCGGAGGCGGAGGCGCTCCAGGCGGAAGGGGTGGTCGGGGTGCAGCTCAACGCGCACAACCACCGGTGGGGCGGCCACACCACGGAGTTCTTCTCGATCGGCACGGCGGTCCGGCCGCTGCGGCCCGACCACGAGATCGAGCGGCCCACGATGGTGCTCAGTCTCGACGGGTGACAGGCTCGGCATCCGCGGGACAGGACGACTTCACGAGCATGGGGACGACGATGAGCGAGCAGGACCCGTTCCAGGGGCGGGCGGGCAACGAAGGCGGTACGGGCGAAGGCGGGACCGGCGGTACGGGCGAAGGCGGCACGCGCGACGGCGGGGAGCCGGCCTCCGGCGCGTCGATCGACATGGTGGCCGCCGCGCTGCGCCGTGACTCGGCCGACCTGGAGATCTACGCCAAGGTGCTGACCGGATCGCTGGCGGACGCGCTGCCGGCCGGCTCGGTGACCTCCGAGCGCAAGCGCACCATGAGCGACCGGCTCGCGGGACGCGAGGGACGGGTCGAGCGGCTCGAAGTCGCCCTGGACGACCGGCGGTTGATCCTGACCCTGGCGCACGGACGGCCGCAGGGCGAGGTGGCCACGGTGGTACGCGGTGTGGTGCTGTCGCGCACTCCGGTGGCGCTGGACGCGTGGGCGGCCGAGCTGGCCGCGGCGCTGGCGCAGCGGGCCGAGGCCGACGCGCGGGCCCGCGCGGCGCTCGAACGGCTGGTGCTGGGCGACTGACCGGCCGCGGGGGGGGGGGGGGGGGGGGGGGAGCCCGCGGCGCCCCAAGCCCACGGCCCCCGCCACCACCCCCCCCAACCCCGGACGTGTGTTCTACCGCCTCGCCGGGGGGGGGCGGGGGGGGGGGCCGGGGGGGCGCGGCCTCGGGGGGGCCCCGCGCGGCCCTCTATGGGGGGGGGGGGGGGGGGGGGCGGCCGGCGCCCCCCCCCCCCCCCCCCCCCCCCGCGGCCGGTCCAACGGACCTGGCACCGCTCAACAGCCCCGGCAAGCAGGTCAGTTGGAGTAGACCTCGGCGCGGTCGATGGAGATGTACGCGGCACCGGAGGAGGCGTTCTTGTCGCCGGTGACCCGCACCCGCAACGTGTGCTGCCCGTAGGCGAGTTGGGGGCTCACGTAGTTCAGCTGCTCCCCCATCCGGATCGCGCCGTAGTAGTCGGCGGTCGTCTCCGGGCCGCCGTCGACGGAGAAGGCCGCGATGCCGTTGCCGGTGTCGCGCACCGACAGCAGGGCGATCCGGGTGCCGGTGAACGTCCAGGTGGCGGTGGCGCCGGGCTCGGCGCTCCAGTGGTCGTCGCCCCAGAAGCACTGGACGCCGCAGCCGCTGCCGGAGTTCCAGTCGCCGGTGTAGGCGATCGAGCCCGAACCGCTGCTTCTGCCGGTGTCGTTGATCCAGTACGAGCCGCCGCCGGGGTCGCCGGACGGCAGGTCCTGGGTGGCGCCGGCGGCGAGCGGCGCACCGAAGTCCGGGGTGCCGTCGGCGTTCCAACCGATCTTCTGCGCACGGGTGGTGCGGCCGTCGTAGGTGTAGTCCGAGGTGTTCTTGCCGTGGTAGACGATCCAGTCCTCGGTGCCGTCCGGGCTCTTGAAGAAGCCGTTGGAGCCGGGGCCCCACACGCCCGTCGCGTCGTCGCGGGAGAAGACCGCTCCCGCGTGCTGGGTCCAGTTGCCCGGCTGGAGCGGATCGGCGCTGCTGGGAATGGACTTCATCCACAGCTGGTAGTCCGGCAGGCCCGTGTCGCAGGTGGAGTAGACGAGGTACGTGGTGCCGTCGTGCTGCAGGATCGAGGGGGCCTCGCGGATGGTGGAGCAGCCGCCGTCGGAGGGCAGGTACACGCGGTCGCCGGAGACCGTCCAGGGGTCGGACATCGGGGCGATGTAGATCAGGTTGTGGCCCTCGGTGCCGGCGCCGGACCACAGCAGGTAGAGGCTGCCGTCGCTCTGCCGCAGCAGCACCGGGTCGATGGCCCACTCGTCGGGGGCGTTCGGCGGTTGCAGCTCGGCCTTGAAGTGGTACGGGCCGAGCGGGTCGGTGCCCTCGGACTCGACGACGTACAGGCGGTGGTTGTCGTCCACCCCGTTGTCGGCGGTGTAGTAGATGTACCAGTGCCCGTCGATCAGATAGAACGACGGCGCCCACACCTGCTGGTTGCGGGAGGCGTCGGGGTCCTGCCAGACGGTCACGCGCGGCGCGGTGAGCAGGTCGCCGAGGGTGGGCGCGACGGCGACGCGCACGGCGTCGCCCTCGGTGGCGGCCAGGTAGTAGTTGCCCTGGTAGTAGGTCATGTAGGGGTCGGGGCTGGTGCCCAGCGGGTTGCGGAAGGTGCCGCCGGCCGCGTGCGCGCTCGACGGTCTCAGGCCCATGCAGCACAGGACGGTGAGCAGCAGGACGAGCGCGACGTTCCCGGCGGTTCGCAGCGGACGGCTGGATGCTGTGCGGGGCATGACCGCCTCCTTGATAGACGGTTGAGGGGGGTGAACACGTCTGATCACGTTCGAGCCGAGCCGAGATTACAACGTTGCACACGGCCCGCGACACCTCTGTGCCGCACTTGCTCCGCCGGGGTGCGGGAGGTGTACGAGGTTCGCGAGGCGAATGAGCTGTACGTGACTACCGGGGTGTCGGCCCTGGCGCGCGGGCAGCGCCGCCCGCTCTCCTCCGGCGGGACCCCCCTCAGCCGGCGTGGCGGACGCGGAAGCGGTCGGGTGCCGCCGGGTCCCGGTCGACGACGCGGACCGGCGGCCACGCCCACTGCCACACGCCGATCCCGGGCGTCCGGGTGAACCGGATCAGCCCGCGGGTGCCCTCGACCGCGACGTGCGGCCAGGACTCGGCGATACCTGCCCGGTCCGTGCCGTGCGCGCGCAGCAGGTCGGCGAGGACGGTGACCGTGTCGTAGCCCTCGAACGCGACGAAGGAGGGCGCTTCGCCGAGCCGTTCGCGCAGCGCGGCCCCGACGCGTACGCCGAGCGGGCCGAGTCGCTCCGGCAGGTAGCGCAGGAACGGGACCGCGGCGCCGTCGGCGCCCAGCACCGTCTCCCAACCGGCGAACTCCGGTTGCCCGGCCGGGGCGCCGATCAGCATCCCGGCGAGGCGCGGGTCGCGGCGGACCGCCCTGACGATCGGCACCGCCGGTTCCGGGTGGCCGACCAGCAGGAGGAGGGCGGTCGCACGGCCGGCGGCGAGACCGTCGCACAGGGCGGCGGGGTCGAGCGCGGCGGCGTCGAGTTCGAGGACGGTGCCGCCGCGTGGCGCGAGGTGGTCCCGCAGGATGCGGGTGCCGGCCGCCCAGTAGACGCTCGGCTGGGTCGCCACGGCGATCCGGCGGTGGCCCGCGGCGAGCAGGAAGTCGGCGTAGATCCGCCAGCCGTGGGACTGCGCCGGGGCGAGCCGGGCGACCCAGCGCGTCGGCTGCTCGGTGAGCGCGTCGAGGACCGCCGAGGAGCAGAGGAACGGCAGGCCGAGGGCGTCGGCCCTGGTGGCGGCGGCGCGGGCGACGACGCTGTGGTACTCCCCCGCGACGGCGACCGCCCCCAGGCCGGCCAGCTCGTCGATGGCCGCTTCGGCCCGCCGCGGATCGGCCGCGGTGTCCCGGACCAGCAGTTCGAGGGGCCGTCCGGCGATCCCTCCGGCGTCGTTGACCTCGCGGGCGGCCAGTTCCAGCCCGGCGAGCAGGTGCCGGCCCGCCTCGACCCAGCCGGGCGGGGTCAGCGGGACGAGGGCGCCGATCCGGACCGGTGATCCGTCGGTCCGGTCCGCTTCGGGCCGCGGTGGTGGGGTGTTCATGCGCCGGCGTCTCCCGTGTGACGAGTCGGGTGCGGTGCGCCCGGGTCGCGGAGCGCGGTTCGGCGGGGCCGGGTGGCGCGCCGCCGCTGTCACCAGGCGGGCGCACCTGGATGGCCATGGTGGACATTGCATCCGCCGCCGGCGCCGGCGGGCAACCGATTATCCGATCGCCGAAGGGCGGGTCGTGGCGTCGCCGCCGGCCCGCACAACCGAGGCGCGACCGGAGGCGTCACCGGGAACGCGGCTGCCGCCGCCGAGCACCGCCGAGCACCGCCGTAGGACCGCCGAGCGCCGAGCGCCGCCGAAGGATCGCCGTCCCACAACCACTGGTTGTGGGGCTAGGGTTGTCGCCATGGATCTCGCCGCCGTCCGGACCTTCGTCGCCGCCGCCGACGCGGGGCAGTTCCAGGAGGCCGCCGCGGAACTGGCGGTCACCCAGCAGGCCGTCTCCAAGCGCATCGCCGCGCTGGAGCGCACCCTCGGCGTGCGGCTGTTCACCCGGACCGCGCGCGGCGCCGAACTCACCATCGACGGGCAGGCGTTCCTGCCCCACGCGCGCGAACTGCTGCGCGTCGCCGAGCGGGCCGTCGCGTCCGTGGGCACCGGCCGACGGCAACTACGGGTCGACGTCATCTCCTCGCGCGGTGCGGCGTCCGGCCTGATGCGCGACTTCCACCGCGCGTACCCCGAGATCGAACTCGACGTGCTGATGCTGTTCGACATCGAGACGGCCGTCGCCTCCATCCGGTCCGGCGCGATCGACGCGTCCTTCCGTGCCGTCGCCGCCCCCGGGCGGCCCCTTCCCGAGGGCATCGAGTCCGTCCGGGTGCTCGACGAGCCGCTCCAGCTCCTCACCGGCCCCGCCCACGCGCTGGCGAACGCCCGGTCGGTGACCGTCGCCCAGCTCGCCGGGCACCGGATCTGGATGCCCGGTATCACCCCCGGCACCGAGTGGGCCGCCTACTACGACGACCTCCTCGCCGCGTACGACCTCACCATCGAGGCCACCGGCCCCAACTTCGGCTCCGACGCGCTCCTCGACACCATCGCCGACACCCCGGCCCTGGCCACCTTCATGGGCACCCGGGCCCGCCTCGTCTGGCCGGCCGGCTACGACCTGCGCCGCATCCCGATCACCGACCCGACCCCCGTCTACCCCCACTCGCTCCTCTGGCACCGCGACAACCCCCACCCGGCGCTCGCCACCCTCCGCACCCACCTCGCGGCCACCGCCCCCACCCCCGGCGCCCCGGGCACCTGGATTCCCCCGTGGGTCCCCCCGCACCGCTCCCCGTCGGTGTCCCCGGGGCCGTGATCGTCGCTCAGCGCGGCCGGGTTCCCCGGTTGCGGGCGACCCAGTGCGCGTAGTCGGCCTGCTGGCGGGCCCGGTCGTGCGGCGAGTAGCCGTGTGCGGCTTCCAGGGCGTCGGAGACCTGCTCGACGGCGGCGGCGTCGCCGTCGGCGGACCAGAAGAAGGAGCCGGTCCTGCGGACGAGGACGTCCGACACGGTCATGGCCATGTCGTGGACGACGGCGTGCCGGATCTCGGCCGGGGTGAGCACGCTGTCACCGATCGGTTCGCCGTCCGCCGCGTGCCGGGTGGCCGCGCGGGCCAGCAGCGCCGCGTTGCCGCCGTACCGGCGCAGCCATCGCTGCCGGGTGGCCTCCGCGACGGGTGCCGTGGTCAACGCCTGCCGGGCATCGGCGAGTTCGCCGGGGTCGCCGCCGGAGATCGGGACCTTGCCGGTGGTGGACGGCGGCAGGCCCCGCTGCCCCCACCGGTCGGCGAGCTGCCCGGCGGCCGTGTCGACGATCTGGGCCGCCATGAGGCGGGCGGTGGTCAGCTTTCCGCCGGCGGCGGTGATCAGGCCCGAGTCGCCGACGGTGATGCTGTGCTCGCGGGACGCGGCCGAGTTCGACGTTCCCGGCAGGGGTGCGATCAGGGGGCGCAGGCCCGCCCAGGAGGCGACGATGTGGCTGCTGTCGACGTGCGCGCCGGGCAGCGCGTGGTTGGCCGCTTCGAGCAGGTACGTGAAGTCCTCCTCGTCGCCGACGACTTCGTCCAGGGAGCCGCTGAAGTCGGTGTCGGTGGTGCCGACATACACATGCCGGCCGTCGCCCGCCGGGGTCGGCCACACCACGCGGGAGTCCGAGGGGGAGCGCAGGAACACGGCGGTGCGCAGCGGGAAGTCCTCGGTGCGCAGCACGATGTGCACCCCCTTGGTGGGGCGCAGCGTGGGGTGTTCGGGTGCGCGTTCCAGCCCGAGCACCCGGTCCACCCAGGGACCGGCGGCGTTCACCACGGTCCTGGCCCGTACGGTGATGTGCTCGCCGGTGAGCCGGTCGACGATCTCGGCGCCCGCGATCCGGCCGCCGTCCCGGAGGAAGCCGGTGACCTCGCGGTGGTTGCCCAGCAGCGCGCCGGCCCGGGACGCGGACTCCAGCACGTCGATGACGAGGCGGGCGTCGTCGGTGAGGGCGTCGTGGTAGAGCCCGGCGCCCTTGAGGCCGGTGGCGTTGAGGTGCGGCTCGCGGCGCAGCACCGCGTCGCGGCCCAGCATGCGGTGCCACCGCTTCAACGGCGCCCGGGAGAAGGCGTCGTAGAAGGTCAGGCCGAGGTTGAGCAGCGCGCGTCCTTCGGGGTAGCCGTCGTAGACCAGGTACATGAACGGCTGGAGGTCGGCGAGGTGGGGCGCGATGCGCATCATGACCTCGCGCTCGCGGACCGACTCGTGGACCATCCTGAACTGGTACGTCTGGAGGTACCGCAGGCCGCCGTGGATGAGTTTCGACGACCGGCTGGAGGTGCCGCCGGCGAAGTCGTCGCGGTCGACCAGGACCACGGACAGCCCGCGCAGCGCGGCGTCCCGTGCGACCGAGGCCCCGGTGATGCCCCCGCCGATGACGAGGAGGTCGGCCTCGGTGGGCAGTTCTGACGGCGAGAATCGCTTCATTGCTGGACGACCCATCCTTTCGCGCGCTCGACCGCGCGCTTCCATTGCGTGTACTGGGCGTCGCGGGAGGCGTCGTCCAGTGCCGGAACGAAGACCGCGTCGTCGCCGGTGGCCCGGAAGCAGTCCTCGGGGTCGGACCAGGTGCCGACGGCGAGCCCGGCCAGGTAGGCGGCCCCCGACGCGGTTGCTTCGACGTTGGAGGGCCGGTGGATCACCGCGCCGAGCATGTCGGCCTGGAACTGGAGCAGGAAGTCGTTGGCGGAGGCGCCGCCGTCGGCCCGCATCGAGGTGACGGCGCGTCCGGACTCCTCGGACATCAGCTCGATGAAGTCCTTGATGGAGTAGACGATTCCCTCCAGCGCGGCGCGCGCCAGGTGGCCGCGGGTGGTGCCCGGCGAGATGCCGATGAGCAGGCCCCGCGCGCCGGCGTCCCAGGACGGGGCGCCGAGGCCGGTCAGGGCCGGCACGAAGTACACGCCGTTGTTGTCGTCGACGCCGCGGGCCAGTTCCTCCGTCTCCCCGGCGCTGCCGAGCAGTTCGGCCCCGTCGCGCAGCCACTGCACGGCGGCGCCGGTGACCGGGGCGTACCCCTCCAGGCCGTAGGTGGTCGAGCCGTCGCGGCGCCAGGCGATGATGGTGCTGAGCCCGTGCCGGGAGATCACCGGGGTGCTGCCGGTGTTGACGTCGAGGAAGGTCCCGGTGCCGTGGGTGGTCTTGGCGTCGCCGGGGTGGACGCACCCCTGTCCGAACAGTGCCGCCGACTGGTCGGCGACCGCGGCGGTGATCGGCACCTCGGCCCCGAGGACGGCCGGGTCGGTCGTGGCGATGTGGCCGGAGTCGTCGACGACCTGCGGGAACAGGTTCATCGGCAGGCCGAGCGCGCCGAGCCAGTCGCGGTACCAGGAGTCCGTGAGCAGGTCGTAGGAGCCGGTGACGGCGGCGTTCGACGCGCTGATCGCGTGGACGGCGCCGCCGGACAGCCGGTGGATGAGCCAGGAGTCCATGGTGCCGAAGGCCAGTTCGCCGGCCTCGGCGCGCCGGGCCAGGTCCTTGTCGTGCTCCAGCATCCAGCACAGCGACAGCGACGAGTAGACCGGCGCAAGCGTCCAGCCGGTGCGGGCCTGGACGGCCGCCCCCCACTCGGGCCGCAGCCGGTCCGCCGTCGCCGCGGTCCGCAGGTCCTGCCAGACGATGGCCGGGGCGACGGCCCGGCCGGTGCCGCGGTCCCACAGCACCGTGGTGGCGCGCTGGTTGGTGATGCCGATGCCGGACAGTTCCCCGGCCCGGGTGCCGCTCTCGCGCAGGGCGTCGGCGATACGGGCGGAGGTGAGCCGCCAGATCTCCTCGGGGTCGTGTTCCACCCGGTCGGCGGCCGGGTGGAACTGGGTGAACTCGCTGTAGGCGCGGCCGCGCACGGCGCCCGCGCCGTCGAACACCAGGGCGCGGGTTCCTGTGGTGCCCTCGTCGATGACGAGAAGGCGGGATGGGTCACTCATCGTCGAGCTCCATGTCCTGGGAGGGCGCCGCTGTCGGGGCGGCGCCGGGAGGGGGGGTGGCCCGGCCGGTCACAGACCGAGCTTGCCGGGGTTGAGCAGGGCGTCGGGGTCCAGCGCGTGCTTGAGCTTGCGCAGCACGAGGTGGGCCGATCCCAGCGAGCGGCGCGAGTAGGGCGAGCGGGCGAGTCCGCCGCCATGGTGGTGGGACAGCTCGGCGCCGTGCTGGAGGCAGACCTCCATCGCGGTCGCCCAGATCGTCTCCAGCCGCTCCGTGGCCGCGGCGTCGTCGGGCGCGTGGCCGAGCAGGATGAGGTACATCGAGGTCCCTTGCGTGTACACGTGGGAGAAGTGCGCGAGCACCTCGTCCGCGAAGGGCTTCAGGGCCTCCTTCAGCGCCGCGTGGAGTTCCAGGACGTGCCGCCAGGTGTGGGCGACCTCGATGGTCTCGGCGAAGCCGCCGGGTGTGTCGAGCTGCCTCTCCACGGTGGAGAAGTCGAACCGGCGCGCCATCCACGCCGCGGCCGGCTCCGGGCCGAGCAGGTCGGCGCCGCGCGCGGTGGCCAGACCGGTCAGGACCTCCAGTTCCGCGGCCGCGACGGCCGGCTCCCCTTCGGTGCCGGCGAACAGCACGGGGCGGTCGATGTGCTCGTCGTCCAGCGCGTGCCGGGCCTCGTCGACGTCGTAGAGCCGGAGCAGGAAGGGCTTCAGGCCGAGCGCGGCCTGTCCGCGCATGACGTCCAGGCCCGCCGCCAGGTCGGGCAGCCGGAAGGTCTGCAGCAGGCGCTCCTTCGGCAGCGGGACGATCTTGCAGGTCACCTGGGTGACCACGCCGAGGGTGCCCTCCGAGCCGAGGAAGAGCTGACGCAGGTCCGGCCCCATGGCCGCCCTCGGGGACGCCTTGAGTTCCACCGCCTCGCCGGTGGCCAGCACCACGCGGTAGCCGACGACCAGGTCCTCGACCCCGCCGTAGCGGGAGGAGAACTGGCCGGTGGCCAGCGTGGCCAGCCACCCGCCGACCGACGAGCGGTACAGCGACTGCGGGGAGAAGCGCATGGTCCATCCGGCCGCGTTGAGCGCGTCCTCGAGTTCGCCGCCGTTGTTGCCGGCCGGCACGGTCACCGTCATGTCGATCTCGTCGACGACAGGGGGCCCGACCAGGCCGGAGACGTCCAGCACGATGCCGCCGCGGGTCGGCAGCGGCTGCCCGGTGACGGACGAGCCCAGCGCCCGGGTCGTCACCGGTGTGCCGGTGGCGCCGGCGGCGCGCAGCACCGTCACGACGTCCTGCTCGGTCGCCGCCCTGACCACGGCCTGCGCCTGGTACGGGTGCTTGTCCTGCCGGTTCCACTTGGTGGCGACCGGCCAGGTGTCGTGGCTGGTGGCGGCGAGGGCCGCCGGGTCGGTACTGATCGCATCGATCCCGAGGTCGTCGGCGAGCCGGTCCAGGAGGGGCGAGATGTCAGGCACGGTGTTCCTTGTTCCTTCTGTTGGTGCGGAGCGGTGGCGGGCAGGCGCCGTCAGGTGAGCACGGTGGCCAGCGTCAGGCAGGCCGGCGTCATGACGGCTATCGCCACGGCCGGGGGATCGATGTGCGTGTCGCCGTGGATCAAGAAGACCCGCGAGGCTCCCTCGCCGACCAGGGCTGTGGCCAAGCCGGCCAGCGCGCCCACCCATACGGAGGAGAACGCCAGGCCGGTCGCGGCGGCGACGGACGTGATGTGGTGGGTGGCCGGAACGGTCACCGGCGTGGCCAGGAAGACCAGGGACAGCGCGGAGACGCCGAAGGCGAGGACGCCGGCCGCCAGGCTCAGCGACGGCTCGGTCCGGACCAGTTCGACCGCCGACCAGGACGCCAGGAACCCGACGGCGAGGCCGAGCAGCGCGGCCATCACCGGCTTCTCCTGCGCCGGCAGCCAGGCCGCGGTCCGCGTGGTGCGGAAGCGGTCCCTGAGCCGGCTGACCTCCGCGTGGCCGAACAGCCCGGTCCGGCCGAACACCAGCCGCGCGACGAACGCCGAGGCGACCACGGTGAGGGCGGTGGTGTTGGCGTACTGCGTCATCCAGTCGCTCGCGTTCAGGGCGCTCTGCACGACCAGGCCGAGTACCCCGAAGGCCGCGCCCGCGAGCAGGGTGCCCGGGTCCGCGAGGCCGAGCAGCCCGGGCACGATGTCCCGACCGGTGGCGGTCTTGCCGCGCCGCGCCGCGTAGGCGAGCGCACCGACCGCGCCGGCGAAGGCGATGTGCGGCCCGAACCACTCCCCCAGCGCGACGTGCTCCAGGAACCAGGGGTTCCCCGCGCCGATCACGGCGGCGACACCGACCAGGATCATCAGCCCGCACAGCACGAATGCCGCCAGGGCTCCGACAGCGGCGGCGAACAGGCCGCCCGCGGCGGCGGCCGCCACCGCCTCCAGTGTGAGATGCATCCGGACTCCCTCGGCCGATGACCGTTCCACAGTACTCCATATTTGGAGTACTCGAATTTCGGAGCAAAGGTACGGGCGAGGAGCCGAGGTGTCAACGCTGTGTGCGCTGGAGCGTGATCACGGGCCCGCTGTAACGTGACCAGTCGGGGGCCGTACCGCGCGGTCCTGTCGCGCGAGCGAGAGAAGCGGGAGTTCCCAGGTGCACGGCACGAACCAGTTGCCCGCGCCGGCCGCCCGTCGGCCGCTGGACCAGGTGCTGCGCGCGATCGTGGTGGACGCGCTGCGGGTCGGCGTCGGCGAGACGCTCCCCACCAACAGCCACTACCTGCGCACCGTGGGAGCCAGCGCGGGCACGGTCCAGCGGGCCATCAAGACGCTCGCCGACCAGGAAGCGCTCGTCACCGCGTCACACGGCCACCAGGGCCGCACCGTGGGATCGCTCCATGTCGGCGCGGCCTGGCACATCGCCGGACTGTCCCCGCTGCGGCTGCTCTTCCCGCCCAGCGGCCCGGCCGAGATCGACGCCCTCACCGAGGCCCTCGCCGGCGAACTCACCGAACTGGGCGTGCCCCACACCATTCGCCACCAGCGAGGCGGCACCCGGCGCCTCGCCGCCCTGCACGCGGGCGCGTACGACCTCGCCGTCGTCTCGTCGGGAGCGTTTCGCGGTGCGACCCAGGCCTCCGACGCGGCGCCCTCGCTGACGCTGGCGCCGGGCACGTACTACGCGCCCCACCGCCTCGTCGCGGTCACCCGCACCGGCGACGACCCGCCCGGCCCCGGCGCCCGCGTCGCGATCGACGACGACTCACCGGACCACGTGCTCCTCACGCAGTCGGCCTTCCCCCCCGACCGCGGGTACACCTACGTCAACTGCCGGTTCCCGGAAGTCCCGACAGCGGTGCTGCGGCGCCAGGTCGACGTCGGCATCTGGCACCTCAGCCATACCGTCATCCCCCTCGACCTCGCCGGACTGAGCTGCGCGGACATGGAGCGGCTGGACACCGTCACGGACTGGCGGGAGGTGTCGGCGGCCGTCCTGGTCGGCGGGACGCAGCGCGGCGAACTGCGCTCCGTGCTCGCCTCGATCCGGCTGCCGAACCTCTTCAGCGCGCAGCAGCAGTGGCTGCGCGACGAGTCGAGCTGACGTGAGCTGACGTGAGCTGACGCGGCATCAGCTCGCCGCGTCAGGTTGCCGTCTCAGGTTGCCGCGTCGCCTCGGCTCGTCGGCTCGCCGCGTCGTGGAAGGCGCGGCGGGTCGCCACGATGCCGTCGGTGGTGCGGGAGGGGTGCACCCGGTTGGTGAGGAGGACGGCGTAGCGGGTGGTGTCCGGGTCGATCCAGACGCTGGTGCCGGTGAAGCCGGTGTGGCCGTAGGAGCGGGGGCCGAAGGACCGGCCGACGGGCGAGTCCACGGGGTCCTGGCCCTGCCAGGCGAGGCAGCGCCGCAGCGCCAGGCCCTCGGAGTGGACGGCCGTCATCTGCCGGAAGGTGTCGGGGCGCAGCAGTTCCCGGGCGCCGCCGGCGAGGGACAGGGCGAGCCGTTCCATGTCGGCGAGCGGGGCGAACAGGCCGGCATGCCCGCCGACGCCGCCGAGCACCACCGCGTTCTCGTCGTGCACCTCGCCGACCACGACCCGGCCGCGCCACGGGCAGTCCTCGGTGGCCACCGCGCGCCGCCGGGCGTCGGCGGCCGGGCGGAAGCAGGTGCCGGTCATCCCGAGCGGGCCGCACACCAGCCGCTCCACCAGGACGTCCAGGGTCTCCCCCGCGGCGGCCTCGGCGATGAGGCCCAGGATGATGAAGCCTTGCGAGGAGTACTGCACGCGCGTCCCGGGTGCGGCCGTGAGCGGCAGCAGGCGTATCGCCTCCAGGAGTGAGGCGCGGGTGGGGTGTTCGCGGTAGAGGGGGACCTGGCCGGGGATGCCCGAGGTGTGCGCGAGCAGCTGACCGACCGTCAACTCCGCCTTGTCGCCGTCCCGGTACTCCGGCAGGTGGTCGCCGATGGTGTCGGCCAGCCGTAGCGCGCCGGTGTCGACCAGGGCCATCACCGCGAGCCCCACCACGGGCTTGGTGACGGAGGCGAGGTCCCACAGGTCGGTGCCGTCCAGCGGTTCGCCGCCCCAGCTCCTGGTGCCGGTCCAGCCCCGGTCCCGGGTTCCGGCCGCGTCGCCGACGGACCACGCCGCCGCGGAGTAGACCTCGCGCTCCCGGCCGGCGGCGAGCAGATCGCGCAGGGAGCTCATACCCGCTCCCCTTCCGCGCCCCGGTCCCGCTCGTCCTCCGCGCTCCGGCCCACCACGCCGAGCGACGGCGCGCGTCCGCCGAGGCCGGCGGAGACGGCGCGGGCGGCGGCGCGCACCATCGGGCCGAACAGCCGCACGCTCTCCTCGTCGAGGGTGAAGGTCAGCCCGCTGACGCCGACCGCGCCGACCACCTGCCCGGTCTCGTCGAGCACGGGCGCGGCGACCGAGCGCACGTCGGGTTCGCCGTATCCGTCGTCGACGGCGTAGCCGCGCTCGGCGGCCTCCCGCAGCACCGCGCGCAGCGCGTCGGCGCCGCCGAGCGGGTGCGCGGCCCATTCCTGCGGCGGTACGCCGTCGAGCACGTCGGCGCACTCCCCCGGCGGCAGCGCGGCGAGCATCGCCAGGCCGGGTCCGCTGCGGTACAGCGGCGTACGGCCGCCGGGTCGCACGCCCATCCGGAACTCAGGCGGCGCGTCGGAGTGCTCCAGGTGGACCGCGTCGTTGCCGTGCCGTACGGCGTAGCAGGCGAGCTGGCCGGTGCGGCGGTGCAGTTCGGCGAGCACCGGGCGGGCCGACCGCAGGTCCTGGCCGTCGTGCAGGGCGGCGGCGGCGAGGCCGAGCAGGCGCGGCCCGGCGCGGTAGCGACCGCCGTCGACGGGCTGGGCGAAGCCGAACTCGGCCATGGTCTGCAGATGGCGGTGGACGGTCGGTTTCGTCAGGCCGGTGCGCCGGGCGAGATCGCCCAACCGGTGCGGCCCACCGGGTTCGACGAGCGCTTCCAGCACTTCCATCGCCTTGTCGATCGGCCCCTTCGCGCGGCCCTGCTCGCCGATCCGAGTGTTGACCATCTTCGCCATGTCGCCTAGCTTAGCCCATCATTCCATCTGCCGGAACGGATGTGCTGCCCAATGGAACGACATCGTCAAGGGAGGAACGTGGACCGCAATCGCCCGGCCCGCCGCGACATCCTGCGGCTCGGCGGCTTGCTGATCCCGGCTGTCGCGGCTCCGGCACTGCTCACCGGGTGCGGCACCAGCCCCGCGAGCAGCGCCGGAAACGTCCTGCGGGTGTCCCAGCCCGGCGACCCCAAGACCATGGACCCGCACAAACAGGGCGACATGACGTCGATGAACGCCCTGATCAACATGTTCGACACGCTCACCACCCGCGGCCAGGACAACCTCCTGCACCCGCGGCTCGCCCTGACCTGGGTCGCCCGCACCGCGACCACCTGGCGCTTCACCCTGCGCCCCGGCGTCACGTTCCACAACGGCGAGCCCTGCGACGCGGCGGCGGTCAAGTTCAGCATCGAGCGCGTACTGGACCCCGCGACCAAGTCGCCGATCGTCGAACTGCGTTACGTCAAGGACGTCACCGTCGTCGACCCGCTCACCGTCGACGTGCACACGACCCTGCACGACCCGATCCTGCCGGACAAGCTCTCGCTCTTCGGCGGTGTGGTCGTCCCGCCGCGCTACCTGGCCAAGGTCGGGGACGCCGGGTTCGCCGAACACCCCGTCGGCACCGGGCCGTTCACCTTCGTCCGCTGGCAGCGCGACCACCAGTTGCGGATGCGCGCCTTCCCAGGCCACTGGCAAGGCCGGCCGCACGTCGACGAGTTGGTGTTCAGCCCGCAGCCCAACCCGTCCTCCTCGCTCGCCGCGCTGCAAAGCGGCCAGGTCGATCTCGTGGCCGGCCTGACCCCCGACGCGGCGCAGCAGTTGGACGGCTACGGCGGCGTCAAGCTGGACGGTTTCACCGGCATCAGGACCTCGTACCTGTCGCTGAACACCCTGGCCGACGGGCCCCTGAAGGACCGTCGGGTGCGCCAGGCGCTCAACCACGCGGTGGACGTACCGCTGCTGATCAAGGCGGTGCTCGGCGGCAAGGCCACCGAGGTGCCCGCGATGATCCCGCGCGGCGCGTTCGGCTTCGACCCCTCCGTCCAGCCGTTCACCCGCTCCGTGGACACCGCCCGCAAGCTGCTCGCCGAGGCCGGCCACCCGAACGGGTTCTCCACCCAGCTGACCGCCTCCAACATCGACTCCAACGTCGCCGAGGCGATCTCCGGACTGCTGTCCCGGGCCGGCGTGCACGCCAAGGTCCAGCTGCTGGACCCCGGCACCTACGCCGACCGGCTCACCTCCGACGACCACAACGCGCTCGGGCCGATGTACCTGGCCGCCAGCACCGTCTGGACGCTGGACGGCGAGAGCATGCTCCAGTCCAACGTCCGCAGCGACCGCCGCCAGAGCAGGTGGCACGACAAGGACGCGGACCACCTCATCGACGTCGAGGAACTCTCCGAGGACCCCGCCGAGCGCAAGCGCGCCTTCTCCGACCTCCAGCGACTCATCCAGCGCGAAGCCCCCTTCGTCCCGCTGTACCAGATCGACAACATCTACGCCCGCAACAGCCGCCCGCGCTGGAAGCCGGGTTCGGCCGGCGTGCTGGCCATGCAGAGTGCGGAGATCTCCACATGAGCGACCTCACCCTCCGACCGCCACGCGCCGCGGGGACGGGCCGGCCCCGGCTCGACGTCCGTTCCGGGCTGCTGCGCGCGGTCCTGATCCGGGTCGGCACGGCACTGCTCGTCCTGCTGTGCACCGCGACCGTCTCCTTCTTCCTCGTCCGGCTCTCCGGCGACCCGGTCAAGCTGCTGCTCCCGCCGGACGCCACCGCCAAGCAGGAGTCGGTGCTGCGCGCCGGCCTCGGCCTGGACAAGCCCCTGATCACGCAGTACCTCGACTACATCTGGGGCCTGCTGCACTTCGACTTCGGCAACTCGATCTCCTACAACGAGCCCGTCGGCCACGTGCTCGCCGACCGGCTGCCGGCCACCCTGGAACTGGCCGCCGCGGCCCTGGTGGTGACGCTCGTCATCGCCGTGCCCGCCGGCATCGTGGCGGCCATGCGGCGCGGGCGCGCCTCGGACCGCGGCATCATGACCGGCGTCCTGCTCGGGCAGTCCACCCCGCCGTTCTGGGTCGGCATCCTGCTGATCCTGGTCTTCGCCGTGGGCCTGCACGCCCTGCCCGCCTCCGGCTACGGCACCTTCGCCAACCTGGTGCTGCCGGCCGTCACGCTCTCGGTCTACTCCATCGCGGTCGTCGCCAGGCTGCTGCGCTCGTCGCTGATCGACGTGCTCTCCTCCGACCACATCCGCACCGCCCGCGCGAAGGGCTTCGGCCCGGTGAAGACGGTGCTCACGCACGGCCTGCGCAACGCGTCGCTGCCGGTGGTCACGGTGGTGGGCCTTGAAGTCGGCAGCCTGCTGGGCGGCGCGATCCTCACCGAACAGGTCTTCTCCTGGCCCGGCGTCGGCCAGTTGACCATCGAGGCCATCTCCAACCGCGACTTCCCGCTGGTCCAGGCGACCGTGCTGTTCTTCGCGACCACCTTCGTCGTGGTCAACCTGCTGGTCGACCTCTCCTACAGCCTCCTCGACCCGAGGGTGAGGAACTCCCGATGACCCTGACCTCACCAGCCGCGCCCGCCGCGGCTCCCGCCCGCGCGGCGACCCGCGGCCGGCGCTCCGCCGTACTGACCGGCCTGCTGCGCAACAAGCTCGCCGTGGTCGCGCTCGTCGTCCTGGCGGTCCTGCTGATCGCCGCGCTCTTCGCCCCGCTGCTCGCGCCCGACAACCCCAACGCGCAGGACCTGCTGATGCGGCTCAAGCCGCCCGCCTGGCAGCACGGCGGCAGCGGCGCCCACCTGCTGGGCACCGACCAGCTCGGCCGCGACATGCTCTCCCGGGTCATCTACGGCACCCGCGTCTCGCTCCTGGTCGGCGCCGGGGCGGCGCTGCTCGCCGGCGTGATCGGCACCGTGATCGGCCTGGCGGCCGGCTACTTCGGCGGCTGGCCCGACCGGGTGCTGATGCGGCTGGCCGACGTCCAGCTCGCCTTCCCCTCGATCCTGCTGGCCCTGGCCATCGTCGGGTTCTTCGGCTCCGGCCTGTGGTACGTGATCCTGGTGCTGGGCATCACCGGCTGGGTGTCGTACGCCCGGGTGGTGCGCTCGGAGGTGATGTCGCTGCGCTCGCGCGACTTCGTCACCGAGGCGCGGGCGATCGGCGTCACCGACGTCGCCATCATGCGCCGCCACCTGCTGCCCAACGTGATGGCGCCGCTGGCCACCATCGGCACGCTGCACATCGCCGCCGCGATCGTCGCCGAGGCGTCGCTGAGCTACCTGGGACTGGGCGTGCCCAAGGAGACCGTCACCTGGGGGTCGATGCTCGCCGACGGCCAGCTGTACCTGGGCACCTCCTGGTGGGTCGCGGTCTTCCCGGGCATCGCGCTGATGCTCACCTCGCTCGCCATCAACATCACCGGCGACGCCCTGCGGGACGTCGCGGACCCGAAGGCGTACCGCCGATGACCACTGACCAGCCGATGAGCACTGACCAGCCGATCCCCCATGACCGGCCGATCACCGGCCACCCGCCGGTCAGCACCGGCGCACCGACCAGCGAGCCGGTCCTGGAGATCGCCGACCTGAGCGTCGACTTCCGGCTGGACACCACCACCGTGCACGCCGTCCGCGAGGTCAGCCTGAGCCTGGCGCAGGGCGAGACCCTCGCCGTCGTCGGCGAGTCCGGCAGCGGCAAGACGGCCACCGCCCTGTCGGTACTGCGGCTCAACCCGCAGCCGCCGTGCGTCTACGCGGGCGGCCGGGTCCTGTTCGACGGGCGCGACCTGCTCACCCTCCCCGAGAAGGAACTCGGCCGGATCAGGGGCCAGGACATCGCCATGGTCTTCCAGGACCCGATGACCAGCCTCGACCCGCTGCGGCGGGTCGGCGCCCAGGTCGCCGAGGTGCTCCGGCACCACCAGGGGATGTCCCGCGCGCAGGCGGGCGCCGCGGCCGTCGAGGCGCTGGACGAGGTCGGCATTCCCGACCCCGAACGCCGGTTCCGGCAGTACCCGCACGAGCTTTCCGGCGGTCTGCGGCAGCGCGTGATGATCGCCTCGGCGCTGGTCGGCCGGCCCCGCGTGCTCATCGCCGACGAGCCGACGACTGCGCTGGACGTCACCGTGCAGCGGCAGATCCTCGACCTGCTGGTCTCCTTGCAGGAACGGCACGGCATGGCCGTCCTGCTGATCACCCACGACCTCGGGGTGGTCGCGGAGACCGCCGACCGGGTGGCCGTCATGAACCAGGGCGCGGTCGTGGAGACCGGTGACGTGCTGGACGTCTTCGACCACCCGGCCGACGACTACACCCGCCGGCTGCTGGCCGCCACCCCCCGATTGGAGCTGGCATGACGACCGACGCCGGCACGGCACCCCAGACCCGCCGGCCGCTGCTGGAACTGGCCGGACTGCGCAAGGAGTTCGGCGGGCGGCACGGCGCCGTCGCGGTGGACGACGTGTCCTTGACGGTCGGCGAGGGCGAGACGCTCGCGCTGGTCGGCGAGTCGGGCTGCGGCAAGACCACGCTGACCCGGCTGCTGCTGCGGCTGGTGGAACCCACCGCGGGCAGCGTCCGCTTCGACGGGCAGGACCTCTCCGCCCTGCCCCCGGCCGAACTGCGCCGCCTGCGCCGCCAGATACAGGTCGTGTTGCAGGACCCGTACTCCAGCATGAACCCGCGCATGAAGATCACCGACATCGTGGCGGAGCCGATGGTCACCCACGACCCGGCGGCACGCGGCAGGCGCGGGCGGGCGTACATCCGCGAGCGGGTCGGCGAGCTGCTGGAGTCGGTCGGCCTGGACGCCGGTATCCAGGACCGCTACCCGCACGAGTTCTCCGGCGGGCAGCGCCAGCGGGTGTCCATCGCCCGTGCGCTGGCGGTCGAGCCCCGGCTGATCGTGCTCGACGAGCCGACCAGCGCCCTGGACGTGTCGGTGCAGGCCCGCGTCCTCGACCTGCTCGCCGAACTCCAGCAGCGGCGCGGCCTGACCTACTTCTTCGTCTCCCACAACCTCGCCGTCGTGCAGCAGGTGGCCGACCGGATCGCCGTGATGCGGCAGGGCCGGCTGGTGGAGGTCGGTGACGCGGACCAGGTGCTGCGCCGCCCCCGCCACGAGTACACCCGGCAACTGCTGGACGCGGTGCCGGTGCCCGATCCGCGCCGGGGCCGCCGCGGGCGCGCCGTACCGCCCGCGACCGCGACCGCGGCCTCGACGGCCGCCACCACCGCTGACGGCCCGGACGCGCCCGGCCCTGCCGGCCCCGCCGGCTCCGGGGACCCGCGATGACCGGATACGAGCCGGGCCGCCGCGCGTCGCCGCCACGGCAGCCCCCGCGACAACCTCCCTGGCACCCCCCGCTACAACTGCGACAGCACCAGCCCGGCGCCGCCCAGCAGCGCCACGTCATCGACCGCGGCCGTGCTCACCAGGACCCGCGGCTGCTCCGCACCGTCCCCCACCAGGCCGGAGCGCAGCCGCTCCTCGATCAGCCCGCGGAACCGCTCGCCGCCCTCACGCGCCTCACCGTGCAGCACGAACAGCCCGGGGGCGAAGAGCTGCTGGACGTTGACCAGGCCCAGGGCGACGTTCTCCGCGTACTCCTCGACCACCCGCTGCGCGGCGCCGTCCTCGCGAGCCACCAGGGCACCCAGCGACACCGCCTGCCCCAGGCCGGCCTCCCGCGCCCTGGCGTGCAGCCAGCGGGTGGTGGCCACGGTCTTCCAGCAGCCGCGGCTGCCGCAGGTGCAGCGCTCGCCGCTGGCCGACACCGTCATGTGGGCGCCGCTGCGGCCGCCGGGCGGGGCCAGCACCTGGCCGGCGTAGAGGATGCCCACGCCCAGCACCTCGCCGGTCGAGACCGACGCGAAGGTTCGCCGGCCGCGGCCGGGACCGAACCACCGGTCGCCGAGCACCTGGAGCCGGGCGTGGTGCTCCACCCGCACCGGCACCCCGGTCAGCGCCTCCAGCCGGGTCGCCACCGGATAGCCGCGCAGCGCCGGCACGTCGTTGACCTCGGTGATCAGCCCGGCGTCGGGATCGACCAGGCCGGCCGCCGCCACCCCGATGCCCTCCGGACGGCCGCCGGCGAAGACGCGGGCGGCGCGGGCGAGCGCGGCGTCGAGATCGGCGGGCAGCGCGGTCGCCGCGTCGTACCCGGTCTCGGTCCGCTCCACCACGGTGCCGGACAGGTCCAGCACCGCGGCCCTGATCCGGCCGGGCACCAGTTCGACCGCCCCCAGCCTGCGTGGACCACGCGGTGCGACCGGCTCCGGTTCGAGCGCGGGCACCAGTCGCAAGGGGAAACGTTCGTCGGCCATGGGCCGACTCTGCCACGACCGGGTTTCAGGAAGGTAGTGCTGTGATCCACACGAACTTGACCGAGTCGACCTGGCAGGAGGTGCGCGCGGCCGGCGCGCGGGGCATCGCCCTGCTGCCCATCGGCTCCCAGGAGCAGCACGCCGCCCACCTGCCCATGGGCACCGACACCCTCCTCGCGGAGGCGGTGGTCGACCGGGCCACGGCCCTGCTCGCGCGGGACGAGGGCGGTACGGAGCTGGTGCGCCTGCCCGCGCTGCCCTTCGGCCACAGCCCGCACCACCTGTTCGCGGCCGCCGTGTCGCTCAGCGCGGCCACCCTCGGGGCGGTCCTCGACGACGTGCTGGACTCGCTCGCCACCTCCGGCTACCACCGGATCATGGTGGTCAACGGCCACGGCGGCAACGACGAGATCATGCGGCTGGCCGTCAAGCGGTTCGCGCTGCGCACCGAGGTCACCGTGGCGGCCTGCTCGTACTGGACGGTCACCTCCGGCGAGGACGACGGCGGGCGGCCGGAGGTCACCCCGGGGCACGCCGGCTGGTTCGAGACGTCGCTGATGCTCGCGGCCCGGCCGGACCTCGTCCGCACCCCCGTGCCGGCCCGCGCGCCGGTGGAGCCGCCGCCCCTGTTCGACCACCCGCCCTACCCCGGCCTGACCGTGGAGCGCCACGGCGAGTGGGCCCGGGTCGGCGGGTCGACCGACGACGCCTCCGCCGCCGACGCCGCGCGCGGCCGGCGGCTGCTGGACGACCGAGCCGCCGGGCTGGCCCGGGCGATCCAGGCGTTCGACGAGGCCACCCGCTGAGTGCGAAGCGAGCACCGCTGAGTCGGCGCGGCCGTCCGCCGGGTTCGACGCGGTCACCGCCGAGTGCGAAGCGAGCACCGCTGCGTTCGACGCGACCAGCGCTGCGTTCGACGCGGTCCTCGGCCGCCGAGCCGGTGCCCGCCGGCGCCGCACCTGTCACCACCGAGTTGGAGAGAAACGTATGAAGATCGTCGATGTCGATGTGTGGGTCGTCAACCTCCCGCTGGTCAACCCCTTCACGAGCTCGTTCGAGACGAAGACGGGAGAGACCCGCACCGTGGTGCGCATCCGTACCGACAGCGGCGTCGAGGGCTGGGGCGAGACCATGTGGGGCCGGCCGGTCGCCGCGATCGTCAAGGCGCTGGGCAAGGAGCTGATCGGCACCAGCCCGTTCGCCCTGGAGAGCTTCCACCGCAGGCACCACATGGTGCCCTTCTTCCACGGCTACCTCGGCTACGCGGCGATCGCCGCCATCGACGTGGCGTGCTGGGACGCGATGGGCAAGGCGACCGAGCAGTCCGTGACGGACCTGCTGGGCGGCCGGGTCCGGGACGAGGTCCCGATCACGGCGCTGATCACCCGCGCCGACGCCCCCGGGGCGAGCGGGGCGGCACTGGCCGAGGCGCTCGCCGAGCACACCGTGCGGGTGGTCGAGGAGGGCGGCTTCGAGGCGGTCAAGCTCAAGGGCACCACGGACGTCCGGGGCGACGTGGCGATCCTGCGGGCGCTGCGCGCGGCGCTTCCCGAGGTGAACCTGCGGGTCGACCCCAACGCGGCCTGGTCGGTGCCGGACTCGGTGCGGGCGGGCATCGCCCTGGAGGAGCTGAACCTGGAGTACCTGGAGGACCCGTGCTCCGGCATCGAGGGCATGAGCCAGGTCAAGGCGAAGGTGCGGATACCGCTGTGCACCAACATGTGCGTCGTGCGGTTCGAGGAGTTCGCCCCCGCGATGCGGCTCAACGCCGTGGACGTCATCCACGGTGACGTCTACAAGTGGGGCGGCATCGCGGCCACCAAGGCGCTCGCCGCGCACTGCGAGACGTTCGGGCTCGGCATGAACCTGCACAGCGGCGGGGAACTGGGCATCGCGACCGCGGCGCACCTCGCGGTCGTGGCCAGCACCCCGGTGCTCTCCCGCGCCATCGACAGCATGTACTACCTGCACGCCGACGACATCATCGAGCCGCTGCACCTGGAGAACGGGCGGCTGCGGGTGCCGGAGGGGCCCGGTCTCGGCGTCAGCGTGGACGAGGGGAAACTGCGGCACTTCGCCGCCGTCAACGAGCGAGAGGGAGACCTGACCGGATGAGCGCACAGGGCAAGCAGGCGGTACGCACGAAGGACGCGCCGAACCCCGCGGGGGCGTACAGCCAGGGCGTGGTGGCCGGCGGGCTGCTGTTCACCGCCGGGTTCGGCCCGCAGGACCCGGCGACGGGAGCGGTGCCCGAGACGGTCGCGGAGCAGACGGCGCAGGTCCTGCGCAACGTGCGGGCGGTGCTCGCGGCGCGCGGGCTGACCATGGACGACGTGGTCAAGGTGACCGTCCACCTCCAGCACCTGCGCCGGGACTTCGCGGCCTACGACGCGGTGTACCGGGAGTTCTTCACCGAGCCCTACCCGGTGCGCACCACGGTCGGCTCCGACCTGATGAACATCCTGGTGGAGATCGACGTGGTGGCGGCGATCCCCGCCTGACGCCCGGTTCCGCGGGCGGATCGTCCCCGCCGGGGCCATCAGGACGCATCCCGGTCCGGCCGCGGACCCGCACCGGCCGCACCGGGTAAGGACCACCGGTACCCCGCGGCCGGTGCGTACCGCGCTTCCGGGTGGGCAGGCGCACGGCGGCGGTCCGCGACCCTCGGGCCGATCGCCGGGCGCGGTGCCGGGCTCGGTGCCGGTCGCGGGTCGCGTACCCCCGTCCGGCCGACCAGGAAGGCGAGCACCATGCCCAGAGGATCGAACGCCAAGCGCGAGCGCCAGTACGAGCACATCAAGGACAGCGCGAAGGAGCGCGGCACGTCCGAGCGGCGGGCCGAGGAGATCGCGGCGCGCACCGTGAACAAGGAGCGGGCCCGCGCCGGCGAGTCGCGCACCGCCAGCCGCAGCTCGACCGAGGACATGTCGTCGTCCAGGCGGGGCGGGCAGCGCTCGCACTCCGGGTCCGGCGGCCCCACGAAGGAACAGCTCTACAACGAGGCCCGGCAACGCGGCATCGAGGGCCGTTCGACCATGACCAAGGCCGAGCTCAACAGGGCACTCGGCCGCTGAGCACGCTCCCCCCGGGCCCGGATCGCCACGCGGCGGTCCGGGCCCGGGGCCGTCTCCATGCTGTTACTTGTACACCCCAAGCGCTTGTGTTATACAAGTAACGATACACGTGGAGGTGGGCACTTTTGGTGGACCGGACAGGCGCGGAGTCCGTCGCAGGGCAGGGCGGGGCGGGCCTCGGGGATGAGGGCGGCGCGGACCAGGGCGGGGCGGACCAGGGGGCCGGGGGCGCACCCGGCGCCGGCGTGGCCTCGGTCGCGGACGCGGTGGTCGAACTCCTGCGGACGGTACGGCGCTCCAAGGCCCGGCTGCTGGCCGCGGCGAGCGACGACGTCGACTCGGCGACGCAGATCCTGCTGCGCCACTGCGCGATCGACGGCCCGCTGCGGGCGAGCGCGCTGGCCTCCAGCGTCCAGTCGGATCTGTCGACGGTCAGCCGCCAGGTGGCCGCGCTGGTGAACCGCGGGCTGCTGGAGCGCCGCGCGGACCCGGTGGACGGCCGGGCCAGCCTGCTGGTGGTGACCGACGCCGGCCAGGCCGTGATCGCCGAGCACGAGCAGGCCCGGATGGCCTTCTTCGAGCAGGTGGTGAGCGGCTGGTCCACCGAGGAGCGCAGCCAGTTCGTACGGCTCCTGGAGCGGTTCACCGCCGCCTATGACACGACCCACGCCCATTGGACGACCGACGCGGCGCGACAGGGCGCTTGCACCAGTGACTTGAAAGAGGGCAGTACCGCATGAGCGCCACCGCAACCCGTCAGACAGGCTCGCCGCCGGACGGCGCGCTGACCCATCGTCAGATCATGACGATCCTGTCCGGCCTCGTCCTGGGCATGTTCCTGGCCGCGCTGGACCAGACGATCGTCTCGACGGCGATCAAGACCATAGGCAACGACCTCAACGACCTGTCCGCGCAGGCGTGGGTCACCACCGCGTTCCTGATCACCTCGACGATCGCCGCACCGCTGTTCGGCAAGCTGTCGGACATCTACGGGCGCAAGCGGCTGTTCATGCTCGCGATCGTGATCTTCGTGATCGGCTCGGCGCTGTGCGGCCTGGCCCAGTCGATGTACGAACTGGCCGGGTTCCGCGCGTTCCAGGGCATAGGCGCCGGCGGCATCATGCCGCTCGCCCTCGCGGTGATCGGCGACATCATCCCGCCGCGCGAGCGCGCCCGTTACCAGGGCTACATGATGGCCGTCTTCGCCAGCGCCTCGGTGCTCGGCCCGGTGCTGGGCGGTCTGCTCTCCGGCACGGACAGCTTCCTGGGCGCCGCGGGCTGGCGCTGGATCTTCTACATCAACGTCCCCATCGCGGCCTTCGCGCTGGTCGTCATCGCCAAGGTGCTCCACCTCGACCACGTCCGCCGCGAGCGGCGCATCGACTGGTGGGGCTCGGCGCTGCTGGCCATCGGCCTGGTGCCGTTGCTGGTCGTCGCGGAGCAGGGGCAGAGCTGGGGCTGGGCCTCGGCCGGCTCGTTCGCCTGCTACCTGACCGGTGCGGCGGGACTCGCGCTCTTCGTCTGGGTCCAGCACAAGATGGGTGACGACGCGCTGCTCCCGCTGCGGCTCTTCCGCAGCAGCACCTTCTCGGTCGCCTCGGCCCAGGTCACGATCATCGGTATGGCGATGTTCGGCGGGATGTCGGTGATCCCGCTCTACCTGCAGATCGTCAAGGGCGCCTCGCCGACCAAGTCCGGCCTGCTGCTGCTGCCGATGGTCGCCGGGCTGATGCTCGCCTCCCTCGGCTCGGGCCAGTTCGTCGCCCGCACCGGCCGCTACAAGATCCTGCCGGTGGTCGGGTCCTTCCTCATGGTCATCGGCATGGGCCTGATGATCACGATAGGCGCCGACACGGCCCTGTGGCAGACCGACATCTACATGGCGGTCTTCGGCATCGGCCTGGGTCTGAACATGCAGAGCCTGGTGCTGGCGATGCAGAACGCCGTGCCCGCGAAGGACATGGGCGTCGCCTCCGCGTCGTCGACGTTCTTCCGCTCCATCGGCGGCACCCTGGGCACGGCGATCTTCCTGTCCGTGCTGTTCTCGCAGGCCGGCACCAAGATCGCCCACGAGTACACGAAGGCGGCCACCGACCCGGCGTTCATCGCGGCGGGCAAGGCCCACCCGGACCAACTCGCCGCGCTGCACCAGCACCTGGGCGGCGGGCTGGACGACACCTCGTTCCTCAACGGGCTCGCCAAGCCGCTCAGCCACCCGTTCTTCGCGGGCTTCTCCGCGGCCGGCGACGTGGTCTTCGCGATCGTGGCCGTGCTGCTGCTGGCGGCGATCGTGCTCTCCACCCAGCTCAAGGAGGTCCCGCTGCGGCTGGTCTCGGGCAACCAGGCCCGCACCGAAGCGGAGACCGCCGCCACGGCGAGCGCCGCGGGCACCGCCACGGCCCCGGCCCCGGCCCCGGCCGCCGACGACACCGCGCAGGGGGCCCCGGCCGCGCCCTCCCCGGACACCCCGCGTACGGGCACCGCGACCGAGCACTGACCCGGTCCCGTACCCCACCGGAGAATCGCTTCTCCACGAACGTCCGCCCCGCCGCCCACCCCCGGGCCGCGGGGCGGACGCCTGTCCACGCCCCGTCCACCGGCGCCGATCGCACCTGTCACGGCCGTTCCGCGGGTGTTCGTCGTCCCCCCGAGGCATACCGGAGGTGGTCGAGGAGGTGTCCCACGTATCCGGACCGGTCCCCGGGTTCTTGGGCAGAGCCTGGGGCGGGAGTTGGCGGGGACGTCGAACTCGTGGGGTGCGCGGACGGCTTGACGCAGAGCGGGGGCCCGACCGGGGTGTGCCGGTCGGGCCCCCGTGGTGGCGGGTGGGGGGGTCAGCGGAGGCGGGCCGCCTGGGAGGTGGGCAGCGCGGCCGCCGGGCCGCGGGACGGGGTGGCGGCCGGTGTGGTCGCCGTGGGGTGGTGGTGGCCGGAGCCGCCGCGCAGGGCGTGCGCGAGGGCCGGCAGCCCGCCGACCAGCGGCAGGTCGGCGCTGGACCGGGAGAGGTCGACGCTGATCGTCGGCTTCGTGCTGGGGGCGACGATCAGGCCGTTGTCGGTGCCGGCGACGATCAGGGCGAGCCGGTGTCCGGCGGGCACCACGTGGTCGGTGGAGGCGAGTTGGATGGTGATGGTGTAGGGCTTGCCCGGGGTGAGCGACACGCCGTGCAGCGACGGGTCGTAGTGCCCGAGGTCGGCCCAGCCGCGGCTGAAGACGGTCTGCTGGACGTTCTCGGTGTCCGCCGCGGTGTCGAGGTAGCAGGCACTGTCGCCCGACGTGCTGTCGCCCCAGCAGGACCGGGTGTTGAGCGTGGTGATGCCCTCGGCGCCGTCCTCGTAGTTGCGGATGGTCGCCGGACCGAGGTCGACCAGGACCGCCGACAGGTGGGCGCTGGTGGTGGTCGGGGTCGCGGTGAGGGTCACCGTGCCGCCGCCCGACAGCCGCAGGTCACTGGCGAGAGTGCCGGTGGTGAACGACACCTTGCTCGCGGTCGCCTGGTCCGCCTGCGCCGCCCAGTCGTCCTCGTCCTGCGCGGGGTTGTCGGTGTAGCGCTCGGTGCCGCTCGCCGGCGGGGCCCCGGCGCTCAGCGAGCCGAGGCCGTTGGTGCCGCTCGCCTTCAGGCCGACCTGGGTCGCGGCGGTGCCCGGCGCGGGCCAGACCGGGTCGGTGCTCCAGTGGTCGGGGGTGCGCTCGATGTCGGCCATCGGCTGGCTCTGCACGCCGTTGTCGACGCCCATCAGGTAGTGGTCGAACCACTGGTGCAGGGTGTCGACCCAGTCGGACCGCCGGTAGTCGAACGGGTCCACGTGGCCGGTCTGCGACAGCCAGATCTTGCGCTGCACCCCGTTCGCGGCGAGCGCGTTCCACCACTGGCCGAAGTTCTTGGTGCGCACGTTGAGGTCCTGCATGCCCTGCGCGACGAAGACGCTGGCCTTCACCTTGGACGCGTTGGCGTAGTAGTCGCGGTCCTGCCAGGCGCTGGTCCAGTCGCCGTTGCGCGGTGCGCCGTCACGCAGCGCCTGTTCCTCGGCGGAGCAGTGCGACTGCGCGCCGGAGCTCTCGACCTCGGAGGCGAGTTCGTCGGGGCCGCCGTCGTAGAGGGCCGCGCCCTGCGCGAAGTAGTAGTCGTACCAGGAGCTGATGCCGCTGATGTCGACGATGGTCTTCAGGCCCTCGACCCCCGTCGCGGCGACGCCGTTGGCGACGGTGCCGTCCCAGCTCTTGCCTATCATGCCGACCGACCCGTTGGACCAGCCCGCCTGCGCGGTCGTGCTTCCGGTGCGTGTGGTGTACGCGGTGGCTCTGCCGTTCAGCCAGTCGATGACGGCTTTGGCCGAGGTGATGTCGGAGGCGCCGCCGACGTCGACGCAGCCGTCGGAGCGGTCGGTGCCCGCGAGGTCGACGAGGACGACCGCGTAGCCGCGCGGTACGAAGTAGTTGTCGTAGTAGAGCGGGAAGCCCACCGGGTTGCCGCTCTGGTCGTACGTCTTGACCTGGCTCTCGTTGCCGCGGCCGCAGCAGGAGTAGTACGGGCTGGCGTCCATGATCACCGGCACCTGCCGGCCCGCCGCCGCGGGTTCCGAGGGCCGGATGATGTCCGCCGCCACCCGGTCGGTCTTGCCGTCGCGGTCGCCGTCGAGGCCGGTGTCGACCCAGACGGACTGCCGGATGGCGTTGGCGTAGGAGTCGACCGGTTGACTGCCGGTGTCCCGCGGGCCGGCACCGGCGTGCGCGGCGACCGGGCCGAGGAGGACGAACATCAGGGCGGTGAGGACCACCGCCACGACGGACATCGAGTGGGTGCGGGGTCTCCGCGTCAGTGACAGCACCCCGGGACGTTACATCCTGACACCGCCATGACAACACCCCCTCTTTCGAGACAGCGGGGCGATTACCAGACACCCGCGGGCGCGTCCGGCGGCGACGACCGACCGCTCCACGCCGGCCGACCGCTGCACGCCGACCGACCGCCCCACGCCGGCGACCGCCCGGCTACGCCCGGACGATGCGCTCCACCAACTCCGGCACCCACTCCACGTACTCGACCTCCGCGCCGCCGCGGTGGCGCGCGTACAGGAACCGGCCGGTGGCGCTGGTGCTCTCCGGCGTGGTGATCTCGGCGCCGGCGGCCGCGAGTACCGCCGTCAGGGCGTCGAGGTCGTCGACGATCACGGTGGCGCCGGCGTGGGCGTAGCGGGCCCGCTCCGCGGGTGGTCCCGCGATGACGAGGAAGTCGCCGATCGCCGCGAGTTCGACGGAGTCGAAGGCGAAACGGAGATCGGGCTCGGCACCGGTCAGTTCGCGCAGCAGGGGCAGCGACGGGTCGAGCGCATCGGTCCACAGGCGGGCGTAGGTCTTGAGAATGGTCATGACGGGTCCTCACGGTCACTTGTGCATACCTGGGCACCGTAGGAGAGTGAGCAGTTCAGAGGGAAGAACGCACTTTTTCGAAAGAGAGGCACCTGGTGGTGACCGAGGAGGCCGGCCGGGTTTCACGGGACGCGGACGCCGATGTGACGCGCGCCCACTCCCTCGCGCGGGAGATCTTCTCGGGCATCGCGAACAAGTGGACGCTGCTGGTGGTCACCATCCTCGGCGAGCGCACCCTGCGCTTCACCCAACTCCGCGGCGAGGTCGAGGGCATCAGCCACAAGATGCTCACGCAGACGCTGCGCGGCCTCGAACGCGACGGGCTCGTCGAGCGCACCGTCCACCCGACCGTGCCGCCCCGCGTGGAGTACGCGCTCACGGACGCGGGCCACGCGCTGCGCGCGACCGTCTACGGCATGTGCGCGTGGACCCGGCTGCATCTGGAGCACATCGAGGAGTCCCGGGAACGCTTCGACCGCGCGCGCCGGGAGCAGGCCGGCGCGGCATCCGGCCGGTAGGCCCGGCACGACAGCACACCCGCACACCCGCACGACCGCACGACCGCACGACCGCGCCCACGGTGCGGCCCGCCCGGCTCGGCGACCGACCAGGAGGGGCAGATGCTGCCGCAGATCGTGCGCCGCCGACCAAGCTCGGCCAGCCCTTCACCCGCTGGTCGATCCGCAGACTCGCCGCCTACCTGCAAAGAGTCCACGGCCGCGTGATCCGGATCGGCCGCGAGGCCTTACGGTGCCGGCTCGTCCGCCGCGGCGTCACCTTCCAGCGGACCAAGACATGGAAGAAGTCCCCTGACCCCGAGCGCGATGCCAAGCTCGACCGCATCGAACACGTCCTGGACCGCTTCCCGGACCGGGCGTTCGCGTTGGACGAGTCCGGCCCGCTTGGCATCCGTCCCGCCGGCGGCTCATGCTGGGCCCGGGCCGGTCGCCCCGAGCGGCACCCCGCGACCTACCACCGCACCCACGGCGTCCGCTACTTCCGCGGCTGCCACTCGATAGGCGACGACACGCCCGGAGCCCGAAACAATGCGGTGCCGAGTGGGGCGCCGCCGGTGTAACGGCGGCGCGCCAGTCGGCACCGTTGTGGCTACGCGTCCCCGGTGGGCCCTGAGGAGGGCTCGGTCATCGCAGGGCGTCGTTGGTGCGGGCGGTCCAGATCGCCAGGGCGGCGAGCAGGGCGCAGGCGCCGCCGAGCCACAGCACGCCCTGGAGGGTGAGCGTGTCGACGATGACGCCGCCGACCAGTGCGCCGATGCCGATGGACAGGTTGAACACCGCCACCCACAGCGAGGAGGCCGCTTCCACGGCCTGCGGGGCGGACTTGATCATCCAGGTCTGGAGGCCCACGGACACACCGCCGTAGGACAGACCCCAGACGATCAGCAGGATGGCGCCGCCGGCCGCGGTCCGGCCCAGCAGCAGGAAGAGCGGCATCGCGACCGCGAGGGCCATGGAGATGATCAGCACGCTCCGGTGCACCCGGCGGGAGAGCGCCGCGCCGGCGACGAAGTTGCCGATCATGCCGGCCGCACCGAACCCGAACAGCAGCGGACCGACGTAGCGCTCGTCGATCCCCGACAGCTTCTGGAGCGCCGGGCTCACGAACGTGTAGGCGGCGAAGTGCCCGAACACGATGAGCACGGTCGCGATGATGCCGACGCGCACGCCCGGGTTGCGGAACTGCTCCATCAGCAGCTTCGGCCGGATGGCCTGGGATGCGGCCAGCCCCGGCAGCACCGCCAGCAGGACGATCAGGGTGACGAGCGCCAGGGCGCTCAGTGAGGAGAAGGCGGTGCGCCAGCCGGTGAGGTCACCGACCAGGGTGCCGAGCGGGACACCGAACACGTTCGCGGCTCCGACGCCGCCGAAGATGACCGCGGTGGCTCGCGGCGCGTCCGCGGGGGCGACGAGCCGGACGGCCAGGCCGCTGGCGACGGCCCAGAAGCCGCCGATCGCGATACCGACCAGCACTCGGGAGCCCACCAGGACGGCGAAGTTCGGTGCCAGGGCGGAGGCCAGGTTGGAGACGGTCATCAGGGCCATCAGGCCGAGCAGCAGGATGCGCCGGTCCATCGACCCGACGAGCATCGGAACCAGTGGTGCCGCGAACGCGGCGACGATGCTGGGCACTGTCACCATGAGCCCGGCCGTCCCCTCGGAGACCGACAGTGCGGACCCCACGGAGGTCAGCAGGCCGATTGGCAGTTGCTCGGCGGTCACCAGCAGGAAGGTGCCCAGAGCCACCGCGGAGACCGCCGTCCAGCGACTTTTCTCCGGGACCTCTGGTTCCTGTGTCGGGGCGGGGGTCTGTTCTGCGGTCGTCAACGGAGCCTCCTGCAAAGATTCGGGAGCGATCGCTCCCATACGGCAGACGCTAGTATGGGAGCGACCGCTCCACAAGTTGGGTAAGGTGAACACATGGCACGCCCCCGACAGTTCGACGAGAAGAACGCGGTCAGGTCGGCGACCGAGCTGTTCTGGCGACGCGGTTACCACGCCACCTCGGTGCGCGACCTGGGCGACGAGCTGAAGCTCACGCCCAGCAGCCTGTACCGGACGTTCACGGACAAGCACACGCTGTTCCTGCGCGCGCTCGACCACTACCGGGCCACCGACTCGGCGGAGGCCCAGCAGCGGCTGGACACGGCGGACCGTCCCGTTCGGCAGGTGCTGCGGGAATGGATGCTGTGGCTGGTCACCTGCCCGGCCGACGGCAAGTCCGGCCGCGGGTGTTTCGTGGTCAACACCGCCACCGAGCTCGGCACCACCGACGAAAAGGTCCGCCGGCGGACCGAGGCCGCCTTCGAGGTCACCCGGCAGGCCCTGCGGTCCGTGCTGGCCGAGGGCCGTGACCGTGGCGAACTGTCCGCCGGTCTCGACATCGACGGCGCCGTGGAGCTGCTGTTCACCACGGTGCTCGGCCTGCGGGTGCGGGAACGCGCCGGCCACGACATCGAGCGTCTGACCACCGCGATCGATCTCGCGATCCGCGCCCTGGGGCCCACGCCTGCGGAACCTGCCTGACGGCACCGGGACGTGCCAAGCAGGCCCTCGTCGACACCGGCTACTGCTCCGAGACGAACCTCGAAGCCGCAAAGGAACGCCGACTGAACTCCCCCACTGACACGTTCATGGCCACCGGCTGCCTGTCCCACGACGAGCGGGTCCCGCCCGCACCCCGCGGACGCGTCCCCAAGGACGCGACCTTGAAGGAGCGCATGGCCCGCGAACTGCGGACCAAGCCCGGCCGGGCCGCATACAGCCGACGCGAGACCATCGTCGAACCCGTCTTCGGCCAGATCATGACCTGCCACAACGGCCGCCGACTCCTCCTGCGCGGCGAGGACGGCGCCCGCGGCGAGTGGCGCCTGCCGGCCGCCTGCCACAACCTCCGCAAGATCTTCCGCCACACCGGAGCCGCCGGACTGGCCGTGGCGCTCGCCGGACCGCCCGCAACCGGCGACCCCCGGCACCGATTCCCGAACCCGCGAACGACACCTCCGACACCGACAGCCCCGCGAGCGGCGGACGACTCATCCCGCCAATCACGACCGCCTGGCTGCTCGCCGGTTACTGAGACAGGCTCCTAGCCAAGCCGGTGAACCTACGCGGTCACACCACTAGCGGGTCCCGCGGCCGGTCGGGTCGACGGTCCCGCGCCGCCGGGAGTGGGCGCCCACCGGGGCAGCCCGACGCCCCCGGTCCACGCGGCGGGTCGACGGAACCCGTCAACGGCTCACGCCGGCACGCGAGTTGCGGCGCACACGTGTCACGGGCCGGCGGGAGTCCGGGGGGCCGCGGGGAGGAGCCTGCGGGCCTCCCGGTCCGTCACCGGCTCGTCCGGCTCGATGCCGTGCAGGACGTACGCCAGGATCTCGGCGCCGCGCACCACCCGCGGGCCCGGGCGGTTGAAGTGGGCGGGGCCGTCGAGGACCCAGACCCGGCCGTCGCGGACCGCCGGCAGGTCCGCCCACGCGGGGTGTCCGGTCAGCACGTCCGCTTCCGTGAAGGTGCGTTCGGGCGGGAAGCCGCAGGGCATCAGCACGATCACCTCCGGGGCCGCGTCGCACAGCGCGGCCCAGTCCATGGCGGCGGTGTGCTCGCCCGGGTGGACCAGCAGGGGTTCGCCGCCGGCGCGGCGGATCTGTTCGGGCACCCAGTGCCCGGCCGGCCACAGCGGGTCGAGCCATTCGATCGCGGCCACGCGGGGCCGGGGCCGACCCGAGGTCCGGTCCCGTACGGCGTCCAGCCGCCGGTACGCCTCGGCCACCCGGCGCGCGGCGGTCTCCGGTACGCCCAGGACGTCGCCGACCCGCCGCACGCAGGCGAGCACGTCGGGCAGGGTCCGCGGCTCCAGGCTGATGACGCGGGGCCCGTCGCCGTCCAGTACGCGTACCGAGTCGGCGACCGCCTCGTAGGAGACCGCGCAGACCTGGCAGAGGTCCTGGGTGAGCACCACGTCGGGCGCGAGGTCCGCGAGCAGGCCGGCGTCCAGGGTGTACAGGGAGGAACCCCGGTGCGCCGCTCCCCCGACCGCCTCGGAGATCTCCCGGCTGCTCAGCGCGTCGGCGTCGAACTCGGCGGACGTCACCACCGGCACCGGACCGACCACGTCCGGCGGCCAGTCGCACTCGTGGGTGCGCCCGACGAGGTCGCCGCCGAGGCCGAGTTCGACGACGATGTCGGTCGCGGCGGGAAGCAGGGAGACGATGCGCATACCCGAACGGTAGACCGCCCCGTACGGCGCGCGGGCCGCGCCTGGAGCCCGAACCGGCGACGGAACGCCCACCGCGGGCGCACACTGGGGACGGGGCATCGGCGGACCCGGGTCCGACGGCGGAGGGGGAGGCCAACGATGGCCGCACGACGGGGGCTTCGGTCCGTGGAGGGGCTGTACGTGGCGGCCGTGGGCGCCCTCGCGGTGCTCGGCGCCGTCCACGGCGAGGCCCTCTTCTACCTGCTGGCGGTCGCCTTGACGCTGCCGTTCGGAGTGCCGGCGCTCGTGCTCGTCTACGGCGGGTACGCCGTCCTCAAGGGCGTCGGCGGCCTCCTGGCGCCGGCCGCCCGCCCCGACGGCAGCGACGCCGCCTGGCTCAGCGCCGGCAGCGCCACGCTCAACGTCGCCCTCCTGGTCGGCGCGGCCCTCGCCAACGTCCTGCTGCTCGAACACACCCGCCGCCGTCGCCACCCCGCACCCCGGTAACGCACCGACCCGGCCTGCCCGCAAGGCCGTTGCCGCGACGCCCGGACGGCGGGGCCCACGGCACCCCCGCACCCGCCCGGTATCTGCTGCCGCCTCCGCCATGCCCCGGCCACACCCCCGTGACGGCCGGACACACCCCGGAAACGACGACGCGCGAACGCGCCACGAACGGTCCGGCCCCCACCCGGACCACCGCACCCGCGCCACCCGCCCGGCACCGACAGCCGCCTCCACCGCCCCCGGCCACACCCCCGTGGCAGCCGGACACACCCCAGAAACGACGACGCGCGAACGCGCCACGAACGGTCCGGCTCAGACGGCTTCACGGGGACCCACGTGCTTCCGCAGGAACGCGAGTTGCGCCTCGACGGCCTCTTCGTGCGCGGCGAGGAACGGGGCGTAGTGGCTGCCGGGCAGGTGGACCACCTCGGCGGCCGGCGCGTTCCCGGCCGCGCGGACCGCGGGGTCGGCGAGCACGCTCTGGTCCTGGTCGCAGACGACGACCAGCAGCGGGCAGCGTATCCGGGAGGCGTGGCGGCCGGGCCGGTAGCCGCCGATCCGCAGGGCGATCCGGGCGGCAACGGTCTGCTCCCAGCCGGTGTGCCGGCCGTCGGGGTCCAGGGCCAGGTCGCCGTCCATGGCGTCGGGCGTGGTGAGCGAGGCGACGGCGCCGCGCGGACCGGCGGTCGGGACCAGCAGCGGCGGGCGCCCGAAGGCGCCGCCGAGCGCGTCCGCGACGCCCCGGCCGAAGAGCCGCAGCGCCGCGAGGGGCGTCATGCAGCGCAGCGCGTGGGGTGCGACCGCGCGGCCGTCGACCAGCGGGGTCTGGGAGATGGCGCAGGCCAGTCCCGGGTTGTCGGCCGCGACGCGGAAGAGGTGGCCGCCCGCGAGCGAGAAGCCCCAGGCCGAGATCCGGTCCGGGTCGACGTCGGGCAGGTCGGTCGCGCAGTCGATCGCGGCGTGCCAGTCGGCGACCTGCTCGTCGAAATCGACGATCTGGCGCGGTGTGCCGCCGCTCTCCCCGAACCGCCGGTGGTCGAAGGCCAGGACGGCGAACCCGGCCTCGTTGAACCGCGCGGCGAACTGGTCCGAGGCCGGTTCCTTGGTGACCGAGGTCCCGCCGGCCATGATCACGCAGCCGCCGTTGGCCCCCGGATAGTGCCAGCCGGCGCATGAGGTGTCGCCGCTGGCGAAACGTACTTTCTCCCGTTGCCTGATCACGGGCACGTGGACCTCCGTGGTGATTGCGTCGTACGCGGGTGCGATGTGGGTGCGCTGCGGGTGCGCTGGGGTGCGGGGCCCGCGGCGTCGTCGTGGCCGCAGGCCCCCGCACCGGGTCGCCACCGCGGTGACGGCCCGGGGTACCGGCGGTCAGCCGGTCAGGACGGGGAACCAGTTGCGCGGGTCGAGGATCATCGTGCGCTCCTTCCATGGCTCGGGTCCACGAGCGGCGAGGCGCCTTCGGGACGATGCGGGGTGGATGTCCTCCATGCTTGGGCCGCCGTCCCCGAAACGGGCAGCGCGAGGCGGTGGAATGGGCGAAACTTGCTCGCATGGCGCGCGCAACGGCGGATTCCGCACTGAGCCTCATCGACCAGCGGCTGGTGGCCGCGCTGCAGTGCGACGGCCGTCTGACCGCGGAGCGGGCGGCCCAGGTGCTGGGGCTCAACCCCGCCACCGTGCGCCGCCGCCTGCACGCGCTCGGCGCCGACGGCACGCTGCGTGTCGTGGTCTCACCGGTCGCGCGACCGCGCAACGGAGGCTCGGCCGGCGCCCTGTTCCTGCGCATCCGGGTGCTGCGGGGGAAGCTCGACACGATCGTGGCCGCGCTCGCCGCGCGCGAGGACATCCCGTTCATCGACATCACCACCTCGGGTGACGAGATCTTCGCCGTCGCCCGGACCGAGCCGGGGTCGCGCGACCCGCTGGTCTTCCGCCAACTGCCCTCCACCCAGGCGGTGACGTCCCTGGAGAGCGCCACGATCCTGCACGTCTTCCGGCTCACCTCCGAGTGGCGGCACCAGGTGCTGACCGCGGCGGAACGCGCGGCGCTGAGCCCGGCCGGCCCGGGACCCGGGTCGGCCGCCGACGGCTCCCCCGGCCCGTACGGTGTCGACACCGACGCGGTGGAGCAGGCTCTGATCGACGCTCTCACTCCCGACGCGCGGCTGTCCTCGGCGGCGCTGGCCGAGCGCACCGGTCATCCGGAGAGCACCGTGCGCCGCCGCCTGGCCAGGCTGGCCGACCAGGGCCGGCTGGTCACCCAGGTGCTGGTCGATCCGCGCCGCCTCGGGCTGCCCATCGAGGCCAAGCTGCTGCTGCACGTGGCGCCGGACCACCTGGCCGCCGCGGGGCAGGCGCTGGCCGATCACCCCGCGGTGCACGGCGCGTTCGCGACCTCGGGCCCCTCGAACCTGCACGCGGCCGCGTACTTTCCGGATCTGACGGCCCTGTACGGCTTCCTCTCCCGGGACCTGGTCGGCCTGGGCATCACCCATGTCGAGACGGCCGTCGTCAGCCGCGCCGCCAAGCGGACTCCCGCGCTGCCGCAGCCGGTTCGGCCGGCCCCACCCGTGCGGGCGGCCCGGGAGGCACGACAAGCCCGCCCGGCCCGCCAGAGGTAGGCCGCGCCCGCGCGTACGCCGCTCCGAGACGCCCCCACCGCGCCTTCGCCGCCCCGAAGCGACCCCGGCCCCACCCCCACCCACCCGATTTGTCAACGCCATTGACATATACCTGGCACCCCTCTACGTTTCACCGTCGAATCGCTTCGACGCGGTTCGTCGAAGCGATTCGACGCAGCGTTCGCCACCCTTCCGACCCCCGTGGAGGTCCCTTCAATGTCGAAGGCGCGCAGCCGAACAGTCGTGACCGCGATGGCCTTGGCAAGCGCCCTGCTCCTCGCTTCGTGCGGGAGTTCGGGCGGCTCGACAGGCGACGGCAAGACCCTCAAGCTCTGGCACTACGAAGGCCCCGACAGCGCGATGGGCATCGCCTGGAACCAGGCGATCGCCGAATTCAAGAAGACCCACCCGGGCGTCAAGGTGGAGTTCGAGGCAAAGGGCTTCGAGCAGATCCAGAAGACCGCCTCGATGGTCCTCAACTCCGATGACGCACCGGACGTGATGGAGTACAACAAGGGCAACTCCACCGCCGGGCTGCTGGCCAAGCAGGGACTGCTCACCGACCTGACCCCCGAAGTCACCAAGTACGGCTGGGACAAGCTGCTCAGCCCGAGCGTGACCACCACCAGCAGGTACAACACGCAGGGCGTGATGGGGTCGGGCGACTGGTACGGCGTCCCGAACTTCGGCGAGTACACGATGGTGTATTACAACAAGGACCTCTTCGCCAAGAACGGCGTCAAGGTCCCCACCACGCCCGAGGAGTTCACCGCCGCGCTGGCCGCCTTCAAGGCCAAGGGCATCACCCCGCTCGCCGACGCGGGCGCCGAGTACCCCGCCCAGCAGTACCTCTACCAGCTGGCGCTGACCAAGGCCGACCGCGCCTGGGTGAACGCCTACCAGCTCTACCAGGGCAAGGTGGACTTCCACGACGCGGCCTGGACCTACGCGGCGAACACCTTCGCGGACTGGGTCGCCAAGGGCTACCTCGCCAAGACCGCCAGCGGCGCCAAGGCCGAGGACGCCGGCGTCTCCTTCATCAGCGGCAAGTACCCGATCTTCTTCTCGGGCAGCTGGTGGTACGGGCGGTTCAAGACCGAGAACAAGTTCGCCTGGGGCTCGTTCCTGTGGCCCGGATCGAAACTGACCCTCGGCTCCGGCGGCAATCTCTGGGTCGTTCCCAAGAAGGCCAAGAACAAGCAACTCGCCTACGACTTCATCAACATCACCATGAAGCAGGGCATCCAGAACACCCTCGGAAACAACGGCGGCATTCCGGTGGCGGCCTCTCCCACGGCCATCACCGACCCGGCCTCGAAGACGCTGATCGAGAACTTCAACAAGATCTCCGCCGCCGACGGCCTCGCCTTCTACCCCGACTGGCCGGTGCCCGGCTTCTACGACGACCTCGTCTCCGCCGTCCAGAAACTCCTCACCGGCAGCGCGAAGCCGGACCAGGTACTGGACGAGTTGCAGAAGGCGTACGACGCGGGTGCGCCGAAGTCATGACCGCCCGACGCCACCAGCCGGCGAGCACCTACCCGCTCTACCTGATACCCGGGGCCGTCGCCTTTCTCGCGGTCATCGTCTACCCGTTCGCGCTGAACGTCTACTACAGCTTCACGAACTGGCAGGGGGTGGGCTCGCCGAGCTGGGCGGGGCTGGCCAACTACCGGCAGCTGATGAAGGATTCGCAGTTCTGGCAGTCCTTCCAGCACAGCCTCGCCATGGTGGTGGCGATGGCGGTCGTCCCCACCGTCATCGGGCTGGTGGTGGCCGCCGCCCTGTTCGACTTCGTCGCCAAGCACTTCGGGTCGAAGCTCGCCGCCGTCCTGCGGGCCTGCTTCTACCTGCCCCAGGTGCTGCCGATCACGGTGGCGGGCATCGTCTGGAGCTGGATACTCGCCCCCGAGAACGGCTCGCTCAACGAGCTGCTCAAGGCGGTGGGCCTGGGCGGGCTGCGGCAGGACTGGCTGGGTGACCCGCACTTCGCGCTGTACAGCGTGATGGCGGTCATGGTCTGGGTCCAACTGGGCTTCCCCGTGGTCATCTTCATGTCGGGCCTGCAACGCGTCGACCCGGCGCTGCACGAGGCCGCCGAACTCGACGGCACCTCCTGGTGGCAGCGGTTCTGGCATGTCACGCTGCCCCAACTGCGCCCGGAGATCTACGTGGTGATGCTCTGGTGCACCATCGCGGCGCTCAAGGTCTTCGGCGCGGTCTACGTCCTGACCAAGGGCGGGCCCGCCGACGCCACGGACGTCCCGTCGTACTTCTCTTTCGCGACCTTCTTCGAGAAGACCCAGGTGGGATACGGATCGGCGATCGCGACCGTCATGACCGTGCTCATCCTCGCGCTGACGGTGGTCGGTCTGAGCTTCCAGACCCGGGCGGAGGACGCACGGTGAACACGGTGAAGCGCTTCCCCGCGCTGACAGCGATCGCCCTGGGCGCCGTCTTCATGGTGCTGCCCCTGCTGATCGTGCTGGACAACGCGCTGAAGTCGCCCGGCGACTACTCCGCCCACGGCCCGCTCTCCTTGCCGCACGGGATCTACCTGGACGGCCTGAAGAGCTTCTGGACCCGGGTGGACTTCGGCCGGGTGCTCCTCAACTCCACGCTGATCTCAGGGTCGGTGGCCCTGGCGGGCGTCCTGCTGTCGGTCCTCAACGCCTACGCGATCGGCATCGGCCGGATCAGGGGCCGCGCCTGGATACTCGCCTTCTTCGTGCTGGCGAACGTCCTGCCGCAGGAGGCCCTGGTCTATCCGCTCTACTACCTGTCCAAGCAACTCGGCCTGTACGACACCCGGTTGAGCCTGGTCATCGTCTTCAGCGTCATCCAGTCGGCGTTCGGCACCTACCTGCTGTCGTCGGTGCTGGGCGCGTTCCCCCGGGAGATCATCGAGGCGGCCCGGATCGACGGCGCCAACAGCTGGCAGGTGCTGTGGCGGATCGTGGTACCGGTCAGCCGGTCCACGCTCGGCGTCCTGATGGTGTTCTTCTTCATCTGGACCTGGAACGAGTTCCTGCTGCCGCTGGTGCTGCTGCCGTCGAACGACAACCAGACGGTGTCGGTCGCCCTCGGGGTGCTCCAGGGGCAGCGGTTGATGGACGCGACGATGACGAACGCGGCCGGCCTGCTCGGCGCGCTGCCCGCCATCGCCTTCTTCCTGGTCTTCCAGCGGACGCTGACCCGCGGCATCGCCGTGGGCGCGGTCAAGTGAGGCGAGGGGCCGCCGGCACCGCCCGCGGCCCCCGCCCTCCGCACCGCCACGTCCGCCGCGCCACCCCGCCACCCCACCCCGCCACACCCACCACCTTCGCCGTATCACCCCAGCCTGCCCCGCCCCACCCTGCCCGCGTGCGGGTGGCCCTACCAGGAGAGGCCCTGACGATGAAGTTCACCGACGGATACTGGCTGCTGCGCGAGGGGGTCACGGCCGCCTACCCGGCCCAGGTGCTCGACGCCACCGCCGGCGAGGGCACGTTGACCGTCCACGCGCCCACCCAGCCCGTCCGGCACCGCGGCGACCTGCTCAAGGGCCCGCTCGTCACCGTCGACTGCACCGCGCCGATGCCGGACGTGATCGGCGTCCGCGTCACGCACTTCGACGGCGGGCACCCCAGGAGCCCGCGGTTCACGGTCGCCGGCGCCGACCACGAGCCCGTCGCCGCCGTCTCCGACAGCGAAGCCACCCTCACCTCGGGCGCGTTGAGCGTGCGCTTCGGCCGGGGCGAGGAGTGGACGATGGACTTTCTCGCCGGCGGCCGCACCCTGACCGGCAGCGGCCGGAAGTCCATGGGCTTCATGGAGACCGCCGACGGCCACCACTACGTCCGCGAGCAGCTCCGGCTCGACGTCGGCACCAGCGTCTACGGACTCGGCGAGCGGTTCGGGCCGCTGGTCAAGAACGGCCAGAGCGTCGACATGTGGAACGCCGACGGCGGCACCAGCAGCGAGCAGTCCTACAAGAACATCCCGTTCTACCTCACCGACGCCGGCTACGGCGTCTTCGTCGACGACCCGGGCCGGGTCTCCTTCGAGGTCGCCTCGGAGCAGGTCTCCCGGGTCGGCTTCAGCATCGAGGGCCAGCAGCTCCAGTACTACGTCATCCACGGCCCCACCCCCAAGGAGATCCTGCGCAAGTACACCGCCCTGACCGGCCGTCCGGCGCTCCCGCCGGCCTGGTCCTTCGGCCTGTGGCTCACCACCTCCTTCACCACCTCCTACGACGAGCAGACCGTCACCGGCTTCGTCGAGGGCATGGCGGAACGCGAACTGCCGCTGTCGGTCTTCCACTTCGACTGCTTCTGGATGCGCGAGTTCAACTGGTGCGACTTCGTCTGGGACCCGCGGGTCTTCCCCGACCCGGAGGGAATGCTGCGCCGGCTGAAGGAGCGCGGGCTTCGGATCTCGCTGTGGATCAACCCCTACATCGCCCAGCGCTCCCCGCTGTTCGCCGAGGGCAAGGCGGGCGGCTACCTGCTCAAGCGGCCCGACGGCAGCGTCTGGCAGTGGGACCTGTGGCAACCCGGCATGGCGCTGGTGGACTTCACCAACCCCGACGCGCGCGCCTGGTACGCCGGCAAGCTGGAGGCGCTGCTGGCGATGGGCGTGGACTGCTTCAAGACGGACTTCGGCGAGCGGGTCCCCACCGACGTCGCCTACTTCGACGGCTCCGACCCCGAACGCATGCACAACTACTACGCGTTCCTGTACAACCGGACCGTCTTCGACGTGCTGCGCGAGCACCGCGGCGACGCGGAGGCCGTGGTGTTCGCCCGCTCGGCGTCGGCCGGCAGCCAGCAGTTCCCGGTGCACTGGGGCGGCGACTGCGAGTCGACCTGGGTGTCCATGGCCGAGTCGCTGCGCGGCGGGCTCTCGCTGGGCCTGTCCGGCTTCGGCTTCTGGAGCCACGACATCGGCGGCTTCGAAGGGCGGCCGGACCCGGGGCTGTTCAAGCGCTGGATCGCCTTCGGCATGCTCTCCTCGCACAGCCGCCTGCACGGCTCGTCCTCCTACCGGGCGCCGTGGCTGTTCGACGAGGAGGCGGTCGACGTGCTGCGCGCCTTCACCCGGCTCAAGCACCGCCTGATGCCGTACCTCTACCAGGCCGCCCACCAGGCGCACGTCGACGGCGTCCCGGTGATGCGCGCGATGGTGCTGGAGTTCCCCGACGACCCCGGGTGCACCCACCTGGAGCGGCAGTACATGCTGGGCGGCGACCTGCTGGTGGCGCCGGTGCTCTCCCCCACCGGCGAGGTGTCGTACTACGTGCCCGACGGCACCTGGACGCATTTCAGCACCGGCGAGCAGGTCACCGGGCCGCGCTGGGTGCACGAGACGCACGGCTACCTCAGCGTCCCGCTGCTGGTGCGCCCCGGCGCCGTCGTCCCGGTCGCCGCGGCCGGCGACCGTCCGGACCGGGTCTGGGCCGACGACATGACGCTGCGGGTGTTCCGGCCGGCCGACGGCGAGCGCAGGACGGTGCGCGTGCCGCGCCCGGACGGCGGCGCCGCGGTCGAGGTCACCGTCGTCCGGGACGGGGACGCGCTGCGGGCCGAGACCACCGACGCGTCGCTGCCGTGGGGCGTGGAGGTGGTGGGTGGGCCCTCGGTCCGGGCCGCGGCCGGAACGGGTACTGTCACCATCGATCTGTCCGGCTTCTGATGGAAGCCCGCAGGGTGGGCCGCCGGCCGAGGGAGTGCCATGGTCAAGATCACTGACGTCGCGGCGCACGCGGGCGTCTCGCCGAGCACCGTCAGCTACGCGCTCAGCGGCAAGCGCCCGATCTCCCAGGAGACGCGGCTGCGGATCGAGCAGAGCATCCGCGAGTTGGGCTACCGGCCGCACGCCGGCGCCCGTTCACTGGCCAGCAGCCGGGCCCGGGTGCTCGCGCTCGTGCTGCCGCTGCGCAAGGGCATGCACCTGCCGGTGGTCATGCAGTTCGCGACGTCGGTGGTCACCGCGGCGCGGGACTACGACCACGACGTGCTCCTCCTCACCCAGAGCGAGGGTGAGGAGGGGCTGGTCCGGGTCTCCGGAAGCGCCATGGCGGACGCCTTCGTCATCATGGACGTGGAGTTGAACGACCGCCGGCTGCCGCTGCTGCGCACCTTGGACCAGCCGTCGGTGCTGATCGGTTACCCGGCCGACCCGACCGGTCTGACCTGCGTCGACCTGGACTTCCAGCAGGCCGCCGAGGCCTGCGTCGACCATCTGGCGGCGCTCGGGCACCGCCGGGTCGCGCTGATCGGCTCGCACCCCGAGGTCTACGTCCGCGAGACCGGGTTCGCGCGGCGGGTGGCCACCGGGTTCACGGCGGCCGCCGACCGGCACGGCCTGCTCTCCTCCATCCACCCCTGTGTCGACACCCCGGTCGCGGCCCGCACCCTCGCCGAGCGGCTGGTGCGGGAACAGCCCGATCTCACCGGCGTCGTGGTCCACAACGAACCGATCGTGCACCCGCTCATCGACGCGCTCACCGCACTCGGGCTGCGCATCCCGCAGGACATCTCGGTCGCGGCGATCTGCCCCGACGAGATCGCCGAACCGGCCGCGACCCCGATCACGTCCGTCTCCATCCCCACCGCCCAGGTCGGCGCCCGCGCGGTCGACCTCCTGATGTCCAAACTCCAGGGCCACGAAGTCCCCGAGACCACCATCCTCCCCACCCACCTCATCCCCCGCGCCACCACGGCCCCACCCCCGGCCGCGACCGCGACCCTGTGAGACGGTGCCGGGGTGATCACCGTCGTCGAAGGGCCGAGCGCCGCGGGCAAGAGCACCCACGCCGGCGCGTTCCGGCCGGCGCTGGTGGTCGGCGAGCACCCAGGCCACGTCACGCCGGACGCGACGGCGAGCCTTGAGGAGCAGAGCGCCTTCTGGGTCCGGCGGAACGAGGCACGCTGGGCCCGCGCGCTGCGCACGCAGGCCGCGCACGGTCTCGCCGTGTGCGACACGGACCCGTTGAAGCTGCACTACGCCTGGACCCTGGCGCGCGCCGGACAGAGCTCGGCGGCGGACGCGTTCGCACGCCAACTGCGCCTGACGCGGGAGGCGATCACCCGGCGCCGCCTCGGCGCCGCCGACCTCGTCGCGTGTGTCGTGCCCTCCGAGGCCGCGCTGCGGGAGCGCCGGGCCGGCGACACCACCCGGCGCCGTCGCCACTTCGAGTCGCATCTCCGGCTGGCCGGCCCCCTCGCGGAGTGGTACGCCGCGCTGGAGGCCACCGACCCCGGGCGCGTGATCCGGCACTGGCCGGAGCGGACCCACCCGCTGGTGCGGCGCGCCCACTACGACGTGGATCTCTTCGACGCCTGGATGGCACGGCTCCCGAGCCTCTGAGGTCACAAGGCGCCGCAGCGGTGCGACGGGAACTCCGGCGGCCGGTCGGCGGCCGCGGTGAGCTGACGTGCCAGGTCCCGGAGGGATTGGCGTAGTTCGTCCGGACTGTGGACGGTGAAGGGCCATTCCAGGGAGGCGAGGAGCCGGGCCATGCCGTCGAGGCGGTCCGCCCGGGCCCGCATCAGGACACCGTCGGGCCGGGGCGTGAGAGTGGCGGTGCCGTTCGGCAGCCGCCGCGCGAGCTCACCGAGGGGGCCGTCGACGAGGACTTCGACCTGCCAGCGGTAGGGCGCCTGCGCAAGGGTGGCGGTGAGGTGGGCGACCGGGTCGAAGCCCGCGGGCAGGGTGAAGGTCGCGTCTCGGGGTGCGACGGAGGCGATCCGGTCGATCCGGAAGGTGCGCAGGGCGCCGCGGAGGTGGTCATGGCCGATGACGTACCAGCGCGCGTCGTGGAAGACCACGCCGTAGGGGTCGAGGACGCGTTCGCTGTGTTCCTGGCGCCAGGACCGGTAGCGCAGGGCGACGCCGTGGCGGGAGCGGGACGCCTGAGCCAGGGTCAGCAGGACTCCGGTCGCGGGGAGTTGCGCGGTGACGGTGCCGGCGGTGAACGACAGGGCGTCGCGCATGGCGGCGAGCGGTTCCCGCACCGTCTGCGGCAGTACCCGCTCGATCTTGGCCAGAGCGCCGGCGCCGGCGCCGGCGGTGCCGCTCATGCCCAGCCGTTCTCCCGCGAGCAGGCCCAGGACGACCGCGAGGGCCTCGTCATTGGTGAGCACCAGGGGCGGCATCCGGTAGCCGCGAGCCAGCCGGTAGCCACCGTAACGGCCGCGATCGGACTCCACCGGGATGCCCAACTCCCGCAGGTGCGCCGCATATCGGCGCACGGTGCGGACGTCGGTGCCCAGCCGGTCCGCGAGTTGGGGGCCGGTGAGTCCCGGGTGGGTCTGGAGGAGTTCGAGCAGGGCGAGCACACGCGTCAGAGGGTGAGACATGGATCACTCGCAAAAGCAGGGCGGGAACTGTCCTGCATCGACCCTACGCTCCGTCCACCACCACGGATTCCACCACCTCGAACGGGAGAAGACCCATGGCTACCTTCGTACTCGTCCCCGGCGCCTGGCTGGGCGCCTGGGCCTGGGAGGGCACCACCCGCGCGCTGCGCGAGCGGGGCCACACGGTGCTGCCGGTGACGCTGACGGGACTCGGCGAACGCGTCGGCGAGGCGACTCCGGAGACGAACCTGGACACCCACATCGACGACATCGTCGCGGCCGTCGACCAGCACGACCTGCACGATGTCACCCTGGTGGCGCACAGTTACGCCGCTGCGCCCGTCACCGGGGCCGCCGGGCGCCTGGGATCGCGGCTGGAGCGTCTGGTCCACCTCGACAGCGCCCCGCTCGCCGAGGGCATGCGCATGCTGGACCTCGTGCCGCCGCAGGTGGCCGAGCAGTTGGGCAAAGAGGTCGCCGACCACGGGGAGGGGTGGCGACTGCCGCTGCCGCGCTTCGAGGCCCTCGGCTCGTTCGGCAGCCTGGAGGGACTCGGCGAGGAGCAGCGCCACCTCATGCGCGCGCAGGCGGTTCCCCAGCCGTTCGGCACCTACGAGCAGCGGCTCACCGGTCCCGTCGCCGTCGGCCCCGCGGTGGATCGTGTCCTGGTCGCCTGCGACGACTTCAGGACGCTGCTGGAAGCCGGGGTGCCGATGCTGGCGTTCCTCGACCAGCCGCCGTGGCGACGAGTCGACATTTCCACCGGGCACTGGCCCATGCTGTCCGCCGCCACCGAACTCGCCGAGGTCCTCCACACAGCCGTCTCCTGACGCGCCGCGGGCCCGCGAGCCCGCGGCGCGTCCGACGCCGACGCAGCACGTGCTCCGCCCGCTGGACGCCTGGAGCCGGTGACGGCCGGCGGAGATCCACCGGCAGACCGTTGATCCTGTGTGATCGGGCCGGGTCAGCGGGGAGACTGGTGGAGTGGACCAGACGAAGGAGATCGTGGCGCTGGTCGGGCACGTGCTGGGCCCGGCCGTCGTCGGCAGCTACCCGCACGGTTCCACCACCCTCGGCGGTCTCCGCCCGGCCGGCGACGTGGACGTGCTGGTCGTCTCCCGGCGGCGGATGTCCGACCCGGAGCGGCGGGCGCTGCTCGACGGCCTGCTCGGGATCTCCGGGTCCCCGAACGGCGCCCGCCCGGTCGAACTCACCGTGGTCGTCCACTCCGAGGTCACCCCGTGGCGCCCCGCGCCGACCTGCGACTTCCAGTACGGCGAGTGGCTGCGCGCCGCGTACCTGGCCGGGCAGGTGCCCCGCCCGGAGCCGATGCCCGATCTCGCGCCGCTGATCAGCATGGCCCTCGCCGGCGGCCGCGCCCTCACCGGTCCGCACCCCGCGCGGGTCCTCGACCCGGTCCCGCACGCCGACCTGGTCCGGGCGAGCGTGGCCGGCATCCCCGGCCTGATCGAGGACTTGGCGGCCGACACCCGCAACGTGCTGCTGACCTTCGCCCGTATCTGGACCACGCTCGGCACCGGCGAGATCAGGTCGAAGGACGCCGCCGCCGACTGGGCGCTGGCGCGCCTCCCGCCCGAACACCGCCCCGTCCTCGAACACGCCCGGCAGCTCTACCTCGACCGCACATACGCCGAGGAGCGGTGGAGCCCGACGCTGCGGGCGCGGGCCCGGCCGCACGTGGACCATGTGCGCGGCGAGATCGACCGGTTGCGTACCAGGGCCCCGCGCATCCAGCGGACCTAGCGGACCTAGCGGACGGGAGAGCGCGCACCCGGGGGCCGGAATCCCGACCTCGGCGCCGTTTTCCGCACGTCAGAACCCGGCCAGGTCCCCGCCGCCGGCTGCTACGGTTGGCCTGCCGGCCAGCAGGGGAACCGCGGCGGCCCGACCACCATCCGCAACGGAGCCGCCACCCATGCCGTCCACTCCCGCCCTCGCCGTGCCCTCGCCCGCGCAGATACGCGGTGCCGTCCGGGGCACGTACATCGCCTTCACGGGTTGCGGTCTCGCGTTCGCGAGTTGGGCCTCGCGGATTCCGCAGGTCCGCGACCACCTCCACCTCTCCCCCGCGCGGCTCGGCCTCGTGCTGCTCGCCATCGCCGCGGGCTCGCTGATCGCGCTGCCGATGGCCGGGCCGGTCATCCACCGCATCGGCACCAGGCGCACGGTCGCGGGCATGTCGGTGCTGCTGTCCGCGGGTCTGGCCACCGTCGCCGTCGGGTACCCCAGCGGCCCGATCCCGGTGGTGGCCGGGCTGTTCCTGCTCGGTTTCGCCACCGGCGCGTGGGACGTGGCGATGAACGTGCACGGGGCGCTGGTCGAGAGGCACCTCGGGCGGTCGATCATGTCCCGCTTCCACGCCGGCTACAGCCTCGGTACGGTCGCGGGCGCGCTGATCGGCGCGGGGATGGTCGCCCTCCATGTGCCGGTCACCGCGCACCTGTTGCTGGCCGCGGCGGCCGTCGCGGTGGCCGTCCCCTGGGGGACCCGCGGCTTCGTGTCCGACCGTTCCCCGGTCGAGGAGCCGTCCGACGTGCCGTCCGAAGCTCCCTCCGACGAGCCCGCCCCCGCCGCGCGCAGCGCCCTGGCGGCATGGCGCGAACCCCGTACGCTGCTGATCGGCGTCTTCGTGCTCGCCTTCGCCTTCGCCGAGGGCACCGGGAACGACTGGATCGGGATCGCCACCATCGACGGCTACGGCACCTCGGCGCTGGTCGGCACCCTCGCGTTCGCCGCGTTCCTGTCCACGATGACGCTCGGCCGCTGGTTCGGGCCCACGCTGCTCGACCGCCACGGCCGGGTGCCCGTCATCCGCGTGCTGGCCGTGCTCGGCATCGCGGGCACGGTGCTGTTCGTGTTCGCCCCCGCCACGCCGCTGGCGTTCGTCGGCGCGGTGCTGTGGGGACTCGGTGTCTCGCTGGGCTTTCCGGTCGGCATGAGCGCGGGGGCCGACGAGCCGCAGTACGCCGCCGGCCGGGTCAGCGTCATCGCGTCCATCGGCTACTGCGCGTTCCTCGCGGGCCCGCCCTCGATCGGTCTGCTCGCCGACCACATCACCATCCTGCGGGCGCTCACCTCCGTCGCCGTCCTCCTCGGTATCGCCGCGGCGATCACCGCGGCCGTCACCCCGCCGCAGGGCGTCGTGGCCTCCTCGCCCGCGCAGCCCGAACAGCCCGAACAGGTCGCGCAGCCCGGGCAGCCCGGGCAGGTCACCGACAGCGACAGCGCGGCCGCTTCGTGAAGGGCCGCCGGCCGCCCTCCCTACACTGGGTCGCATGCCCGAAGACGTGACGCTCGCCCCGATCGTGGTCGAACCCGACCCCAGCTGGCAGGCGCGGGGACTCGCCCTCGCCGACGAACTGCGTGCCGTGCTCGGGCCGTCGGCGCGGTACGCCGAGCACATCGGCAGCACAGCGATCCCCGGCATGGCCGCCAAACCGGTCTTCGACCTGCAGGTCACCGTCGACGATCTGCGGGCGGCGGAGCGCGCGTTCGACCGGCCCCTGGCCGACCGGGGTTTCCAGCGGGCCCCCTACCAGCACGACCACGTTCCCGCCGGGCTCGACGACGACCGGGAGCGCTGGACGAAGCGACAGTGGTCACGGCGCGGCACCGCGGGCGAGGACGTCAATCTGCACGTCCGCCTCTTCGGAGCCCCCAACGAGCGGCTCGCCCTGCTGTTCCGCGACTGGTTCCGGGCCCACCCGGAGGCGGTCCCCGGCTATGCCCGCTTCAAGAGCGTGCTCGCCGGCACCGTGAACGACGTCGGCACCTACGCCGACGTCAAGGACCCCGTGGTCGACCTCGTCATCGCGGTCGCCGAGTCCTGGGCCACCGCGACCGGTTGGACCCCGCACGCCGACGCGAGCCCCGGAGCGTAGGGGCCGAAAGAAGGACTCCCCCGCCCCGCCCCCGCCCGCCGCCGCACCTGACGCGGCCGGGAGCGCCTAGCCTGGCGGCACCCCGGAAAGGTGGTGCCATGGATGCCGACTCCCTGATCAGGGCGGCGATCGAGGAGCACTGGCGCGCCTCGGAGCGCGGCGACATCGAAGCCGAGCACGCCCTCTACGCCACTGACGCGATCCTCGACTACCCGCAGTCGGGTGAGCGGTTCCGGGGCCGCGCGACGATCGCGGCGCAGCGCGGCGGGCACCCGGCCGACCGGCACTTCACCGTCCGACAGATCACCGGCCACGCCGAGTTGTGGGTGAGCGAGTGCACCATCACCTACGACGGTGTGCCGTCGTACACGGTGAGCGTCATGCAGTTCGCCGACCGGCAGGTGGTGCACGAGACGCAGTACTTCGCCGACCCCTTCCGCGCACCGGCCGGGCGGATCGCGCTCGCCGAGCCGATGCCGGGCCGGACCATCGACGGAGCATGATCCCGGGAGACGGGTAGAGCGGGTAAAGATCCTCGGCTTCGGCATATGCCGCCACCTGCCGCTATGCGATATGTGAGGCGCTGGTGGGGCGGTTGCCGCCCGGCCTGGGACGCGGGCAGACATCGCGCGTGTGACGTTGGTGAAGGCGATCACAAAGTCGCCGTCTCAGGAGTACTGGTGACCTCCGGGAACGTCCACTCTCCGACGGTGAACGTCACGGTCGACTGACGCATCGGAACTGACGCGCCATCAGCGTCGGCCGCGCGAACCGGTGGCACCCAGGGCCGCACCCAGGGCCGGCCCGCCCCCGCATCGCGCTCCACGCGACCCGCCCCCGCCCGGAACCCGGGCAGGGCGCGTCGCGTGGTCGCGGCGCTCCACCCGCAGGGCGCTACACCCGCGCGGGCGGGGTGTCCGCCCCGGCGAGCAGCTCGTCGGCGATGTGGTCGGCCCAGCGCACGATCCGGTCGCGGTCGCGGAAGTCCCCGCCCTTGCCCTGGGCCAGGAGCTGGCGGGCCACGAGGCCGCCGGCCCCCTCCGCGAGCCGGCCGCCGAAGGTGACGTGCTCCGCGCTGTCGACCCGCTCGGCGAGCCGGGCCACTCGCTCGACCGGCGGGATCGCCCGCGCCCCGGCGGCCCCGTCCAGCGGACCGCTGCTGAACAGCCACACCGGAACCCTCAGCAGCTCGTGCCGATGCCGCCGGACGAAGCGGACGGCGTCGCGCAGCCAGCGCCTTTCGTACAGTCCCGAGCCGAGGACGACAGCGGTGTAGTACGAGCAGTCGAGCGTTCCCCGGGCGGCCCGCACCTCGACCTCCAGGCCGCGCTCCCGCAGCCGCGCGCCGATCCACTCCGCGATCTGCGCGGTCGATCCGTTCTTCGACGCATAGCCGACGAGGACCCGATGGTCTGCGCCCATGAGCGTTCACCTCGTCCGGTCGCGCTGCCCGGTGCCTCCGCTTCCGCACGCCCCTCGTTCCGTACGCCTCTAGTTCATCATCGAACAATCGGGCTCGCGGCGCGACCGCGGCAGCAGCGCCAGGAGCTGTGCGGTGTGGCCGGGCAGTTCCGCTTCCGCCAGGCCCGTGACGAGGTCCCTGAGCGGCATCGGCCGGTCGACCAGGAGCTCGCCGTTGGACAGCAGCAACGTGGGGACCTGCGTGTCGAGTTCGGCCTCGCCGAGGGCGGGACCGGCGAGCGCGCACAGGGCGTCCGCTTGGTGGCGGACGCGGTCCCGCAGCCCCGCGCTGCCGCCGGCGCGCGCGATGGTGCGCGCGAGGGTCCAGGGGTCGAGCGCGACGCGGTTGTCGTAGGTCGCGCTCGACCCGGCGGCGACCAGGGCGACGGCGGCGAGGGTCGCGGCGTTGACGAGGGTGACGTGCGCGAGGATCTGGTCGGCGTCCCACTCGCCGGCCGGCGGCACGGAACCGGCGTCGGCGTCGGCGTCGGCGTCGGCCTCGGCACCGGCACCGGCATCGGCATCGGCATCGGCATCGGCCACGGTGGCGGCCGCGTCCAGCAGGGCGCGGTAGGCGTCCCGCAGCGGGGTGGTGTCCATCATGTCCGCTTCCTTCGGTCGGTGCGGGCGGTCGGTCGGTCGGTCGGTGCGGGCCGGGTCAGGCGTGTCCGCCGGAGGACATCTCCCAGGGGGCCTGCGGCAGCACGTCGCCGGTTTCGAGCAGCGACTTGAGGTTCGCCAGCACGGCCGGCCAGCCCTGCGAGATCCCCTTGCGCATGTCCTCGTCGGGCAGATTCTCGTGGGTCACGGTGAGGCGGACGATGTCCTCGTGCGGCTCGACGAGGAAGGTGACGACCGAGGGCTCCCTGGTGGTCCGGGCGTCGGGGAGGTCCTCGAAGGTGATGACCAGGCGGGTCGGGGGCTCCGCCTCGATCACCTTGCCGACGACGTCGACGGCGCCTGATCCGTCGGTCCGCCGGTGCTCCCAGGGCGAGCCGGGCTGCCAGTCCGAGACGTTGGCGTGCCCCCAGTAGCGCGCCGTGAGGTCCGCGTCCGTCAGGGCCCGCCACACGTGCTCCGCGCTCGCGCGGATGTAGGTGACGTAGACGTAGGTCGGCACGGTCGTGGGTGCGTCGTTCATGGCGTACTCCTCTGCTCGGTTCCTGATGGCGCTGATCGCTTGCAGGCGGGGCCGGTCGAACCCCGAGATCCAGCGCTCCTCGATCTCGTGGATCGGCGTCGGGTCCAGGTAGTGCAGCCGCTCCCGTCCGCGTCGTACGACGGTCACGAGGCCGGCCCGGACCAGGACGTCGAGGTGCTGCGTCGCCGACTGGCGTGCCATGTCCAGCCGCTCGCACAGCTCGCCCAGCGTCTGGCCGTTCTGCTCGCGCAGCCGGTCCAGCAGCAGGCGCCGGGTCGGGTCGGCCAGTGCTTTGAACACCGCGTCCATCGCTCTCGGGAAGCTCACTCCCCCATTATGCAGGTATTCACCTGCATAATGCCAGCCGCGACCGCCGCCGCGCCCCGCACCACCCGCGAGCCCGGCCGCGCGGCGGTGGGCGACGCCCCGCACCCCGCCCGCCCGGTGCGGTCGCCCCGATGCCCCAATCCACCACCCAGGCCGACCTCCTGACGTATCGTCAGAGCGGGACGTCCTGCCCGTCCCGTCCCCGCCCGCCGACCACCGAGGACACCGCGGATGACCACCGACATGCCCTATGCCACCGGCAGCACGTGGGACCGGATCGAACGCGCGCTCCTGGCCGCCGGGCACCCGCCCGGCGGCTCCCTGAGCCCGTCCGACCTCGACTTCCTGGAGGAGTTCCACCTCCTCGGCCGCCTCGCGACCGACTCCCTGGTCCGGCTCGCGGAGGTGACCGCCGGGGACCGGGTGCTCGACGCGGGCAGCGGAGTGGGCGGCACCGCGCGCCACCTCGCGGGGCAGGTCGGCTGCCAGGTGGCGACCGTGGACCTCACCCCCGAGTACTGCGACACCGCCCGCCGGCTCAACGCGCGGACGGGCCTGGGCGACCTGATCGACGTCCGCGAGGGGGACGTGCTCGACCTGCCGTTCCCCGACGGCGCGTTCGACGTCGTCGTCAGCCAGCACGTCCAGATGAACATCGCCGACAAGGCGCGGCTGTACGCCGAGGCGTCCCGGGTCCTGGCGCCGGGCGGCCGGCTGGCGCTGTGGGACGTGGTGGCCGGCCCCGTCCGGCCGCTGCGCTTCCCCGTGATGTGGGCCGAGCGCCCGGAACTGAGCCACCTGGTGACCCCGGAGGTCCTGCGGCAGATCCTGCGGGCGGCCGGGTTCGAGGTCCGCGCGTGGAACGACCTGACGGCGGACTCGGCGGCGTTCACGCGCGCGCTCCTGGCCGAGCCGCTGCCCCCGCTCGGGCTGCAGGTGTACGTCCCGGACTTCGAGCGGAAGCTGGAGACGTATCTCGGCAACCTGGAGCAGGACCGGGCCCGGCTCCTCCAGGCGGTACTCGTCAAAACCGGCTGAGCGGCGGCCGACCGAGCCGAAGCCGGCCGGCTGCCCCGGCTGCCCCGGCTGCCCCGGCTGCCGCCCGGGCCGCGTGAGCCGTGTGAGCTGCGTGAGCCGCCTGGTCAGCGCCGCGTCCGCGGCCCCGTGGGCGGACCGGGCGGCGGCACGCTTGGTTAGGCTGCGGCCATGACCGAGTCGTTCCCCGCTGCGGTTCGGGGCTGGTGGCGGCCGGGCGGCCGGTATCTCCTGCGTACCGGGCGCCGCGCGCTCCTGGAGTCGTCGTACCTGCTCACCGCGCCCGTGGCCGCCGCGGCCGGCCTGCTGCTGGTGCTGGGCGGCCTGGGTGTCCGGGCGGCCGGTGCGCTGCGGCCGGGCGGGCCGCGGGTCCCGGCGTGGGCGCTGGCACCGGTGCGGTGGTTCGCCGACGTGGAACGGTGGCGGATCGCCGCGGTCCGCCCCCTCCCCGCCGGGGCGCGGCGCCCGGGCGCGGGGCCGAAAGTGTCCGGGCCGAGGAAGTTCCGTCCGGAGGGGGCCACGCCGAGGGAGACGGTCGCCGGGGCCGACCCGGGGCTGTGGCTGGAGGTGGCGCACCCGGTGGTCGTACTCCCCCTCGCCCTGGTCACCGCGGCCGTCACGGCACTGTGGTGGTTCGTCGGCGTCAGCGGCGCCACGGCCGCGCTGCGCTACCAGTACGCGCCCTCCGGGTCGCGGCACATGCGGCCCATGTCCCTGTACGCGGGCAGCGACCGCTCGCATGTCGCGTTGAGCCTGGGACTGGCGTCACCGGCCGAGCGGGCCGCGTTCGGGACCGCGCTCGGCGTCCTGGTGCTGGTCACCCTGCCGCTGGTGACGCGGGCGTGCGTCGCCGCCCAGACCGGGCTCGGGCGGTCGCTGCTGTCCGGCGCGACCGCGGTGCACCGCCGGATCAGCGGGCTGGAGCAGGAACGCGACACCGCGCGCGCCCAGACCGTCGCCGCGGTGACGGCCGAGGCGAGCGCGCTGCGCCGGCTCGAACGCGACATCCACGACGGGCCGCAGCAGCGACTGGTGCTGCTGGCAATGGAGTTGGGCCGCGCCCAGCGCCACCTCGACAGCCGGCCGGAGGCGGTCAGGGCGGCGCTGGCCGACGCGATCGTCCAGACCCAGGAGGCGCTGGAGGAACTGCGCGGCCTCTCGCGTGGCATCGCCCCGCCGATCCTCGTCGACCGCGGCCTGCGCGAGGCGCTCACCGCGCTGGCCGCGCGCTCCACCGTCCCGGTCGAGATCGACGCCGAACCGCTGGAGCGCCGGCTGGACGCCGCCGTCGAGACGGCCGCGTACTTCGTGGTCGCCGAGGCGCTGACCAACGTGGCCAAGCACAGCCGCGCCGGCCGGTGCACGGTCGGGCTGCGCTACGCTGCGGGCGTCCTGCGGGTCCGGGTGACGGACGACGGAGCGGGTGGCGCGGCACTGGACAAGGGGCACGGGTTGCGGGGACTGGACGACCGGCTGCACGCGGTCGGCGGCCGGCTGCGGATCAGCAGCCCCGAGGGCGGCCCGACCACGATCACCGCGGAGTTGCCGTGCTGACCCCGTACGGGACGGCGCCCGTACCGCCGCTGGAAGGCGCCGCCCGCGACCCGCTGCGGATCGTGGTGGCCGACGACGCGGTGCTGCTGCGCGAGGGCCTGGTCCGCCTGCTCGCCGAGGACGGCCACGAGGTGGTGGCCGCGGTCGGCGACGGCCCCGCCCTGGTCGAGGCCGTGCTGCGGCACCGCCCCGACGTCTCGGTCGTCGACGTGCGGATGCCGCCCACCCACACCGACGAGGGCCTGCGCGCGGCGATCACCGCCCGCTCGCAACTGCCCGGCGCCCCCATGCTGGTGCTCAGCCAGTACGTGGAGGCGTCCTACGCCGCCGACCTGCTGGCGGACGGCGCCGGCGCGGTCGGCTATCTCCTGAAGGACCGGGTCGCCCGGGTCGAGGAGTTCCTGGACGGACTGGCCCGGGTCGCCCGCGGTGCGACGGTCCTCGATCCGCAGGTCGTCGCGCAGTTGCTGACCGGGCGGCGCCGCGAGAGCGCCCTCGCGCGGCTGACCGCCCGCGAACGGGAGATCCTGGCGCTGATCGCCGAGGGCCACTCCAACGCGGCCATCGCCCGGCGGCTGGTGGTCTCCGCCAGCGCGGTCGAGAAGCACATCGGCAACGTCTTCACCAAGCTCGGGCTGCCGCCCGACGACGCCCGGCACCGGCGGGTGCTCGCAGTCCTCGCCTACCTCAGGGCCTGACCGGGCGGGGGGTGGGGCCAGCCACACCCCGAACCCTCCGGCCTGCTCCGGTGACCGGGGTCCCGCCGGTACGCGACGGTGGTCCGCATGACAGCGAGACCTCACTTCCCGGGCATGCCGCGGCGGCCCAGGACCCGGCACGGCCGGCGCCGTACACCCTTCGTCGTGGCCTTCGCGGTGGCGGCGGCCCTGCTCGCCCTGGCCGGCCTGGCCTGGATACCCGGACCGGCGCGGGCGGTACGGGCCGCCGCCCCGGTCACGGCCTCGACCCCGGCCTCAACCCCGTCCCCGGCCCGTACCGCCGGCGCCGAGGCCCGCCTGGTGGACCGTGTGCCCACGCCTGTCCTGCGCTGGACGGCCTGCCGCAAGACCGACGCGTGCGCGACCGCCCGCCTCCCGCTGGACTACGGCAAGCCGCTCGGCGCGACCATCGACGTGGCGCTGCTGCGGGTCGGGGCGAAGGACCCCGCGCACCGCCTGGGCACGCTCTTCGTCAACCCCGGCGGGCCCGGCGACTCGGCCAGGGACTTCGCCGCGTTGCTGCCGCAGGGCGTGAGCCAGCCGATCCTCGACCGGTTCGACATCGTCGGGGTGGACCCCCGCGGGGTCGGCGGCAGCCGGCAGATCCGGTGCTTCGGCACGACGGCGCGGCAGGCCCGCGCACTGGGCCCGCTCACCTCCGCCCCCTTTCCCGTGACGGCGGCCGAGCAGCGCTCCTGGGTCGGCGCCGCCGAGACGTTCGGCCGGGCCTGCGCGACCACCGGCCGGCAGGTCGCCTCGGCGATGTCCACCACCCAGGACGCCCGCGACATGGACGTGCTGCGGCGGGCCGTGGGCGACAGCAAGCTGACCTACCTCGGCGAGTCTTTCGGGTCCTACCTCGGGCAGGTCTACGCGAACATGTTCCCGGACCGGGTCCGGGCGATCGCGCTCGACGGCATCGTCGACCCGCAGGCGATCGCCGGCACAGCGGCCCGCGCGGATCAGCCGGTCTTCGACCGGATGGGCTCCGCCGCCGCCGGCTACCGCGCGCTGCACGAACTGCTCGACCGCTGCGGGCGGGCCGGGCCGTCCGTCTGCTCCTTCGCCGACGCGGACCCCCAGGCCCGGTTCGGCCGGCTGGCCGATCGGCTGCGGGCCCACCCGCTGCGCCTCGCCGCGCCCGGTGTCACCACGACCACCTACACGTACGCCAACCTGGTGCGCGACACGGAGCAGTGGCTGCACGACCCGGACGGGTACGTCGGCCTGTTCGCCGACCTGACCGACCTGGCGCGGCTCACCGCGCCCGGCAGCGCGGGCGCCGATCACGCCGCCGTGGTCCGGCGCTTCCTCGCGCGCCACCCCGCCGCGCAGCCCGCGGCGGGCTACGACAACCGGCTCGAAGCCTTCTCCGGGAAGGTGTGCGCGGACGGTCCGCACGCCGCGCGCGCCGCGTCGTGGCCGGCCGCCGCCGCGGCGGCGGACCGTGACGCCCCGTACTTCGGGGCGTACTACGCCTGGCTGAGCGTGCAGTGCGCGGGCAGCACCTGGCCCGCGCAGGACGAGGCCGTCTACCGGGGCCCGTTCGACCGGCGCACCGCCGCGCCCGTGCTGGTGATCGGCGACCTGTGGGACCCGGTGACCAGTTACGACAGCGCGGTGAAGGTGGCCGGGCTGCTGCCCAACAGCCGGCTGGTCTCCAGCGACAGCTGGGGCCACGAGGCATTGGGGACATCGGCCTGCGTGGACGACACGGCGTTCGACTACCTGCTCAGGCCGCTGGCCCGCGCCCCGAAGGTCACCCACTGCCGCGGCGACGTCCAGCCCTTCGGCCCGGCGCCGTCCACCACCTGAACCGCCCGCCCGGCCCGGCCGGCCTGCCCCGGCCCGTGCTCATGCCCTCAGCGTGCCTCGGCGATCAGTTCGGGCCCGTCGTTGCGGACGCTGTTGACGGTGGGCGGGACCGGGCGCAGGTCCAGGTCGCCGTCGGACGGGAGCGCCAGGAGGGCGCGCAGGTCGTCCGGGGCGTGCTGGTCCGGGTCGAGCCACTCGGCGTAGTGCTCGGGGGCGATCGTGAGGGGCATCCGGGGGTGGACCCGGCCGGAGGAGTCGGTCGCGTCGGTGGTGATGATCGTGCAGGAGACGATCCACTCCCGCTCGTCCTCCGGCAGCGACCGGTCCCGCCAGAACTCGTAGAGGCCGGCCATCGCCAGCAGCGAACCGTCGGCCGGGTGCAGGTAGTACGGCTTCTTCGCCGCCTTCCTGTGCTCGGTCGCCGGGACGGTCTCCCATTCGTAGTAGCCGTCGGCGGGGAGCAGGCAGCGCCGGGTGGCGAACGCCCTGCGGAAGGCGGGCTTCTCGTGGACGCTCTCGGCCCGCGCGTTGATCAGCTTCGCCCCCGAGGACGGCGACTTCGCCCAGGACGGCACCAGCCCCCAGCGCAGCGGGCGCAGCTGCCGGACCGGCTCGGCGGCCTCCTCGCCCCTGCGTTCCACCACGCCCCACACCTGGTCGGTCGGGGCCACGTTCCAGCTCACCGCCGGCGCCTGCTCCCCCTCCCTGACCTGCACCTGGGCGGCGAACGCGGTCGCGAGATCCTGCGCGGCCCTGGCCGCGACATACCTTCCGCACATCCCTCCACCGTGCCACGCCCGCCGCCAGGTGGGGATCATCGCGCAGCCGTCCGGCGTACCCGGCGCGCCGACCGGGGTCGGACTCCCGGCGAACGGTCGATATCTGAAGGTATGACGAGACGATTGAAGCCATGGCGGTTCGGCCTGCCCCGGGTCGGGACCGCGAGGGTCACCGCGGCCGCGCTGACCCTCGCGCTCGGCGCCGGGGCGGCCCTGTCGCTGGACACCAGCGCCCACGCCCAGCCCCGCGCCGGCGGCACGCCCCTGATCGGCGAGACGTTCACCCAGGCCACCGCGCCGGACTTCACCGGTGTGGGGTCGGCCTGCCTGACCGGGGCCGCCGCCGCGCCGGCGCCGGGCCCGGGGGACCATCCGCTGGGTGGCTGCCCGGACGGGACCGGGCCGGTGCCGCCGGCCGACGGGGCGCCGCACGGCTACCTGCGGCTCACCGACGCGTCCAACGACCAGTCAGGAGCGGTCCTCTACAACCACGCGCTGCCCGCCACGCAGGGTCTCGACGTCACCTTCGACCAGTGGCAGTACGGCAGCACCACCCCGGCCACCCCCGCCGACGGCATCTCGTTCTTCCTGGTCGACGGCGACCGCGCGCTGACCCACCCCGGGGCCTTCGGCGGCAGTCTCGGCTACGCCCAGAAGCTCCCCGACGACGACCCCGCCGCCACCTTCCTGCCCGGCGTGGACGGCGGCTACCTCGGCGTCGGCCTCGACGTCCTCGGCAACTACTTCGGTGACTGGGAGCACCGCGGGAACGGCTGCGCCGACCGGTCCCCCGCCGGGACCCAGTTCCGCGTGCCGGCCCCCGGGGCCAACATGGTCACGCTGCGCGGCCCCGGCGACGGCACCGAGGGCTACTGCTTCCTGACCGCCACCACGAACAACTTCAGCACCACCGGGCCCTGGCCCTCGACCCTTCCCGGGCGGTTGCAAGGGCCCCTGACCGAGCTGCCGGCGGGCGCCACCCCGGTCCAGGCCGAGACCGCGCTCGAACCGTCGCGCCGCCGGGTCCACGTGCAGATCACCCCGGCGCCCGACCCGGTGGTGGACGTCTCGGTGGACTTCAACGACGGCACCGGCCCCCACCAGGTGCTGAGCACCCCCGCACCGCAACCGCTGCCCGCCACGTACAAGTTCGGGTTCGCGGCCTCCACCGGTCTGTTCACCGACGTCCACCTCATCCGGAACGTGGCCGTCAGCAGCGATCAGCCGCTGCCCCGGCTCGACCTGGTCAAGCAGGTGCGGCAGCCGCTGCCCGGCGACCTGGTGGCCGGCACGCGGGTCCCCTACGACTTCGTGGTCACCAACTCCGGCGGGACGGACCTCACCGGCCTCACCGTCGACGACCCGAAGACCGGTCCCGTGTCGTGCCCGACCACGACGCTCGCGCCCGGCGAGACGACGACCTGCACCGCGACGTACACGGTCACCGCCGCGGACGTGGCGCACGGCTCCATCGAGAACACCGCCACCGCCAGCGGCACCTCCGACGACCAGACGGTCACGTCACCGCCGTCGTCGGAGCACGTGCCGATCGAACTGCCGCCCGGCGTCGTGGTGGAGAAGAAGGCGCAGACCCCCGGACCGTACTCCGTCGGCCAGACGGTCGAGTTCTCCTACGCCGTACGCAACACCGGCGGCACGCGGCTGACCGGGGTCCGCGTCGACGACGACCACATCACCGGCGTCACCTGCGACGCCACCACGCTCGCCCCCGCGGGGAGCCCTGACGACAGCACCACCTGCCACGGCAGCTACACCATCACCGCGGCCGACGGAACGGCCGGCTTCGTCACCAACACCGCCACGGCGAGCGGCACTTCGGACGACCGCACGGTGACCTCCCCGCCGACCCAGCAGACGCTGCCGGTCGGGGCACCGCACCTCACCCTGAAGAAGCGCGTGGCGACCCCCGGCCCCTACGCCGCCGGCGACACCGTGCGGTACACCTACACCGTCACCAACACCGGCAGCACGGACCTCCACGACGTGCTGGTCAGCGACGACCGCGTCACCGGCATCACCTGCGACGCCACCACGCTGGCGCCCGGGGCGAGCACCACCTGCCAGGGCAGCTACACCATCACCAAGGCCGACGCCGAGGCATGCGGGAAGGCCGAGGGGACGACCAAGGGCAAGGGCGGGGACGGCTGCGACTGCCCGGTCACCAACGTGGCCGTGGCCGCCGGGACCGATCCGCACGGCAACCAGGTCGCCAGCCGGCCCGCGAGCGTCACCATCACCGTCGGCAGCGCTCCGCGCCCGCGGCCCCCGCACCACGAACCGCCGCACAAGAAGCCGTCGCACGGCAAGCCCGTCCACCGGAAGCCCGCGCACCAGGACCAGCACGCGTAAGGGGCGTGCCGGTCAGGGCGGAGTGTCGCGGCCGGCGTCCGCGGGAAGTCGCAAGGTGACGCTCAGGCCGCCCTCCGTGCGGGCCGTCGCCGTGGCGCTGCCGCTGTGGGCGCGGGCGACGGCCCGCACGATGGACAGGCCCAGTCCCGTGCCGTCCGGAAGGTCGCGCGGGCCGCTGCGGCGCCGGGTGCGGTCGCCGCGGTTGAACGGCTCGAACAGCTTCTCCACGTGGTCGGGTCGCAGGGCAGGCCCGTCGTTGACCACGGTGAGCCGCGCCGCGCCGTCGCCGGTCGGGGCGGCGGTGACCCGTAACAGGCCACCCTCGCTGTTGTAACGGACCGCGTTCTCCAGGAGGTTGGCGACCGCGATGCCCAGCAGCGCGATGTTCGCGAGCAGCGGGGTGGAGACGAGGTCGGTCTCCAGGCGCAGGCCCCGCACCCGGACCCGGCCGGCGACCTGGTCGAGCGCTTCCGCCGCGACGTCGGCGAGGTCGTCCTCGACCAGGTCGGTGGCGCCGCGCTCGGAGCGGGCGAGTACCAGCAGCGCGGCGATCAGCCGCTGGGCGCTCCCGGTGGCGTCCGCGACGTCGGCCGCCATGGTGCGCCACTGCGCCTCGGTGACGACGGGTTTGGCGAGGGTGACCTCGACGGCCGCCCGGGTCAGCGCCAGCGGTGTGCGCAGTTCATGGCTGGCGTTGGCGACGAACCGGCGTTGGGCGCCGAAGGCGCGGTCGAGGCGTTCGAGCATCTCGTCGAAGGTGTCGCCGAGTTCCCTGAGTTCGTCGGACGGCCCGGACAGGCGCAGCCGTTCGTGCAGGGTCGCGTCGGTGGCCTTGCGCGCGGCGGCGGTGATCTCGGCGATCGGCCGCAGCAGCCGGCCCGCGACCCACCAGCCCACCAGGGTGGACAGCGCGACGACGACCGTCAGCAGCAGCAGCGCGATGACCAGCAGGCGCGACGCCGCCGCGTCACGGATCTGGTCGGACAGGCCCACGAAGTTGTCGTGGTCGGGGTCCAGGCTGCCGGGTATCGCGGAGGCGGGCAGCGGGCGGAAGATCTCGTGGTAGAGCGCGGTGGTCATGGCCAGCACCAGGGCGCTGCCGCCGACCGTGAACAAGGCGGCGTAGGTGAGGGTGAGGCGCGTGCGAATGGTCAGGGACGGCCGACGCAGCCGGCGCACCATACGACGCAGCCGGCCGGCCGTGGGGCCGGGCGCGGTCACCGGGCGATCCGGTAGCCGGCGCCCACGAGGGTTTCGATCAGGTCGGGCGGGCCGAGCTTGCGCCGGAGCCGGTTGACGGTCACCCGTACGGTGTTGGTGAACGGGTCCGCGTTCTCGTCCCAGGCCCGCTCCAGGAGCTGTTCATGGCTGAGCACCGCCCCGTCCGCGGCCAGCAGCAGCCGCAGCACGGTGAACTCCTTGGCGGTGAGGGGCACCGGCCGGCCGCCGCGCACCACGGTCCGCTGCAACGTGTCCATCGTCAGGTCACCGCAGACCAGGGTCACTCCGTGCGATCCCTTGCGTCGGCCCAAGGCCCGCACGCGCAGCGTGAGTTCGGCGAAGGAGAAAGGCTTGCCCAGGTAGTCGTCGGCGCCGAGGGCCAGCCCGTCGACGCGGTCGTCGATGCCCGACAGGGCGGTGAGCATGAGGATCATCGGCGGTTCGGCCCGGCCCGCGAGTTCCGCGCAGACCTCGTCGCCGGACCGGCCGGGCAGGTCGCGGTCGAGGATGAGGACGTCGTAGCCGCCGTTGATCTCGACCTTGGTCAGCGCGTCGTCGCCGTCGTGGCTGACGTCCACCGCCATGCCCTGGTCACGCAGCCCTTCGGCTATGACGGCCGCCAGCCGCTGCTCGTCCTCGACTATCAGGATACGCATGGCCTCATCCTGTCCCCTGGCCGCTTTCCCCGGCCGCCGGCTCCCCTTCCAGGCGGATCAGGCCGGCCAGACCGGAGGTGGCGTGGATACGGCCCCGGGTGTCGACGCTCAGCGCCTGGTACGGGGTGGCGGCGGCGAGGCGGTCGAGCCAGGCACGGGCGCGCGCGGTGGTCGGCTGCGCCATCGCTGCCGCGGCATGGAGGTCGGCCCGGGCCAGGTCGGGGCCGGTCACGGTGACCTGGGTGAGGCCGGTGGCACCTGGTCCGGTCGCGGGCGCGCGGACGGAGGCGGCGCGCTCGGCGGCCTGGCAGGTGGCGACCGCTCCTTCGAGGATCTCCAGCGTGGCGAGCAGCCCGCCCGTCACGCGCGGGTGGGCCAGCCGCACCCGCCAGGCGGCGCCGGCGCCGGCATCGGATCGCAGCCGCAGGTCGCCGCCCGCGTTCAAGACGTGCCGGGACAGCCCGCGGGCGGCCAGCAGCACGCTCGCGCGTTCCGCCGCCCAGCACTTGACCGCTTCGCGCGGATCGAACCGCGGAACCCCGCCGTCCTGTCCTGTGAGTACGCGCCCGCGCCCGTCCTGGCCGCGTCCGTCCTGCCCGCGCCTGTCCTGGCCGCGCCTGTCCTGGCCGCGTCCGGCGCGGCCTCCGCCGTCCCAGGCGGCTGAAGCGCGCTCCCCGACGGCCCGCAGCGTCTCGCACAGCTCCCGCGCCTCGTGGCTCTCCCGCCCGCCGAGGTGGCCGTCGAGGTCGGCGGCGCCGAGCAGTCCCTCGCAGATCAGGCGGACCGAACTGCCCTGCCGGGGAGCGCAGATGGCCTCCTCGACGCGGTGCAGCAAGGCGAAGGCGGCCCCTGTCGCGCGGTGGAAGGTGCCGAAGTCGACGGCGTCCGGGGCCGCGATCGAGATCCTGGCGCCCAGGACGCCTTCCCTCGCGGTGCGCACCGGTCAGCGCCCGGCCGCGGAGTGGGCCGCCCGCCGGGACCGCGCGCGGGCGGCCGACGCGTACGCCGTGCCGTGCGGCGCGCCGTACACCGTGCCGTGCACGGCGCCGTACACCACGCCGGGACGTAACGGTCCTCGCAACGGCCGTCGCAGCGGCGGCACGGTCCGGGCACGGTGCCGGCCGTCCGGACGGCTGAGCGCACCACTCGTCCTCGTCATGGCAGCTTCTTCCAGCAGGCGGGCTGGTTGCCCGTCCACTGTTCCCGCCGCGACCTAACGTCCGGGTAACACGTCCGCCGGCGGACCTCCCCCGGGTCAGGCGCGGCGGGCGGCCCATACGGTGCGTTCGGTGCGGACCGCGAGGTCGTCGCGGCGCAGGATGCTGAAGGGGCCGCCGGTGTCGAGCAGTCGGTCGAGCGCGCTGAGGTCCTCGGCAGGAAGGGCGGAGGCGGCGCCGGCGCGCAGACGCTCAAGGCTGCTGAGCGCGTAGCGGCCGACGGCGTCGTCACGGGAGGCGTCGACGCGCACGCTGATCGTCCGCTCGCCCGCGGCGGCGAACCCGGCGGCGGCCAGCCTGGGGCCCCAGTCGGCGCCGCGGTGCGGCACGTGCTCGGCGTGGTGGCGTGCGAGGGCGGCGTGGCAGCGGTCCTCCAGGCCGGGCCGTTCCCGCGGCGCGTCGGCGGGCAGGAAGCGCGGGAAGCCGGCCAGTTCGACGACGGCGAACAGGCCGCCGGGCGCGAGCAGTTCACGGACCGCGCGCAGCGTGCGGTCGGGGTCGGCCAGGTGGTGCAGCGACGCCGACGCCCACACCAGCCCGGGCCGGCCGAGGTCGGGCCAATCCCCGTCGAGGTCGGCCGCCACCGTGCGCACCCGGTCGGCGACCCCGAGCGCCTCGGCCTTCTCCCGCAACCGCTCCAGGTGGCCCGCGGAGGCGTCCACGGCGGTCAGTTCCGCCGCGGGGAAGCGCGCGAGCAGGGCGAAGGTGCCGGCCCCCGTGCCGCAGCCCAGGTCCACGATGTGCCGCGGCTCGACGTCGAGCGGCAGCCACGCGGTGATGGCCGCGGTGTGCTCGGCGAGCACCTCCGCGTCCAGGTCGAGCAGCTCCGCCTGGCCGTCGGAGTCGGGGGTGTGCGGGGGAAGGGGGCGCGCGCCGTGCTGCGCCGGGTGCGCCGGGTCTGCTGTGCGAGCCTGCTGCGCCTGGTGTGCCTGGTGCGGGGAAGCGTGGGTCATACGGCCACGCTAGGAGGACCGCGCCGGCGCGGCACCACGGTTCCCGGGGTGCGCAAGACGAGGGCCGGATGGGCTGCCGGACGCGCAAGAGGCCGGGGGTGCCGGCTCAGGCGTCCTCACCGCGCTGGTGGCCGCGGCGCGCGTCGCGGTCGAAGATGCCCAGGATCTCGCAGGGCCCGCCCTCGGCGCCGATCGCGTGCGGCAGCATCGTGGGGAACTCCGCGGACTGGTTCGCCTCCACGCGGATGCGCCGGTTGCCGAGCAGCAGGACCGCGGTGCCGGACAGGACCACGAGCCACTCGCGGCCCGGATGGGCGCGCATGCGGGCCGGGTTGTCGGGCGGCGGGTTCGTCATGCGCTGCCGCAGCACGCTCATGCCCGGGTACGCCTTCATCGGCCAGCGCATCAGCCCGTGGGCCGCGTCGATCATCGGGCTGGTGATGACGTCGTCGGTGGCGGTCTCGACGAGCTGGTCCAGCGAGGTGTCCAGGGCCCGCGCGAGGGTGACGAGCTGGTCGAGCGCCAGCCGGCGCTGCCCGTTCTCGATCCGGCTGAGCGTGGACTGGCTGACCTTGGCCCGGCCGGCCAGTTCCTCCAGCGACCAGCCCTGCGCCACCCGCAAGGCCCTGATCCGTTTGCGTACCAGGCTTTCCAGCTCACCATCGTCTTGCGCCATAGGCAAGATCATATGCCCCTCTCGCAAGGCGTGCCTATCGTCGTGAGTACGCGTACGGCCCCGGAACAGCCGCGGCCGGCCAGAGGGAAAGGACGACGCCATGGCTGTGACCGCTTCCGGGTGGGAGACCGACCAGCTGCCGGGCGGGACGGTCGACGCCGTGGTGATCGGCGGCGGCGCCGCGGGACTGAACGGCGCGCTGATGCTCGCCCGCTCCCGCCGCTCGGTCGTCGTGATCGACAGCGGCACCCCGCGCAACGCACCCGCCGACGCCGTGCACGGCCTGCTCGGCCTGGAGGGCACCGCGCCGGCCGAGCTGCTGCGAAGGGGGCGCGAGGAGGTACGCCGCTACGGCGGCCTGGTCGTCGCCGGTGAGGTGGCCTCGGCCGCACCCGCCTCCGCTTCGACCCCCACCTCCGCTTCCACCTCCGCTTCCGCCTCCGCCTCCGCCGAGGGCAACGACCCGCGCTTCACCGTCACCCTCGCCGACGGCGGCGCCCTGACCGCGCGACGCCTGCTCGTCGCCACCGGGCTGCGCGACGTCCTGCCCGACGTGCGCGGGCTCGCCGAGCACTGGGGCCACGGCGTGGTGCACTGCCCGTACTGCCACGGCTGGGAGGTGCGCGACGAGTCCGTCGGGGTGCTGGCCGTGGGCTCCGCCTCGGTCCACCACGCCCTGCTCTTCCGCCAGTTGACCGACGACCTCGTCTACTTCAGCCGCGGCACCGAGCTCGACGGCGACACCCGGGCGCGCTTCGCCGCCCGCGGCATCCGGATCGTCGACGCCCCGCTGGAACGGGTCGTCACCGACCGGGCGGGCGGCATCGCGGGCGTGCGCCTGGCCGACGGGCACCTCGTGGCCCGCCGATTCCTCGCGGTCGTGACCCGCATGCTCGCCCGCACCGACGGGCTGGAGGGGCTCGGCCTTCCGATGGAGGACTTCCCCGGCGGAATGGGCCGCCGCTTCTCCGCCGGCCCGGCCGGCGTCACCGACGTGCCCGGGGTGTGGGTGGCCGGCAACGCCACCGACCTCACCGCCCAGGTCGGTGCCTCGGCGGCGGCGGGTGCGCTGGCCGGCGCCCACATCAACGCCGACCTGGCCGCGGCCGACACCGAGGCGGCGCTCGCGGCGGTGCGGCGCGACGACAGCGCCGCCTGAAACCCGCCGACGCCGACTGGCGCCGCCTGCCGCCGGTGAACGCCCAGCGGCCCCGCAACTCCCCGATCCCGTAGGCCCGTAGACCGGTGAACCCGCCCCCCGCGGCGCGTCGTATCCGCGCCCGCGCTACCGCCCGCGCACGTATCCGCGGACGAACGTGCCCCGCGGACCCGTTCACGACACCCGCCCTCGCGCCCGGCGACCGCCGCGCGCCGCTTGTCCGCATGCCCCTTTCCGCAGTCCCGCTGTCCGTTTCCCGCTGTCCGTTTCCCGCTGTCCGGAGGACCCCTTGAGTACGAACCCGTTCCCCCAGGTAGGCGCCGTTGATCCGGTCGGCGCGACCGGCGAGGGCGTGCCGGACGCCCGCCGGCGTCGCACCATCCTGGTGGCCGTCTGCGTCGCGCTGATGGCCGTGATCGCGTCGGTGTCCGGGCTCAACGTGGCGCAGCCGGACCTCGCGGTCGCGTTCGGCGCCTCGCAGAGCACCATCCTGTGGATCATCAACATCTACACGCTCACCCTGGCCGCGCTGCTCCTGCCGCTCGGCTCGCTCGGCGATCGGGTGGGCCGCAAACCGATGCTGCTGACCGGTCTGGCCGTCTTCGGTGCGGCGAGCGCGGCGGCCGGGCTCGCCCCGTCGACGGAGGTGATGCTCGCCGCGCGGGTGCTCAGCGGGGTGGGCGCGGCGATCATCATGCCCATCACGCTCGCCGTCATCACCTCCACCTTCCCGCCGGAGGAGCGCGGCCGGGCGATCGGCGTGTGGACCGGGGTCGCCGGAGGGGGCGGCATCGTCGGCATGTTCCTGTCCGCCGCCCTGGTGGACCTGGCGAGTTGGCGCTGGCTGTTCGTCCTGCCGGTCGTGCTCGTCGTCGTGGCGCTCGTGATGGCGCTGCGGTTCGTTCCCCACTCCCGTGAGCGGTCGGGGCACAGCTTCGACACCGTCGGCGCGCTGACCTCGATCGTCGCGGTGGTCGGCCTCATCCTCGTCCTCCAGGACGGTCCCGAACGCGGCTGGACCGCTCCCGCGACGCTGCTCGCCCTCGCCGTCGGGGTGGTCGCCGCCACCGCATTCGTGGCGTGGCAACTGCGCCTTCGCGACGCCGCGTTGCTGGACGTACGCCTCTTCCGCGCGCGCGGGCCGGCCGCCGGATCGATCACGCTGCTGGCGGTCTTCGGCGTGCAGGCGGGCATCTTCGTGGTCCTCTTCCCGTTCTTCCAGGCCGTGTTGGGCTGGTCCGGGCTGCTGTCCACGGTGGCGCTCATGCCCATGGCGGTGCTCATGATGCTCACCTCCGGCCTCGCGCCCAAGCTCGCCGCGCGGATCGGCGGCCGGTCCACCATGGCGGCCGGCGTCTTCCTGGCCGGTGCCGGGCTGGCCCTGATGGCGGCGCTCGTCTCCGTCAGCGGCGGCTACCTGTCGGTGCTGCCCGGCATGCTCGCGATGGGGATCGGCATGGGACTGTCGATGACGCCCTCGACGGAGGCCATCACCAGCGCGCTGCCGCGGGAGCGCCAGGGCGTGGCCTCCGCGCTCAACGACGTCACCCGGGAGTTCGGCACCGCGCTCGGCGTCGCGCTCCTCGGCGCCCTGCTGTCCGCCGGGTACCGCCATGCCATCGACGGGCGGCTCGACGGCGTACCCCGCGGCTCCGCCGCCACCGCGCGCGAAGGCGTCGCCAACGCGGTCGAGGCCGCGAACGGCGCCGGCACCCACGCCCACGAACTGGTCGACGCGGCCCAGCGGTCCTTCGTCGACGGCTGGCAGCGGGCCATGTGGGCGGGCGTCGCCGTCATGGCCGCCCTCTTCCTCTACCTCCTCGCCCGCGGCCCGCTCCGCCCCGCACCCACCTCGACGGACCGACCGACCCCCGCCGAACCCGTCTCCCCCGCCGCCGTCCCCGTCTCCCCCGCCGGCGCCCTCCCGCCCTCGGGCGGCCCGGACCCGGCGTGACGATCGCGCCGGCAGGCATCTCGGCGACCCCTCGGGCACGACCTCTGGTGGACCGTGCGCCGGGCGTGCGGGTCCAGCGGGTGCGCGTCGGGGGACGGTCAGCGGGGGGCGCGGCGCAGGGCGGTGAGGAAGGCGGGGCCGTTCGGGGTGCCGACGCCTGTCATCGTGTCGTAGCCCTTGGCGGTGACCTGCTGGGTCTGGGCGGGGTCCTGGGCGTCGAAGACGTCGATGCCCGGGCTGGTCCCGGCGCCGTCGGCCGCGATCCAGGCGCTCCGGTCCTGCTGCGGCGCCGAGGGGCGGATCGGCAGGACGTCGTGGAGGGCTCGGGTGCCGGCCAGGCGGTAGAGCAGCGGGTTGATGAAGCCGAAGGGTTCGCGGCCCTGCTGCGCGTCGGCGACCAGCCCGGCGATCAGCGGGCACGCCAGGCTGGTGCCGGCGTTCGGCATCGTGTGGTACGGCCCCGGCTTGCCGTGGCTGACCGTGTCGATGTAGCCGGTCAGCATGCCGGTGTCGGGGTCGGCGTCGGCCGCGATGTCGGGCACCGCCCGGCCGGTGACGGTCTGCTTGCCGACCCGGACCCGCGCCATCGACGGGGGCACGACGCCTTTCTGGTAGGCGGGTTGCCGGTACACGCCACTGGTGCCTCCGCCGCCGCCGCTGATGCCGACGTCGGTCCACTTGCCGCCGTCCAGGTAGCCGTAGTCGTCGGACCAGCCGGTCTCGAACACCCGGTTCCCGGCCGGCCCGAGGCCGACGGTGGTGCCGCCGACCGCGACCGCGTACGGGTCGGAGTCGGTGACCGTCAGGCCGGTGGTGTCACCGGACGCGAAGTACATGCCGACCCCCTCGGCGGCGGCCCGCACGTCGATCGCGTGCACGGTCTTCGCCGGCACCTCTCCCAGCGGGATCTGCCACGAGTTGGACACGAGGGAGGCCCGCGGACGGTCGCCCTTCCCGTTCAGTACCGCGAGCGCGGCGTCGAGCAGCGCCTGGTCCTCGTCGCAGCCCTGGCCCACGACCATCAACTGGTCGGCGCCGGGCGCCATCGCGTAGACCGCCTCGGAGTCCATCTCCGCCTCGTCGTCGACGGCGGGCCCGTCCGCCGCGTCGCGGGCCCGGGTCGGCGACGCGCAGGCGCTGCCGGCGGTGACCTGCCTGAACTGGGAGCGCTTCGGCAGCGGCAGGTGGTTGCTCTTCGCGTAGTCCGTCAGCGTCTGGAACATCGCGGTCGGCGATGTCTCCTCGGTCAGGGCGACGGTCTGGCCCTTGCCGGTGGCCGTCCACGTCGCCCCGTAGGCCGCGCGCAACTGGGCGGCGGAGTAGCCGCAGATCGGGAGCGACGCCTTGGTCAGCCCCCGGTAGGCCGGGTGGAAGCCGTGCACGTGCTGCGCCCAGGAGCGGGAACACGTCGCCGGCTTCGAGGAGTTCGAGGAGTCCGGGGAGTTCGGGGAGTCCGGGGAGTTCGATGCCGTCGGAGCCGTCGGGGCCGACTGAGCGGTGCCGCGTCGTGCCGCGGAACCGTCGCCGAGCCCGGTCACGCCCAGCACGTCGGGCGCGAGCGCGGCCGGCACCGACACCTCGCGGTCGTTGGACTGGAACTCCGCGCCACCGCCCGCCGCGTCCTTCGCGCGGTACCGGCCGATCCGCACCTGGAACGCCGACTGGACCGCGGACACCGGCCCGGTCGCCGAGACGTAGTCACGCCCGCCGTCGACGTGAACGGCCTTGAGCCCCTTGGCGGTCAGCCACGACGCGACCGCCTCGGCGCGTGCGGCCGTAGGGGCGAACCGCGCGGTGTAGGCGCTCGGCGCCAGGTAGTGCCGGTACTCGGCGTTGCCCGGCGTGGCGACCGCGTCCGCGAACGCCTCGGCGCCCGCGAGGTCGGGCGCCAGCCACACCTGGACGGTCATCGCCTGGGAGGAGGGCGCGGCCCCGACGAGAGTCGCGGCGGGCACCGCCGGGGAGACCGAGCCCGGCACCGTGGCGGTGGACGCCGCGCGTGCGGTGTCGGGCGCCCCCAGCACCGCGCCCGCGGCCATCACGGCAAGGCAGGCGGCCACGGCACGCGCCGCTCCACGACCACCGCCGTCGGCCGCGGCCGTCGCCGTTCCCCGCTCACGCCGGCGCTCTCGTCCCATCGGTCCCTCGCTCCTCCGCAACCGCACCTGCCCCGGCGGCATCCGCCCCCGCTCTGTGTACAACGCACCCCGGCCGCCCCCGGTTGCGGCAGGCCGGCGGTCGCGACCCGGTCGGCCGTACGCGTCTCCCCGCCGGCGCGGCGGGAGGGGGTCAGTGGCCACCGGTGAGCGCGCCGCTGAGGTCGCCGTGCACCCGGGCGCTGTGCTCGTCGAGCCCGACGATCTCCACGGCCTTGCCGCGGCCCGCGTACTTGGTGGTGATCGCATCCAGAGCCGCGACGGAGGAGGCGTCCCAGACGCGGGCGCCGCTGAGGTCGATGACGACCCGGTCAGGGTCGCCGGCGTAGTCGAACCGGGCCACCAGGTCGTTGGCGGAGGCGAAGAAGAGCTGGCCGGTGACGGCGTAGACGACGCTCTTCCCGTCGGGGTCGAGGACCGCGGTGACGTCGGTGAGTCGGGCGACCCGGCGGGCGAAGATCACCATGGCGAGGACCGTGCCGACCACGACACCGATCGACAGGTTGCCGGTGGCCACCACCACGGCGACGGTGACGACCATCACGGTGGTCTCGCCGATCGGCATCCGCTTCAGCGTGGCGGGCTTGACGGAGTGCCAGTCGAAGGTGCCGACCGACACCAGCACCATCACCGCGACCAGCGCGGCCATCGGGATGCGGGAGACCACCGGCCCGAGGACGATGCACAGGATCAGCAGGAAGAACCCCGCCAGGAACGTGGACAGCCGGGTTCGGGCGCCGTTCTTGACGTTGATCATGGTCTGTCCGATCATCGCGCAGCCGCCCATGCCGCCGAAGAGCCCGGTGACGATGTTGGCCACGCCCTGCCCGATGGACTCGCGGGTCTTGTTGGAGGGGGTGTCGGTGATGTCGTCCACGAGCTTGGCGGTCATCAGCGTCTCCATCAGGCCGACCAGTGCCATCGCCAGCGCGTAGGGCGCGATCACGGTCAGCGTGTGCGGGTCGAACGGTACGTCCGGCAGTCCCGGCGCCGGCAGCGACGACGGCAGCCTGCCCTTGTCGCCGACCGTCGGCACCGAGATCCCCGCCGCCACCGTGACCACCGTCAGGATCACGATGGACACCAGCGGCGCGGGCACCGCCTTCGTCAGGCGCGGGAAGAACACCATCATCGCCAGCCCCGCGACGACCAGCGGATACACCGCCCAGGGGACGTCATGGAGGTTGGGGATCTGCGCGGTGAACAGCAGGATGCCCAGCGCGTTGACGAAGCCCACCATCACCGAACGCGGCACGAACCGCATCAGCTTGGCCACCCCGAGCGAGCCCAGCACGATCTGGAAGACGCCGGCCAGGATCACCGTCGCGATCAGGTAGCCGAGTCCGTGGTGGCGGACGACCGGTGCCACGACCAGCGCGACGGCGCCGGTGGAGGCGGAGATCATCGCCGGCCGCCCGCCGACGAACGCGATGACCATCGCCATCGTGCAGGCCGCGAAGAGCCCGACCTTGGGGTCCACACCGGCGATCACGGAGAACGAGATCGCCTCGGGGATCAGCGCCAGTCCGACCACCAGGCCGGCCAGCACCTCCACCCGGAAGACGTTCGGGGACAGCCAGGGCGGTCGGGGCAGGCCGCGAGGACGCACGGGCACGTTCGAAGGCGAGGGCGGAGGGGGCGGAGGGGGCGAGGGCGATGTCAGCAAGACCGGGTGCCTGTCGGGCTCGGGCGCGGCCGGTCACGGCCGCGCGAGGAGGACGCGCGGGGCCGAGGCGGCGGTGCGCGGATCGCCCGTCGGGGCGGGCGGAGGTCGGGGAAGTGGCGTGCGGCCGGGGGGAGTTCGGCAGCGGGCCGGCATGCGGCGCGGGGTCCGATGGGGCGACGAGGGGGTGCCCGGCGTCGGCCGGGCGCACGGCGGCCGACCGGCTCAGCGCGCGGGCGGCCTCATGGCCTCACGGCGGACAGCAGGCGGCAGCGAGCGGCTGGGACATGCGCACGCCTCGTCTCTCCTGCTCGCGGGTTCGGCGGGGGCGTCGTCGGCCCCGACATGGCAGCGCGCGAGCACGGAAGCCCGCACACTGGTGGGGGGCGGCGCGGGCCGCCCTCACCATCGGAAACTCTACCCTAACGTTAGGGTAGAGATGGCTGGCGATCGGCCCGCGGCACGTGACGTCGGCGTGACGTCCCAGCGAAGAGAACCCACGGAAGAGAAGGGGCCGGGAACACGGTCGTGGACAGCAGGCACATGCAGATCGGCGAGGTGGCCGAACGGACCGAACTGTCCCTGCGAACCATCCGGCACTACGAGGAGACCGGCCTGGTCACCCCCTCCGCCCGGTCCCAGGGCGGCTTCCGCCTCTACACCGAAGCCGACGTCGCCCGCCTGATGGTCATCCGCCGGATGAAGCCGCTCGGCTTCACCCTGGAGGAGATGCGCGACCTGCTGGCGGCCACCGACCGCCTGGACACCCCGGCCCCCTCCCCCGCCGAGCGCGAGGCCCTGCTCGAACGCGTCAGGGCGTACGAGCAGACCGCCGCGACGAAGATCCAGGACCTGCGGGTCCAGCTGGCCCGGGCCGAGGAGTTCGCCGCCACCCTCCGCACCCGGCTGGAGCAGGGCGCCCGCCCCTGAGCACCCGCTCCCGGACACCCGACACCCGCCCCTGGATGCCCCCGGCCCGCCGGATACGGCCGTCCGGCGCGTGGGGGGGCGTGCGCGCGGGGTGCGCCGCGCCCATGACGTGCGGCCCCGCGGTCCTTATCCTGATCCTGCTCGGGCCGTATCGGACGGCGGGAAGCGGGAGTCGCGCATGCGGGCGTGGGAGGACACGGCTGTCGAGGTGGCGGGCGGGCGGCTGGCGGTACGGCGATGGCCGGGCCGGCCGGGCGCGGGCGTGGTGCTCGCCGCGCACGGCATCTCCGGGAACGGGCTGTCCTGGGCGCTGGTCGCCGAGGCGCTCGGCGACGTGGAGGTGATCGCCCCCGACCTGCGCGGGCGCGGGCACAGCCGGGACCTGCCGGGCCCGTACGGCATGGCGCGGCACGCCGAGGACCTGGTGGCGGTACTCGACCATTTCGGGATCGGGCGGGCGGTGCTGGCCGGCCACTCGATGGGCGGGTACGCCGCGTGCGCCGCGGCCCGGCGCGACCCGGGGCGCTACAGCGAACTGGTCCTCGTGGACGGCGGGTTGGGCGTCCCGGTGCCGGCGGGGGCGGACGTCGACGCGATGCTGCGCTCGGTGCTCGGCCCGGCGATGGCCAGGCTGGACATGGAGTTCGCCGACCGGGCGGCCTACCACCGGTTCTGGGCCGGGCATCCGGCCTTCGGCCGGCTCGGCGGGCCGGCGCTGGCCCGGTACCTGGAGCGCGACCTTACCGGCGAGGAGCCGCACCTGCGCTCGGCGTGCCGGGCGGCGGCGGTCCGGGAGGACGGCAGGGACCAGCTGCGCAACCCCGAGGTCTTCGCCGCGATCCACGAACTGACCCTGCCCGCCACCTTGTTGTGGGCCGAGCGCGGGTTGCGGAACGAGCCGGTGGGCCTGTACCCGCCGGAGGTGATCGCCTCCAGCGGGCTGGCCGACGAGGGCGTGGACGTGTGCTTCGTGCCCGACGAGAACCACTACTCGCTGCTGCTGGGCGGGTCCGGGTCCCGGACCGTAGCCGGCCACCTCGCCGAGGCGGCCGGCCGCGCGACGTAGTCGGCCCGCCGACGCTCCGCGGTCGCCCCGCCGAAACGCCCCTCCAGGCGTACGCCCGGGGCCGGTTCGGCCGGCCGCGGGCCGTCACACCGCGGGAATCGCCTCGCCCGCGGAGACGGCCACGCCCGCAAGGATCTCGACCGGGCCCAGCGGGATCGGCTCGAACACCGCCGGCTGATCCCGGACCCGCCTGCCCCACCGGTCCCGACGAGGCGCCGCCGGCCCCACGGATTGCGGCTCAGGCCAGGCCGTACGGCAACTCCGGCTGGATGTCGGCGAGTTCGAGCAGCCGGTTGTACTTCGCCACCCGCTCGCCCCTCGCCGGCGCCCCCGACTTGAGCTGACCGGCACCCGTACCCACCACGAGATCGGCGATGAACGTGTCCGCCGTCTCCCCCGAGCGGTGCGAGACCATCCGGGTGTAGCCCGCGTCACGGCAGATCCGCATCGCCTCCAGGGTCTCGGTGACGGTGCCGATCTGGTTGACCTTGATCAGCGCGGAGTTGCCGACCTTCCGGTCGATCGCCTCGGTGATGATCGCCGGGTTGGTGACGAAGATGTCGTCCCCCATGATCTGGACCTCCTCGCCCAGCCGCGCCGTCAGCCGGACCCAGCCGTCCCAGTCCCCCTCGGCGAGCCCGTCCTCGATGCTCCGGACCGGGAACCGCCCGACGATCTCCTCGTACCGGTCGATCAACTCGTCGGAGGAGAGCCGCTCGCCGGCCACCACATAGTGGTCCTCGTGCCAGAACTCGCTCGCCGCCGGGTCCAGGGCGATCGCCACGCCCTCCCGGCCCGCGGTGTAGCCGGCGTCCTCGATCGCCTCGACCAGCAGGCCCAGCACCTCCTCCGGGCTGTCGATGGCGGGCGCGAAACCGCCCTCGTCACCGAGTCCGGTCGCATGGCCGGCCGCGGCCAGCCGCGCCTTGAGCCGCCCGTACACCTCGGCACCGGCCCGTACCGCTTCGGCGAGACCCGGCGCGCCCAGCGGGGCGAGCATGAACTCCTGGAAGTCCAGGGCGTTCGCCGCGTGGGCGCCGCCGTTGACGACGTTGAAGTGCGGCACCGGAAGCCGCGGTGGCGTGTGAGCCACCGCCGACAGCGACTCCCACAACTCCGCGCCCCGCGCCGCGGCCTCCGCACGCGCCGCCGCCATCGAGACACCGATGATCGCGTTGGCACCCAACCGCGACTTGGTCGGCGTCCCGTCCAGCTCGATCAGCGCGGCGTCGACGTCCGCCGCCGACCCGAAGTCCCGCCCGGCCAGCGCCTCCGCGATCTCACCGTTGACCTGCGCCACCGCCCTCGACACACCCTGCCCGCCGAACCGCGCCGGATCGCCGTCACGCAGCTCCACCGCCTCACGGCTGCCGGTGGAAGCACCCGAGGGCACCCCCGCCCGCACCCGCGTCCCGTCCGCGGTGGCCAGGGTCACCGCGAGCGTCGGGCGAGCCCGCGAGTCCAGGATCTCGACCGCGTGCAACTCGGAGATGCGCAAAGTCATGGCTGGTCCGTTCTCGGGGCGCGGGGCGTCGTCGGGACGACCGGTCCGCGGCGGTCAGGTCCGGGCCCGGGCGTGGGCGGCGCGCTCGCGGGACGCGTCGATCTCGGCGTACGCCGCGTCCTTGCCGTCCCAGTGCGAGCCCTCGACGGACTTGCCGGGTTCGAGGTCCTTGTAGACCTCGAAGAAGTGGGTGATCTCCAGCAGGTCGTACCGCGGCACGTCGCCGATGTCCTGCAGGTACGCGTACCGCGGGTCGCGGGCGGGCACGCACAGCACCTTCTCGTCCGGGCCCTTCTCGTCGCTCATCCTGAACACGCAGACCGCACGGCAGTTGATGACGCACCCCGGATACGTGGGCTCGCCGACCATCACGAGCGCGTCCAGCGGGTCCCCGTCCCGGCCCAGCGTTCCGTCGATGTAGCCGTAGTCGGCCGGGTAGCGGGTGGCGGTGAACAGCGTCCGGTCCAGCCGGATGCGGTGCTTCTCGTGGTCCATCTCGTACTTGTTCCGCGAACCCTGCGGGATCTCCACGGTCACGTCGAATTCCGCTTCCACGACGTCCTCCTCGTCCGGTGGTCGGACTCCCCCGATGATCAGGACCGCTGGTCAGGACCGCTGGTCAGGACCGCTCACGGGCGCGCGAGCCGCGGCCAGGTACGGGGGGCGACCGAGGGCGTACGGGCGGTGGCGGGCCCGCCCGGCGGGAAGGGGCGCGGCTGCGGGACCGGAGCACGACGGGTACCGCGGCGCGTCGCCGTCGGCGGGGGAGGTACGGATACGGGCACGGCGCCTCCTGATCGATGCATCGACCAGGGACCGTAAGCAGCGGAGAGCCGCGGTTTTGGTGAGCCCCCTCACCGGCACGCACCGCGCACACCGTTGGCGTGCGCCTCGTCCGTGCGCTTATCCGATTATCCCATGGATCATCCCGACCGCCGAGTCGAGCGGCGGCGCCGTGGCCTGCCCTGGCGGCTCCGACCGGTACGGGCCGGGGCGGGCGGCGGCTCGGGCTCAGCCGCGGGGTGGCGCGGACGCGGGTGCCCACCCCGTGCTCGTCAGGTTCGTCTCCAGGACCACGAGGTCGTCGTCGAGGGCCAGGGCCACGGTGCCCTCCTCGCCGAGCGCCAGCCCGTGCGGGTCGCCGGGAAGTGCGATCTCCTCGATGGCCTGCCGGGCGTCCAGGTCCCACACCCTCAGCGTCCGGTCGCGTCCGACGGTGAGGGCGACGGGGCTCCCGTCGGGCAGTCGCCCGGTCACGACGTACCAGAACACCCCGGTGCCACCGCCCAGTTCCATGATCCTGGTTCCACCGGTCAGGTCCCACACCTGAACCGCCCCGTCGGCGCCCGCGGTGACGGCGGCGGGACGGCCGTGCAGTTCGGTGACCGCCAGCGCCATGGACACCGCCGACCCCATCTCACCGATCAGCCGGCCGGCGGCGAGGTCCCACAGCCGTACGGGACACGCGTCGCCGTTGTCCACGACACCGGCCGTGACAGCGGCGGGACGGCCGTCGATCTCGACCAGGCGGACCTTGGCCTTGGTTCCGATGTCCACGGGTCCGGTCAGCCGGCGGCCTCTGGTGAGGTCCCAGGTGTACAGCCGATCGGAGTCCACCCCGACCATGACCGGCCGACCGCCGATCTCGGCGACGTCCATCGACTCCGGGTACCGCTGCCGTACCACGGCCACCAGCGGGAACGGGACGGACCTGCCGGTGCGCAGGTTCCACAGGTGCACCCTGTCGGTGGTGCAGACGATCGCGCTCGGCTCGTCACGCACCATCGCGGTGGACATGCCGTAGACGTACGACACCGGCAGCGGGGCGTGGGCGCGCCTCGCGCCGTGCAGGTCCCAGGCCAGCGCCGACCGGTCGAGGCTGCTGGTGACCGCGAACCGGTGGCCGGCCCGCTCCAGGACGGCGACTCCTGTCGTCTGCTGGCGATGTCCCTCCAGCGGGGCGCCGATCCGGCGGTGCTCGACCTCGCCCAGGTCCCACAGCCGCAAGGTGCTCTGGTAGGCCCCGCAGGTGACCGCGATCGGCCGGCCCGCGGCCGTCGCGGTCGCCAGGCCCACGATGCCGTTGGTGTGGCCGGTGAGGTCGCCGCCGATCCTGCGGTGCTCGGCCAGGTCCCACACCTGGAGCGTGCCCGCCCCGTCCTCGCGGCTCCGGCAACTGACGGCGACGGGGCGCCCGTTCCGCACCGTGGTCGCGACCAGAGAGCTGTCGTCCGTGGTGAGGGTGGCGAGCTTCCTGCGCCGTGCCAGGTCCCAGACGCACAACGCCTGGCCGGCGGTCAGGGCCACCGGACGGCCTTCGACCTGGGCGACAGCGAGGCCGCACACCCAGCCGCTGATCTCCATCGGGGCGCCGATCTCCGCACCCGCCCGCAGATCCCACTGCCGTATCACCCCGCCTTGCCCGAACGGGCCCACGGTCATCTCCAACGTGACCGCCACCGGACCGCCGTCGATGTCGACCACCTCGACCGCGGTCATGGTGCCCCGGTGCCCGGCGAACGGGCCGCCGCACGCACGCTGCTCGGCGAGGTCCCACATCCGGAGGGTCCCGTCCTTGCCGAGGGTCACCGCGACCAGGGCGCCCATGAGTTCGGTGACCGCCAGTCCTTGCACCGCACCGCCCTGTCCGGTGGGGATCTCGCCGATCCGCTGCGGCCCGGCCAGGTCCCAGACCCGCAGCCATCCGTCCTGGCCCGCCGACACGGCGACGGGACGGCCGTCGAGTTCGGCGACGGCCAGTGCGGTGATCTCCTTGCGGTGTTCGGTGCCGGGGACGCTGGTGGGGATGGCGAGGAAGGTGTCGCCGATGGGGCGCTGCTCCGTCAGGTCCCATGCCTGGACCATGCCCTGCCCGCAGCCGCTCACCCCGAGCACGCGGTCGTCGAACGCGCCGGCCGCCACGACCTTGACCACGCCCACGGTCCGATGTCCGTCGAGCGTCCCGGTGTTCGCCGCGTGCACCTTGCCGCCGGTGGCGAAGCCGACCTGCCAGCCGAGGTCCCGTGCAGGACCGGACAGGTCGGCGAGCGCGCGGTTCAGGCTCTCGCGCAGGTGGTGCGCGCCGAACCGGGCGGCGTCGACCGCGAGGAGCAGGCACCGGGTCCGGGGCTCGGCGTGGCGGTGCTTGTGGCTGGAGGCGCGGTAGACGGCGGCCGCGAGCCGGCCCTCTTCCGTGCCGGCCCGGGGCAGCACCGCGAGCAGCGGGCTGGGCACGGCATGCCCGAGGAAGCCGCCGTCCGCCAGCAGCAGGTCCAGCTCGCACGATCCGTCCGGGTCGGCCACGTCGGCCGCGTGGACGGCGAGTTGGGCCCGGGTGTAGTGGTCCGCGTCCGCCCAGGCGCGCCCGCGGCCGTGCGCGGGCACCGCCGCCAGGAGCGTCGTCACGATGGCGCGGTGCGGGTCGCGTTCCGGGCAGCGGCCGCGCAGATGCTCGTCCAGCGCGTCGTGGTAGAGCCGGTACGCCGGTTCCCCGTCGGCCGATGTCATGCGTTCGACCAGGTAGTTCGCGGCGCTCTGGAAGACCTTCGCCAGCTCGGCGCCGGTATGGGCGTGGCCGGGGTGCAGCGCGTCCGCGACGGCGAGCCAGCCGGGGCCGCGCGGCAGCCCGTCACCGCGGGCGAAGGCGAGCGCGGTGAGCAACCGCTCCACGAGCGGCTTGTCGTCGCCGAAGGCGTCCAGGTACTTCTCCATCGCCTCGCCGATGGTCTCCGGCAGCGCCCGGTCCCACTCCGGGTCGTCGAGGTCCAGCGGCGGCGTGTCGGGCAGCAGCAGCCAGCGGCTGGTGACCTGGGCGATCAGGAAGTTGTAGCCCGCCTTGCGGGCCACCGCCCGGCCGATGGCGCGGGTCTCGGCCTCCGTTCGCCGCCGGTAGCGCGGGCTCTCGGCGTCCTCGTGGGTCAGCCGGCGCTGTACGTAGTCGGCGACGTCGAAGTTGCGCTGGTACTCGCGGGACTCCAGGTCGATCTGCGGGGCGGTCCGGCCGAACGCCGCCATGATCCGGGCGCGTTCGGTGCCGGCCGGCGCGGTCCGCACCGCCGCCGCCACCCGGACCGCTGAGGTGCTCGCCAACTCCCGCAGCAGCCTCGCGATCCGGGTGGCCTCCTCCACTCCGGCGGCCTCCTCGACGGCGTCGGCCAGCACCGTGAAGACCTCACCGGTCGCCGCGTGCCGCTCCCGCAGGCCGATCAGCAGCTCCTGCTGGCTGCCGGCGCGGACGTCGGCGAGCGAGCCGAGCAGTTCGACGACCTCGTCGCGGGTCCTGCCCTTCATGTGCACGGCGGCGTCGAACGACCCGGCGGCGGGCCGGGGACCGTCGGTCGGCACCTCGCCCGCCCACCGCGGCTCCGAGGAGACCAGCAGGTGGGCGAGGAGCGCGGACTTGCCCGTGCCGGGGCCGCCGGTGACCACGAGCAGCGGGCGGTGCGGCTCGGCGAGCCAGTCGCAGACGGCCTGCCGCGCGGCGTGCCGGCCGGTGAAGTACCAGGCGCCGGAGTCGGATTCCACCTCGGAGCCGCGGGCGCGGGGCAGCCAGTGCGTCTTCAGGTGCGGATCGAGGTCGAGCCGCCAGCCGAGCCGGGCCCGCAGGAACGGCCACCGGGTCAGCCAGGCGGACACCGGCAGCACATGGCAACCGCGGTACGGGCCGTCGTGCCACCCGATGATCCCCACCACGGCGTCGAGGTCGTCGTCGAAGACGGGCGAGCCGGCGAAGCCGGGGTCCGTCCGCCAGCCGGTCGGCCCCGTGACCTGTAGCCAGCGGCCGCCCGGACCGGCGGCGCCGTCGAGGGTGCCGTGCTCCTGGCGCGCGCCCGGCTGGCCGGCCGGGAAGCCGTGCACCCAGAAGCCGTGGCCGTACAGCTCCGGCGGTGCCGACAGCGGCGCGGGGGTGTGCGGGACCGGCCGGTCCAGCCGCAACAGCGCGGCGCCCTCGACGACTTCCACGGTCGTGGCGTGGTGGGCGGTCGGCTCGCCGGTGAAGGGGAACTCGACGAGGACCTGCGCGCCGGGGGCCGCCGCGCACGCGGGGGTCTGCCCGGCGGCGGCCCGCGCCGAGGTGATCAGGTGGCGGTCGTCCACCAGCGCGCCGGCCTGCGCGGTGCCGCCGTCGGCGGACATGAGGCGGGCCAGCCACGGCGGGCGGTGCGCCAGCCTGCCCACCGCGGTGACCGGCCGGCGGGCCGTCCCGTGGTGGTGGATGGTGACCCCGCCGGTGACCGAGCCCGCCTGGACCACCGGCGCGTACACGTCGGCGGCCACGGAGTTGAACACGCCCTGTACACCGTCGCTCACCGCTCGATCATGGCCAATCGCGCCCGGCCGCACAAGCGGAGTCCGCTCCCGCGCCTCCGCGGCCCGCTTCTCCCGGCCCCCGAGTCCGCTTCCCGCGCACCCTCTTCCCGCACGCTCCCGCTCTTCCCCCACGCCCCTGCTTCCCGCGCATCCCCTTCCCGCGCGTCTCGGTCGGGCACGCGGTCGGCGCGGCCACGCGCCCTGCGCGGCACCGCGCGTGACGGCCGGTCAGGTGGACGGCGGGCGCTCGTCGACATCTCCGCGCGAACACGGACGTGTCGTGCTTTTCTCCCGCGAATCCGCCGGATACAAAGGGCGTTCTGACGTCGGTCGGTCCGGATCGCGTCCACACGTCCGGAGGCGCAGTGACCAGACCACGAGGCAGCGGGCACCGGACCCGGCGCGGTTCCTGGGCGGCACTGGCCATGGCGGCCGCGCTGCTCGCCTCCGCGACGACGGCGAGCACGGCCACGGCTACGGGCGAGGGCGCCGCCACAGCCGGTGCCGCGCCCCGGGTGAAGGAGCCCAACCCCGTGCTCACCGCCGCCTCGTTCGCGGACCCGCCGGCGGTGGACCGGCCGAAGTACCGCTGGTGGCTGCCGGTCGCCGACGAGTCGGACGCCGAACTGCGCTCCCAGCTCGGGCAGATCGCCGCGGCCGGCGCCGGCGGCGCGGAGGTGACGGCCTTCCCTGCCCCCAACGCCCCCGGAAGCACCCTGCACAGCAGCGAGCCGTACCTGTCGACGTACGGCTACGGCACTGCCCTGTGGTCGCACCGGGTGCGGGTGATGGAGGCGGAGGCGGTGAAGGACGGGCTGATCCTGGACCTCGCCGCCGGCCCGAGGTGGCCGCCGACCGTGCCGAGCGTCGACAGCTTCAACCAGCCGCAGGTGGCCCAGCAGGTCCTCTACGGGCGGGAGTTCGACCCGCCCGGCAGCACCCGCGCGGGCGCCCTGCCGGCCACGCTCGTGCCGCCGCCGTCGGTGACCAGGACGCTGTGCGGCCGGGTCGCCGCGGGCGCCGGCACGGTCCTGCTCGACTCCACGCGCAACCTCGCCGTCGGGGACCGGATCGCGCTCGGCCCGGCCGGCGCCACCGGGACGGACACCGCCACCGACGTGGTGACCGTGCGGAAGGTGGGCACCTCCTCCCCGTGCACCACCCTCGCCGGCGCCACCGGTGCGGGCGCGACCCGGGTGGTGACGGCGACCACCGACACCAACCTGGTCGCGGGCGTGACCGTGACGATCGGGTCGGGCGCCGACCAGGACACCGCGACGATCAAATCAGCGGGCAGCGCGGCCGGCGGCACCACGCTGTCGACCGCCACCAGCGCCGGCGCGACCACGCTCGTGTTGTCCTCCGTCGCCGGGATCGAGGCCGGCGACACCCTCACCGTGGACCCGGGCGCCGCCGTCGAGTCCGCGCGGGTGTCGGCCGTCGACCCGGCCACCAGGCAGGTCACCGTCCGCACCGCGCTGGGCGCCGCGCACCCGCCAGGCGCCGCGGTGAGCGACGCCGGGCAGGACCTCACCTTCACCACCGCCCTGGCGCACGCCCACGCGGCGGGCGAGCGGATCGTCGCGCCCGGCACCGGCGTCACGGTCACCCCGGTGGCGAGCGCGCACGCCGTCGGCGAGCGGGCGGTGGACACCGCCGCCGAGGAACTCGTCGCGGTCGAGGTCGCGCAGTGCGCCACCGCCTGCGACGCCTCCACCGCGCCGGTCTCCCTGGACCGCTCCTCGGTGACCGACGTCACCGGGAAGCTCGACGCCCGGGGCGGGTTGAGCCACACGTTCCCGCGCGGCAACGGCCATCCGTGGGTGGTGCTGGACTTCTACCAGACCGCCGACGGCCAGGCGGCGACCAACGTCTCGCCGACCGGTTCCGCGTACGTCCTGGACCACCTGTCGGCGGACGGCGCGACCGCCCTCACCGGCTTCTGGGACCGGAACATCCTCGCCGACCCGGCGGTCAAGGACGCCATCGCGCGGACCGCCCGCACCGCCGGCACCCCGGCGATCTTCGAGGACTCGCTGGAGCTGTCCGACGAGCTCACCTGGACCTGGGACTTCCCCGACCGGTTCCGGCAGTCGCGCGGCTACTCCGTCGACCAGGCGCTGCCCGCGCTGGCCGGCTTCGACGCCCGCCGGGTGAGCGGCCACCCGGTCGCGTTCACCTACAGCGACGGCCAGAGCGCCCGCATGGTCAGGGACTACGAACAGACCTTCAGCGACCTGTACGGCAACCGCTACCTGACCACGCTGGAGAGCTGGGCCGAGGCCAACGGCCTGACCGTCAGGGCGCAGGCGTACGGCGCCCCGATCGACGCCGCCGAGGCCGGCACGCACGTCGGCATCCCCGAGGGCGAGGGCTTCGAGTTCAACGGCAAGAACCCCGACCAGGACTTCAAGGTCATCGCGGCGGGCGCCGACCGGACCGGCGCGACCATCGTGTCCGGCGAGTGCTGCGCGATCAAGACGCAGGTCTGGGCCACCACCGCCGCGCAGAACCTCACCAGCGAGGTCTACGTCGACATGGCCGGCGGCGACAACCAGATCGTCTGGCACGGCATGCCCTACCCGACCGCCCCGGCCGGCTCGGGCGCCGGGTCGGTCTGGCCCGGCTTCAGCTACGGCGGCAACACCAGCTTCTCCGAGGCGTGGGGCCCGCGGATGCCGCAGTGGCGCGACGCCAGGGCACTCAACGACGACATCGCCCGCATGTCACTGGTGCTGCGCCAGGGCAGGCCCAGTTACGACGTCGGCGTCTACTACCAGAACGTGGGGCTGGCGGGTCAGGCGTACGACGACCCGGCGAGCGTCGTCAAGAACACCTCGGCGATGGCGGCGGCCGGCTACACCTACGGCTACGCGGACTCCGCCTTCCTCACCGACGCGTCGAAGGACTACCGCGACGGCGTGCTCTTCCCCGGGGCGTCGGACTACCACGCCCTGGTCCTCGACGACCCCCGGTCGCTGAAGGCCGCCGACGCCGCCCAGATCCTGGCGCTCGCCCGGGCGGGCCTGCCCGTGGTCGTCATCGGCCCGGCCGCGCCTGCGGCGATGGCCACCCCCGGATACGACGCCGGCCCGGCCGACCGGAGTGTCCAGGCGGACTGGGACGCCCTCTACGCCCTGGCCGGCGAGGACGGCGCGACGGCGAAGGCGGCCGGGCACCATGTGGTGCGGGTGGATGCGGAGGCGGCCGTGCCCGCCGCGCTGGCGCGCCTGGGCATCACCCCGGCCGCCGCGCACACCGGTGACCCCACCAGCGGCGCCCTCCTGGACGTCCGCCGCGACGACGGCGCCACGCAGTACTACTACCTGTACAACAACTCGGCCCGGGCGGTGGATCAGCGCCTTACCCTCACCGGCAAGGGGACGCCCTACGCGCTGGACACGTGGACCGGGGCCGTCACCCCGCTCGCGCAGTACACCGCGTCCGGCGGCGCGGTCACGCTCGACGTGCGGCTCGGCGCCCACGACGCCACGGTGGTCGCCGTGAGCACCGACACCGGGAAGTTCGGCACCGGTCCCGGCCCGGTCTCCGCCACGGCCACGACCGCCGACCGGGCGGTCTTCGACGCCGGCGGGGGCCTGGCGATCGAGTCGAGCCACCCGGGCACGTTCCGCACCACGCTGTCCGACGGCCGTACGGCCGGCACCGCCATCAGCGACGTGCCGGCAGCCGCCACCCTCGCGAACTGGCAGCTGACCGTGGACAGTTGGACCCCCGGCCGGAGCGGCGCGCCCGGCGACACCGCCCACACCATGATCGGCCCGATCGCCGTCAGCGCCGACCCGGGCACCGGCGCGCTGCCCGCCTGGACCGCCGTCACCAAGGCGGCCGGCTACCCCGTCGACCTCCAGGACGTCGCCGGCACCGCCGACTACACCACCCACCTGACCCTGCCGCCGGGTTGGACCGGCGGCCGGCACGCCTTCCTCGACCTCGGCCGCGTCACCGACACCGCCGAGGTCACCGTCAACGGCACGCCGCTGCCACCGGTGGACTTCGCCGACCCGTCCCGGATCGACCTCGGCGACGCGCTGAGGAGCGGGGACAACACCATCACCGTGCAGGTCGCCACCCCGCTGGTCAACGCCGTCCGGGTCGCCCCCGGCACCGGCGCGAGCGGCCGGACCCGCACCGGCAACGGCCTGCTCGGCCCGGTGGTCCTCACGCCGTACGGCCGGGCCGCCGTCACCACCGGATGACCCGACCGGCGGTCCGGGTGGTCCGGCGCCCGGACCCGCGGTCCCCGCGGGCTCACCGCCGGACGGCGTCCAGCACCCCCTGGAGGTAGCCGATCGCGTACGACCGGCCTCGGCTGATGTACGCGTCCGCGGAGGTGTCCGCCCAGGTGCCGGGGTCGCCGACCAGGGCGGGGACGTGGTCGTCGATCACGAACCCGTCGAAGCCGACCTCGTCCAGCAGGCCGAAGACCCCGGGGACGTCCAGGTTGCCCTCGCCGAGGAAGCACTCCGCGAAGCGGGGGACGGTGCCCTGCACATCCCGGAAGTGGACGTAGAAGATCTTGCCGGCCGGGCCCATCGCGCGGATGATCTCCTCCGCGGCCGCCTGGCCGGCCATCTCCGAGACGGTGCCCAGGCACAGGTCCAGCCCCCAGGCGGGGCTGCCGCCGCTGCGCCGCCACGCCTCGGCGAGCGCCGCGGGCGAGGTGAAGATGCGGGTCGCGCCGCCCAGCGGCTCGTCGACCGGCGGGTCGTCGGGGTGCAGGGCGAGCCGTACGCCCTCGGCCTCGGCGACCGGCAGGACCGCGTCCAGGAAGTACTGGTGGTGGGCCCAGGACTGCTCGGCGGTGATCGGCTCGGTGATCGGCTCCTCGGGGGTGAGCTTGTAGCCGGCCAGGGCGTTTCCGGCCGGGGCCAGGTCGAGGTCGAAGCCGGTCACGGCGGCGCCGCCGCGGCCGGGGGCGTCCATCGTGGTGCGCCACACGTAGGTCGGCAGCCAGTTGTAGCCGAGCAGGTCGTAGCCGGTCGCGGCCATGTTGCGCAGGGTCCGGCAGAAGCCCTCGATCTGCTCGTCCCGGCCCGGCAGCCCGCGCTGGATCTTGAAGAAGTGCGCGGCGGGCACGTTCTCCAGCCCCTCGATCCGCAGCCCCGCCTCCTCGCATCGGCCGCGCAGGGCGGCGAGTTCGGCGGTACTCCAGTGTCCGTCGGTGCCGGGCAGGTCCTTCGGCGCGTGGAACTGGAGGCTGCCGAGGCCCAGTTGGCGCGCGAAGGTGCCGATCCGGTCCTCGTAGGCGTCTATGTGCCCGAGCGCGATACGCATCACCATGACGGTCAGCCTCCCATGGCGGGTCCGGCGGTGTCCCGCGGCAGGGCGACGGCGAGCTTGGCCAGCAGCCCGCCGTCCACGGGCACGTCCACGCCGGTGACGAACGCGGCGCGGGCGCCGGCCAGGAACGCGATCACCTCGGCGACCTCCCGCGGCCGCGCGATCCGGCCGAGCGGATGGTCGCGGCCCCAGTCGTCGAGCAGCCGGCTCACCGCGCCCGTGCTGCCGTCGGTGAACAGCTCGGCCGAGCGCCGCAGCATCGGGGTGTCGACGGAGCCGGGGCACACCGCGTTGACCCGCACCCCGTTCGGGGCCTCGTCCACGGCCATCGAGCGCACCAGCGCGTTGAGCGCGCCCTTGGCCGCCGCGTACGCGGCGACGTTGGACTGCGTGGCGCGTCCCTGCACCGAGGACACCACCACCACCGCGCCGCCCGCGGCGCTGCGCCGCAGGTGCGGCAGCGCGGCGCGCGCGGCCAGGAACACCCCCTTGACGTTGACCGCGAACACCTCGTCCCAGGTCTTGTCGTCGGTGTCGGCCACGGTGCCGTACCGCTGGATGCCCGCCGACGTCACCAGGACGTCCAGGCCGCCGAAGGCGTGCACGGTCCGCCGCACCGCCTCGGCGACCGCGGCGGGGTCGCAGACGTCGGCGACGAGCGGCACCGCCCGGCCGCCGGCCGCGGTGATCGCCTCGACGGTCTCGTGCGTGCCCGCCGCGTCCAGGGCGCTGACCGCCACCGCGGCGCCGGACGCGGCCAGCAACTCCGCGGCGGCCCGGCCGATGCCGCTCGATCCCCCGGTCACCAGCGCGACACGACCGGCGTGTTCCTCACCCATGCGTTCCCTCTCCCAGTCAGATTCCCGGCCAAGTGCCCCTGATGACAACGTTGTTCGCCACCCGGACGGCCCGTACAGCCCCACGACCGATCCTTCTGCCCTCAACCGAGCGGCATGGTGCAGAAGTTGCCACCGACCCGGAAGTTGCGGGCCGCCGACGGATCGAGGTCCGCCGGGCCGAACGCTCCGGAGTCCAGGACGGCGGCCAGATGCTCCTCGGCGTCGTCCCGGGGGCGGTAGCCGATCGCCTCCCCTTCCGACAGGGACCACCACCGGCGGGTGTTGCGGGAGATGCCCCACAGCACCCGGTAGCCGGCCGGCTCCGCCCGCAGGCAGGACTCGACCAGCCGGGCCGCGTCGTCCGGCGACAGCCACACCGCCAGGTCCTCCGGCGCGCGCGGCACCGGCCGGAACGCCCCGATCCGCAGGCAGGAGACGTCGACTCCGTACCTGCTGTGGTGCAGCGCGCCGAGCGCCTCCAGCGCGGCCTTCCCCACGCCGTAGTACGTGTCCGGGCGCGGCGTGATGTCCGCGGGCAGGTCGGCGCGGGCTTGCGGCCCGCGCGCGGCGGCGGCGTGACCGCCCGCACCGAAGCAGACGGCATCACCGACGTCACCGGCACCGCCGGGCCGGGCCGGGTCGTCGCGGGTGCGGAACCCGACGGCATGGATGCTGGAGGCGAGCACCACCCGCGGCACGCCGTGGCGGCAGGCGGCTTCCAGCACGCGTTGCGTGCCGTCGATGTTGACCTCCCTGATCCGCTCCCAGGGTTCCTCCCCGGCGAGCCCGCCCAGGTGCACCACCGCGTCAACGGCCCGGCAGGCGGCGTCGATCGCCTCGGGGTCGGTGAAGGAGGCCCGGACGACCTCCACGTCCTCGCCGGCTTCCGGCGGCGCGATCTCCGCGATGTCCAGCAGCCGCAGGACGCGGCCGGGCCGGGCCAGCCGGGGGCGCAGCGCCCGCCCGATCCGGCCGGCCGCGCCGGTGACCAGGACCCGCTGCCGGGTCACCACGCCTGCTCCACCGGGTCGGCGGCGTCCGGCAGCCGGGCCGGCGGCCGCTGCTCGTCGTACGGCGCCGGGGTCGCCGAGGCGGGCAGGTACGGCGGCCGGAGGTAGCTGTGGTGGCGCCGGAAGGCGAGCTCCACCGGCGGGTACCAGTGCCGCCAGCTGCGGGGATCGGTGTCCGTGGTCGGCGACATGGGGCCGAGGCCGTTGCCGTTCTCGGCCGCGACCGCGTATTCGTGGACCGGCGTGTCCCCGGGTACGGCCTCGCCCGGGTCGCCGGTGGCCGGCACCGTCCCGGGCACCTGGTCGACGAACTCGAAGGCCAGGCCGGCGAAGACCTCCCGGAAGCCGGTGTCGCCCTTGCGGCGCCGGTAGAGCCGGTAGCGGGCCGCGCCGAGCACCTCGCCCCAGGTGGCGGTGACCGTGCCGGCGCCGAGCCGGAGCGTCAGGCCGTCCGGCGGGTCGGGGGCCCGGCTGGTGGCGTGCAGCGGGTAGTCGGCGCCCGGGGCGCCGCTGCGGTCGGCGTTCCGGGCGGTGACCCGGACGTGGTACTTGGTGCCGTCGGCCAGCCCGGCCAGCGCGCCCGGGCCGGTGGCGGTGTGCCCGGCCGCCGTCCAGGTCGCGCCGCCGTCCTCGCTGACTTCGAGCAGATACGTGTCCGCGCCCGCGACCGGCGCGAAGTGCACCACCGCGCCGCCGGGGACGGTCGTGGTCCGCACGATCCGCGGCGGCATCGGCTCGGGCCGCCGGGCGGTCAGCTCCCACTGGTGCCGGCCGGCGGGCAGCGCGACCCGCAGGATGCCGTCGCGCGAGGACGCGAGCGGGGCCAGTTCCGCGCCGTCGACGTGGAACACGGCCCCGGCGGGGAGCCCGCCGAGCAGGTGCAGGGTGACCGCGCTGTCGCCTGGCGCGTCGTAGCTGCCGCGGAACTCGCGGGGGTCGCGGTAGCGCAGGCTGATGCCCAGGTCCTGGTCCTCGGTGGTCAGCAGCACGTCCGCGGTGCCGACGGCGCTGCCGTGGAAGAGCGCCAGTTCGCGGCTGCCGTCGTCGAACAGCCGGATCACGCCGGCGGTGCCGGTGAAGCGCAGCCCCTCGCCGGCGAAGTCGACCGCCTTCGGTTCGTAGTGCGTCGCCGCCTGGTGGCGGAAGACGTGGTCGACGCTGTGCGGGGTGCGGACCTTCGCGCCCCACGGGGTGCTGCTCGCGGGGGCCACGGTCAGGTCGTCGCGGTGGCTGACGACGGCGAGCGTGTTGCCGTTCGACCCGTCGGCCCTGCCCTCCAGCCGCACCCCGCGGGTGCCGTCGGTGGCGAACGTGCCGTCGAGCGCGCCGTCCTCGCGCACCCCGCGCACCACATGGATGAACGGCATCGCGTCGGCGAGGTGGCCGTAGCTGTTGGCGTCACGGCCGTTGGCCGCGGTCGGCACCGACCACGTCCACACCATCCGCTGGCCGGGCGCGAAGGCGTCGTAGTTGACCAGGTAGTCGCCGCCGACCAGCAGGACGCTGCGGCCGAGGTAGAGCTCGCCGATCGGGCTGCCGGGGTCGGAGGTGATCTCGGCGTACTGCGCGCCGCCGAGGTCGTACATCGGGCGGTCCAGCGTGTGGTTGCCGATCCCGCGGAAGGCGCCGTCCTTCCACACCGCGCAGGAGGTGGCGAAGGTCGCGTCGGGCACCCGGCGGTCGCCGGCGTCCTCGGGGCCGTGGCCGCTGTAGGAGCGGCCGGCGGCGTAGTAGTAGAGGTGGCCGTTGCCGTTGTCGTCGGCGATCCCCCAGCGGTAGTTGGGCCCGCGGTCGACCTGCTGGAGGAAGACCGCGACCTCGTCCGGGCGGTCCACGCCGGCGCGCAGCGTGACGCCGTACCCGGTGTACTTCGCGCTGCGCAGCCGCGGGTTGGTGCCGCGCTCGCCCGCCGAGCGGACCGTGACGTGCCACGGGTCGGGTGCGTCCGGCGGGCTGTCCAGCCGCCGGGCGGTGGGGTCGCTGCCCCACATCAGGTGCTCGGCGACCAGCGGGCGGTAGCGGTGCAGCGCCTCGCCGAGCAGCCGCATCTCGATGGGAGGGCGGCGCGGCCAGTACGCGTGCGCCCCCTGCGCGGGATGCAGCCGGCGCAGCTCGCCGGTCCCGGTGACGTCGATCGGCGCGCTGAGCGCGTGGACCAGCCAGTCGCCGAGGGCGGCGAACTCCGGGGTGGCCATCCGGTTGCGCCCGTCGGCCCGCCGGCCCAGGAAGTTGCCCTGGGCGGCGGGCCGCAGGAAGGCCCAGACGTACGTGGACAGGCTCTCGGTCCAGCGGCCGGGGCGGGCGTGCCGGGAGGGCAGGGCCGGGCGGGTGTGGAAGACCCCGGACAGCTCGCAGAACTTCTCGAACTGGTCCAGCCACTCCCCCGCGGCCTCGTGCTCGGGGAAGAGCCACGCCAGGCAGGCCAGCGCGGCCTTGCCGTCGGCGAGGAAGTTGGGGTGCCCGCCCATCATCCGCCGCAGCGGGCCGATCTCCTCGCCCGCCGAGACGTACCCGGTCAGCAGCAGCAGGGCGTCGACGCGTGCGCGCTGCTCGGTGTCGAGCCGGTCGGCGAACCGGTCGTAGCCGTCCAGCAGCCGGTCGTAGAGCGGGCGTTGGCCGATGTTGAGGTAGCCGGCGAGTTCGTTCACGCCGTTCGCGATCAGCCGCGGGCCCTCGCTGCCGTACAGCAGCGCGTCCACGAACTGCTCGGGGGTGTCGAACTCGCCTTCCGTGCAGAGGCGTTCGGGGCGCTTGCCGTGGTAGGTCAGGCGCCAGTCCTTGACCCGGTCGAGGCTGAGGGTGCCCTGCCAGTGGTGCAGGTGGCGCACGTAGGTGGACTGGTAGGTCATCGCCCGCTGGCCGCGCAGCACGTCCAGGTCGCGTGCGTGGTGGTAGAAGGCGATGCCGGTGGTGCGGGTGCCGGTGCGCAGCGGCCAGGTCCAGTGCAGCACCCCGTCGTGGCGGAAGCGGATCTGGAGGGTGTCCGCGCAGGCCCAGCCGGCGTACTCGTGGTCCTCCCAGCGGGCGTGGTCGCGGATGAACACGCCCATCGCGTCGCCGCCGGCCCGGTCCCAGAACGTCGCGTGCGGCCGGACGCCCCAGGCGTAGCTGGGCGCGTAGGGGCCGACGGTGAAGGCCATCCGCTCCCGCGGCCGCTCCCGGCCGCCCGGTCCGGAGAACGACGGGTCCTCGCCGCTGTCGCCGACCACGATCGGCTCGTCGATGCCGAGCCAGTGGTAGACCTCCGGCGACCCGGGGTCGGCGTGGTCGCGCGGGTCCTGCGAGAACGGCCAGGCCGAGGAGAACCGGTGGGTGGGCGCGCAGCCCTCCCAGTGGAGTTCCCACGCGGCGCCCTCCGTGTCGAACCCGGTGGCCTCCTCGGCGAGTTCGACGAAGTCGCAGCCGTGCAGGACGCGTACGGTCGCGGTGTACCGCGCGCCGCCGGTGAAGCGGTAGTCCAGCCGGTGGGTGGCGAACAGCGGGCCGTGCTCCACCTGGTGGACGTCGAGGTGTGCGAGGCGCTCGGCGCCGGGGTGCAGCACCGAGTCGCCCACCCAGCCCTGCCCGCGGTCGAGCCGGCGGATCGGGCCGGGCAGGTCCGGGCCGGTGTACCGGCCGGCCTGCGGCAGCAGCACCCGCAGGGGGCCGGCGTCCACCACGATGCCGTCGCCGTCCTCGGCCGGGGTGACGGTGACCGGCCGGTCGGGTCCGGCCGCCGGCGCCGTCGCGTCCGCGCGCAGGGTGAACGCGTGGCGCGCGCCGGGCGCGAGGTCGGCGAAGAAGCAGACGGTGGCCGCGGCCAGGGGCGCGTCGGCGCCCCCGGCCGCGGGGCCCGCCCCGGTGACCTCCGTCAGCTGGAACGGCACCGGCGAGCCGTTCTCGTCGAGCAGCCGGAGCGCGTCGGCGCGCACCGCGGGCGCCGCCCACCGCACCGGATAGTGCAGCAGGGTCCTGGGCCAGGCGAACTCCGGGTGGGCGAGCGGGTCGTGGAGCAGGAACCGCACTTCCGAGCCGCCGGCCGGCCAGTCGGTGACGGGGGCCGTCACGCGCCGCCTCCCATCTCGGCGCCCCCGGCGCCGGACGCGCCGGGCGCGACGCCCTGGGTGCCGAACGACGCACCGCCCGCGACGCCTTCGACGAGGTAGCGCTGGAGCAGGATGAACAGCAGCATGATCGGCGCGGCCACGATGAAGGTGCCGGCCGCGATGAGCGGCCAGTTCTGCGAGTACTCGCCGAAGAACGAGTAGAGCCCGCGGGTGACCGGCCACAGCGCGGAGTCGGAGAGCATCACCAGCGGCAGGATCAGGTTGTTCCAGGCGTGCACGAAGCCGAAGATCCCGAAGGTGGCCAGGGCCGGTTTCATCTGCGGCATGATGATCGTGAAGATGAACCGGATGTAGCCGCAGCCGTCCAGCGCCGCCGCCTCGTCGATCTCGCGCGGGATGCCCTTGATGTAGCCGACGAAGAAGAAGAACCCGGCGCCGGACAGGCTGGTCAGGATCAGGTAGCCGGCCATGCTGTTGTACAGGTGCAGGGTGCGGGCCTCGATGAACAGCGGTATCAGGCCGCCGGGCAGGAAGCCGGAGAAGATGAAGAACGTGTAGAGCCCGTTGGAGTACTTGAAGTAGCCGCGGGAGATGGGGAAGGCGAGGAAGACGCCGAGGATGAGCGTGATGGCGTCGGGGACGGCCGCGTAGACCAGGCTGTTGACCATCTCCCGGCCGAAGTGCCCCTGGTGCCAGGCCGCCGAGAAGCTCTCGGTGGTCCACGGGTGGGGGGTGCCGGTGGGGTTCTGCAGGAAGCCGGTGTACGTCTTGAACGCCTGGAGCAGGACGTACACCAGCGGAAGGGCGAACAGCCCGGCGGCGATGGCGAAGCAGAGCAGGTTCACCCCCGCCGACTTGGTCCGCTGCCGGGACAGCAGCCCGCGCAGCGACGGGGAGGGGGTGCGCGGAGCGTCGGGGGCCTCGGGTGCCTGGGACACCTGGAGCGTCGTCACAGCGCCACCTCCCGCCGGCGCAGCACGTACAGCAGGCCGCCGCCGATCACGATCGTCAGCACGAACTGGAGCATCGCCAGCATCGAGCCGTAGCCGAGCTGGCTGTCGCTGCCGAAGGCGGCTTGGAACATGTACAGCCCCAGGGTCTTGGTGCCGAAGTTGCCACCGGTCAGGACCAGCACCAGGGCGTACTCGCCCAGCGTGGCCATGGTGGTGAGGAAGACGTTGACGGTGGTGGCCGAGGCCAGCAGCGGCCACGTCACGTGCCGGAACACCCGGAAGCGCCCGGCGCCGTCCATGGCCGCGGCCTCGTACACCGAGCGCGGGATGTTCCGCAGCCCGGCGATGTAGATGAGCATCGAGTACCCGGAGAACATCCACACGTTCACCAGCATCACCAGCGGCAGCGCCAGCGAACTCGACCCGAGGAAGGCGGAGTTGATGCCGAACAGGCCGTGCACGAGCTTCTCCGCCGGACCCGAGTAGGGGTCGAGCATGAGCGAGAAGACCGCGCCGACCACCGTGACCGAGAAGATCTGCGGCATGAAGATCAGCGCACGGTAGAACGTGTACGAGCGACCGCCCCGGTTCAGCAGCATGGCAAGGCCCAGGCCGATCACGTTCTGCAGCACGGTCACGCCGACCACGTAGATCAGCGTGACCCGTACCGCGCTCCACAGCTGCGGCAGCAGCGAGGTGAAGGCCGTGTGGTAGTTGCACATCCCGCAGAAGTTGAGCGGCGTGCCGGGGAGTCCGGAGTACCGGGTGAACGAGTAGATGATGGTGGCCAGTGACGGGTAGAGCCCGAACAGCAGCCAACCGGCTCCCGGTATCGCGATGCTGGCCCAGGGGATGAACCGCCGCGTCCGTTGGGTTCCGAAGGGACAGCGTGCCACGCCGCGCCTCCTCTCTCAGTTGTGCTCAGGGTCGGTCGTCAGCCCTTGACCGACTTGCGGTACGCGTCGGCCGAGCGGTTGAGGATGGTGTCGACGCTGTCCCTGCCGATCGGCTTCAGCTTGTAGAAGTCCGGGCCGGCCGCGTCCAGGGGCGCGCCCGCGGGCACCCAGGGGTTGGCGAGCTGCTGGAACGCGCCGTCCATGTGGCTGTTGAGCCAGTCCGTCCAGTCCAGGCCGGTGTTCTTCACCGCCGGCTGGGTGGAGACCGAACCGGTCAGCTTCAGCCACTCCTGGTAGTTCTCCGGCTGGGAGAACATCGACAGCCACTCCATGGCCAGGTCCTTGTGCTTCGCGCTGGTCGGGACCATCCAGGTGAGGTCCGGGCGCAGCGACACGCGGTTGGCCGAGGCGGTGTCGGTGCCCGGCATGGTGAAGAACCCGAGCTTGAGGTTGGGGTTGGCCTTCTGGATGACCGCCCCGTCCCAGGAACCGTCCAGCAGGAAGGGGTAGTCGCTGGCGCGCGCCGCCCAGACGCCGGGCGCGGTCAGCTGGGCGACGCCCGACGCGTTCGGCTCGATGTACTTCATGACCTGCTCGTAGCGCGCGGAGGACTCCTTGTAGACCGGGTCGGTCCAGGACTGGGTGCCCTTCCAGAACGCGTCGGCGCGGTCGTTGGAGACCTTCACCGAGTCCGACGCGGGCTTGCCCTGCATGAGCATCTGGTTCTCGACGCCCTGCCACACGCCGCCCTGCATGCCGTCCTTGCCGGACACGAAGATCGGGGTGATGCCCTTCTTCTTGAGCTTCGCGCAGTCGTCGACGAACTCCTGGAACGTCGTCGGCACGGTCATGCCGTACTTCGCGAGCAGGTCCTTCTTGTACCAGATCGCCCCGGCCGCGGCGTACTGCGCGGCCATCACGCCGTAGACGCCGCCGTTGTGCCCGACCGCGGCGGCCTGGTCGGTGGCGCTGTAGTTCTTCATGAACGGCTGGTTCTTCAGGTCCACCAGCTGCCCGGCCTGGATGAGCGCGGCGGCCCCGGCGGGCTTGAGGCTGGTGTAGCTGGGGGCGAAGCCCGCCTGGGTCGGCGCGGCCAGGCCCAGCACGTCGACGGACTTGGACTGCAGCAGGCTGTTCCACAGCTGGCCCCAGGCGCCGTTGGCGGTCGGCGCCTGCTGGATCTTGACCTTCACCCCCGGGTGGGCCTTCTCGAACTTGGCGTTCAGTTCCTCGGTGAACTGGATGGCGCCGGGGTTGGTCCACTCGGCGACCGTCAGCGTGGTCTTCGCGCCACCGCCGCCGGAGGAGGAGGAACTGCAGCCGGTGAGGCCGATGGACAGGCACGCGGTCGCCGCGAGCAGGGTGACGGTGATGCGGGGTCTCATGAGGGTGGCTCCTTGGAAGAGGTACGGGGGTGACCGGCAAGGGTGACGGAGGTCCGGGTCAGGGGCGCTGGAGGGCGCCGTCGGCCCGCCGCGGCGGCTTCCACGCCTGGCCGGGCAGCGCGGCGGGCCGCGGCGGGTACTTCGCGGCCAGTCGCTCGTCGAGGTCGACGCCGAGCCCCGGCCGGTCGCTCGGCCACAGGTGCCCGTCGCGGATCTCGGGGCACCCGGGGAACACCTCCCGCGCGGCGGCGCCGAACAGGTGCTGCTCCTGGATGCCGAAGTTGGGCGCGGCCATGTCGAGCGCGAGGTTGGCGGCGTGCCCGATCGGCGAGACGTCGCCCGGCCCGTGCCAGGCGGTGCGCACGCCGAACAGCTCGCAGGCGTTCGCCAGCCGCCAGGCGGGGGTGATGCCGCCGATGGCCGAGACGTGCACGCGGATGAAGTCGCACAGCCGCTCCTGGACGACCGGGCGGTACTCCGCGGGGTTGGTGAACAGCTCGCCGATCGCGATCGGCGTCACCGACCGGCCGCGCAGTATCCGCAGCCACTCGATGTCCTCCGGCGCGACCGGGTCCTCCAGGTAGAACAGGTCGTACGGTTCCAGGTCCGCCGCGATCCGCACGGCGTCGGTGGGGTGCACCCGCTCGTGCACGTCGTGGATCAGCTCGACCTCGGGGCCGGCGTGCTCGCGCAGGTGCGCGAACAGCCCGCGGACCGTGCGCCGGTAGGCCGCCGGGTCCCAGGCGTCGGCGGTGAGCGGGCGGTGGGCGCCGGCCGCCGCGGCGGCGGCCGGCGCCCCGTAGGTGCCCGCGCCCGGCACGGCGACCTGGCAGCGCACGTGCCGGTAGCCCTCCGCCATCAGCGCCAGCACCTCGTCGGTGACCTCCTGCGGGTCCCGTCCGGCGGCGTGCGCGTACAGCGGCACCGCGGTACGGCAGCGGCCGCCGAGCAGCTGCCACACCGGCAGCCCGGCCTGCTTGCCCTTGATGTCCCACAGCGCCATGTCCACCCCGGACAGCGCGTTGTTGAGCACCGGCCCGGACCGCCAGTAGCCGCTCACGTGCAGGGTCGACGCGATGTCGGTGATGTCGGCCGGGTCGCGGCCGATGAGCTGCGGGGCCAGGTACTCGTCGACGGCGGTGGCCACGGCCGCCGCGCGCTGGGTGAAGGTGGCGCAGCCGAGTCCGTACAGGCCGGGCTCGCTGGTGTCGACGCGGACCACGACGAGCGTGGTGCCGGCCGGCGCGGTCAGGATCGTCCGGACGCCGGTGATGCGGACGCCGGACGGCTGTGCCCACGGCGGCTCGACCGGCTCGGGCGCCGGCGGGAGTGCGCCGGCATCGGCTGCGTGGTCGCTCACGGGAAGGCTCCTGGTTCTGGAGGTGCTGTCGGAAGGTGCCGGCCTGGGGAGGCGGCGGGGTGCGGTGTCGCGTCGGGGGTGCGGCTCAGCGGCCGATGCCCCAGCGGGTGTCCACGCGCCCGCCGGCGAACTGGGCGCCGGTGCCCCAGAACGGCGCGAAGTTGTAGCAGCCCGAGGTCGGGGGCTCCGCGGTGGTGGTCGAGTAGGTGGCGCCGTGGCCGCCGGTGCCCGCGTCGGTCACCTGGACCGCGAACGTCGCCGGGGTGACGGTGCCGGGGCGCGCGGCCCTTACCGCGGCGGCCAGTTCGGGCAGCTGGCTCCAGGCGAGCGCGACCTCGTACCGGGTCTGCTTGCCCGTGTCGTCCCGGGAGACCAGCACCCGGCCCTCGGCGCCGCTGTCGGGCTTGGCGTCGAGCGGGCCCAGCGGGGTCGGGAGCACCGCGTTGGTCGGGTAGTAGGTCTGGTAGTTGGTGCCGGGCGCGAGCTGGCGGTGCAGTTCCGAGACGCCGCCGGTGGCCAGGGTCGCCACGTACAGGTGGGAGATCGACCGCAGGCACTTCTCGTAGTGCGCGTCGCCCGCGAGCAGGTCCTCGGTCTTGTCCGCCAGCGCGTCGAAGGCCAGCTGGATGCTGTCCGCCTTGAACGGGAAGAGGTACTCGTTGGCCGGGAAGGGCGCGTTGGACAGCTGGACGTCGTCCTCGACGACGGCCCTGACGTACAGGAAGCTGTGGTCCCAGGCGGCCTGGAACGCGTACTTCTTGGTGTCGCCGGCCGCGGTGGTGCTGGTCATCGTCACCGGCAGGACGCCGTTCCACTGGCTGGCGCTGCCGCCGACGGTGATCGACCGGAACGGCAGGTAGGCGACCTGGACGTCCTGGGTGCCGGTCTGGCGCAGGCCGGGCCGCTGCGGCACCGTCACCTCGTAGCCGACGGTGTACGCGTTCCGGCTGTCGACCTGGAACGCCGTGACGGGGAAGGACAGCGTCTTCGCCTGCCCGGGCGCGAGTTCGACCACCGGTGACACCGGTGCCGCCAGCCGCCAGCCGGACGGCGGGGTGATCCGCACCCGCGCGCCCAGCTTCTGCGGCGAGACGTTCTCCACCCGCACCTCGACGGCGCTGGTGGCGTCCAGCGGCTTGGTGAAGGACAGCAGGCTGACCTTCACCGGGGTGCTGTAGTCGAAGCGCGCGCCGCGGGTCAGTACGGCCTTGAGCGCCGCGGGGCTCAGGTCGCTGTCGAAGTACAGGACCTCCCAGGGGTTCAGCGGGAGGGTGACGCGCGAGGAGCGGCCGTCGGCGAGCCGGCGGCCGAGGTAGTCGTACACGCGGATGCCACGCGCGTCGTCCAGGGTGAGCGTGCCGGTCCAGCCGGCGCTCTGGTGCTCCTCGGTGCCGTCGAAGAGCTGGTCGCAGTAGACGGCGGCCCGGCCCTTGCCGTCGGCGCCGCGGAACAGGAAGCCCCAGGTGGACTTGGCGTCCGGGTAGAGCTCGCCCTCCATCCGGGCGTCCTCCAGCAGGCCCGTCATGGTGGCGTAGGCGACCACCGCGGGCTTGGGGGTCCTGGTCGCGATGTCGTAGATGTCGAAGTCGTCGCCGGAGTACGGCTTGTCGTAGGACAGCGAGAACCAGAAGGCCCGGACCGGCGAGCCCTCCTCGGCGCCGGCGAGCATGTGCAGCAGGTACGTCGGCGCCACCGTACGGGCCACCCCGTAGGGCGCCTGGCCGGCCGGCACGTCGGTGAAGTTGAACTCGGCGTTGCCCAGTTCGGTCTGCCACTGCCCGCCGCGGCCCTTGGTGCGCGACCACCGCCGGTCCATCTTGATCTGGGTCTTGGTCATCGCGTACTGGGTGGGGTCGGGGTAGCCGTAGGCGTGGTTCACCGAGCCGTCGATGTAGCCGGTGTCCTTCGAGCCCTGCGCGTACACGATGTCGCGGTTGTACGTGACCGATCCGCCGCCGATCAGGTTGACCTGCGGGAAGTCCGGCTTGACCCGGTCCCAGATCAGCTTGCACATGTCGCGGTAGTCCTGGGCGTCGCCGGTCATCCAGGTCCAGCCGTGCACCCACGGCTCGTTCCACAGCTCCCAGTTCTGCACCAGGTCCTGCATCGGCGCGATGGAGTGGTAGACCATGTCGGCGTGCGCGGCCATGTCCTTGGGCCGGTTCTGGTAGAGCAGCACCGGCTTGCCGTCCGGGCCCGGCTCGACGTTCCACGACATGTTGTAGTTGATGCTGCCGAGGGCCTCGATGCCGTAGCGGTTCCACTCCTGGACCTCGGCGCGGGCGGCGTCGATCTCGGCCTGCCCCCAGAACACGCCCGGCGACGGCGAGACGGTGTCCGGTTGGACGGCGACGATGCCGCGCGTCCACTTCACGCCGATCCGCTGGGCGATCTGCTTGGTGATGACCGGCGAGGACTCCGACCGGATGCCCATCCCGAACGGCGAGTCGGGCCGGCGGTCCGCGACGGTCGGGCGGATCACGCCGAGGCCGAGGGTCTGGGCGAGCAGCTGGTTCGCCGCCGAGTCGGTGACGGTGACGGTGACCGCGTAGAAGTCGGGGTCCAGGGCGCCCAGCGCGACGCTGGTGGTGGTCTCGGTGCCGGCCGGCGCGGTGAACGCGGTGGTCCCGCTGCGCAGCGCGGCCCCGGTACGGGCGGACACCGACCAGGCCACCGAACCGCTGAGCGCCGCCGTCGGGTTGAACACGACCTGGAGGGCGGGACGGGCCGGGGTGTCGCCCTGCACCGGGTAGAGGCCGGTCGGGTCGGAGAAGGCGGCGGCGACCACCGGCACCGCGGCGGCGGGCGTGGCCGCGCCCTCGGGCGTGGCGGCGCCGGCGGCCGGCGCGAGGCCCCAGTCCAGGGCACTGGCGGCCGCGGCGCCCGCCACGGTGGCGGCGCCGTAGCCCATGATCTTGCGTCGGGAGATCTCTGCGGGGGCCGGCGCTGCCGGGGTGGTGCGGTCGGATCTGGCGTGGCTGTCGGTCACGGTCGGTCCTCTTCCGTCTTCGTCTTCGGTTCTTCAGCGCGGGGATGGGTCGGGCGAGTGCGATGGCTGCGGTGACTGCGGTGGCGGCGATGGCTGCGGCGGCTCCGGCGGCTCCGGCGGCTCCGGCGTGACGACGCACAGGCCGGAGGGGGGAACGGCGATCCGGGTGAGCCCGGGGCCGAGCGTGCGCGGGCCCGAACCGGCGGGCCTGCCGCAGGCGTCGAAGGTGTCGAGCCGGACCCGGACGCCCGGGCCCTCGACGTCCAGGGCCACATGGGCGGCGGCGGTGGAGTTGACCAGGGCCACCTCGCTGCGGCCGGCCAGGCGGACCGGGGCGACGCGGTGCTCGGCGTAGAAGGCGATGACGACGCGCCGGCCCAGGCTCGCGGTGACCGTCTGGTGGAGCAGGTCGGGGCGTCCGGTCCGGATCTCACCCCGGGTCAGGACGTCGCGGTGGGTCCGCCAGAACCCGAGCCAGAACACGGTCATCGCATGGTGCTCCGCGGACAGTCCGGCCAGCTCGACGGAGATCTGCGGGGTGGCGAACAGCGCGGAGTGCAGTTGCCTGGCCGCCGCCCGCGCCGTGGCGCCGGGGTCCCACATGAGCATGTCGGAGTGGACGGCGGCGGTCCCGGCGAGCAGCCCGACGTCCAGGGTGCGGACGCGGTTGGCGGTGGCGTCGGCCGGGCAGTCGGCGGCCCGCAGCAGGTTGCCGAAGCCGTGCATGCCGGGCCCGGTGTACGGCTGCCGGAGTTCGACGAGCAGCTCGTCGCCGCGCAGCTCGCGCAGCCGGTCCCGCAGTTCGGTGAGCAACTGCCGCATGGCCAGGCCGACATCGGTGCCGGGTTCGGCGCTGGTGTCGGGTTCGGGTTCGGTGGCGGGCTCGGGCTCGTGCTCGTGCTCGGCGTCGGTGGCGACGTCGGGTTCCGTGCCGGGATGGGTGCCGGCATCGGTGGCGACGCCGGTGCCGGCGTCCGTGGAGGCACCACCGCCGGCACCGGCGCCGTCATCGCGGCCGGCCCTCTCACCGTCCCGGCCCGCGTAGGCCGTCGCGAAGTCCAGGAAGTCGATCTTGAGTCCGTCGAGCCCGTAGCGGCGGACCAGCTCGACGCAGGAGTCGACGGCGAACCGCCGCGCCTCCGGCCGGCGCGGGTCCAGCACCCGGCAGCCGAGCCGCTCGATCGCGTGCGGCGCGACCTCGGCCATCTCCCGGTGGGCCGCGGTGCGTTCGCCGACGAGCAGCGGGGCGATCCACGCCACGTAGCGCAGCCCCATGCCCTGCACGGTCTTCACGTGCGCGGCGAAGTCCGGGAACTTCGCCGGGTCCGGGTGCCAGTCACCGCTGCCGGAGTAGCCGGCGCCCTCCGCGTGGAGCTGCCAGCCGTCGTCCAGCAGCAGCACCCCGCAGCCGGCCGCCGCGGCCCGCTCGGCCTCGGCCTCGACCCCCGCGGCGGTCACCTGGCGGTGCATCGCGTACCAGGTGGAGTACGCGGGGGTGCGGGCCGCGTCGGGGGTGGGCAGCGCGCCGACGTCGGGCAGGGCGCGGGTCAGGGCCCGTACGGACTCCGCCCAGGGGCGGCCCGGCGCCTGGAGGCGTATCCGGCAGGACTCGCCCGCCCGCAGGTCCATCGCGAGCCAGACACCGAAGCGGCCCGCCTCCTCGCCGACACCGAACCGGAGCCGGGTGGTGGCCGCGAGCCGGTCGGAGCCGAAGGCCAGCAGCGTGCGGCCGGCCGCGTCGTACAGGCAGCCCAGCGGCGCGGAGTCGACGAGGCCGACGGTGCGCCACGGGTTGGCCCAGTCCGCCACCAGGTGGCGGTCCCAGCCGGCCCCGGGGTGCCAGTAGCCCGAGGCGTCCCCGAGCGGAACGTCCAGGCGCAGCACGGTCGTTGCGGCGGTCTCGGCGCGGAGGTGCAGCACCGTCGCGCTCTCGGCGCCCTGCGCCCCGGCGTCCTGCGTCCCGGCCTCCTGCGCCCCGGCGTCCTCGATGCCCAGCCGCGCGCCGTCCGTCAGCAGGCTGACCACGGCGCCCCGTACGCGCAGCGCGTCGCCGTCGACCCACAGTCGCGCCGGATCGGCGAACTCGGCCATCACCACTCCCCTCCACGGTCGGGTCGCACCCGACCATCTGAGACAACGTTGGCTGAGATCCCGGACAGCGGGGATCGCAGGGGACACTCCAGGGATCGCAACGGGCACACGTCACGGCACGAGCCGTGCGCTCACCAGTAGTTGAGGTCTTCGTTCCTGGTCAGATGAGTCATGACACCTGTCGAATCGTCAACCACCGTACGGAGGGGGGAGGTTCGGGGCTGGTGTCCCGACCCGGTCGTCCCTCGCGTTCGGTCGTGCTGAACCATAGCCATCCGAGACAACGTTGCCTAGGGTTTTCACCCGAGTTACCGAGAAATCTCTTCGCCCGCACCGGAGGACACCCGTGTCACCAGCCACTTCTCTGCCCGCCCCGGAGATCTTCGTGCGCGGCCACGCCGTCGTCGGCGAGGGTCCGGTGATCGACCCGCGCACCAACGAGCTGCTCTGGGTGGACATTCCGGCCGGGGTGCTGTCGCGGACCCCGCTCGCCGCCGGGGGTTCCGCGACCGGGTCGGCGGACGGGTCGGCGCCGGGCTCCGCGTCCGTGGTGGCCCGGGTCGGCATGAGCCTGGGAGCGGTCGCGGTACGCGACCGCGGCGGGTATGTCGCCGCGGTGGGCGCGGGGTTGGGGGTGATCGGCGCGGCAGGCGACGGCGGCCCCGCCCTGACCGTCGTCCACCCGCTGCTGCCCGAGCCGGACCGGCGGATGAACGACGCCAAGTGCGACCCGGCCGGCCGCTTCTGGGCCGGCAGCACCACGCTCGGATTCCCCGCCGGCGGCGGCGCGTTGCACTGCTGGGACCCCGACGGCGGGGTGCGCACCGCGCTGCGCGGCCTCGACCTGCCCAACGGCCTGGGCTGGAGCCCGGACGGCAGCCGGTTCTACCTGGCCGACAGCGTGCGCCGCGTGGTGCTCACCGCGCCGTACGACCCGGCCGCCGGCCGGCTCGGGCCGCTCCGCGAACTGCTGCGCCACGACCGCCGCGACGGCATGCCGGACGGCCTGTGCGTCGACGAGGACGGCTGCCTGTGGATCGCGGTCTGGGGCGCGGGCGAGGTACGCCGCCACGACCCGCGCGGCCGCCTCCTGGCGGTCCTGCGGCTGCCCGTCTCGCAGCCGTCGTCCTGCGCGTTCGGGCCGGACGGCACGCTCTACGTCACCTCGGCGTCCGACGGGCTGCGACCTGGGGCGGAACCGCTCGCCGGGTCGGTGTTCGCGCTGCCGGGCACGGCCTTCCGCGGGGTCGCGGTGGGCACGTTCGCGGGGTGAGCGACCCGGCCGGAGGGCAGATCCTGGGGTGAAGGGCCGTACTCCGCCGCGAGTTCGGCCGGGGTGCGGTCGTCGACGATCCGGCCGCCGGACAGCACCAGCACGCGGTCGGCGATCCGGATCGTCGACATCCGGTGGGCGATGACGAGCGCTGTCCGCCCGTGGAACACCGCACGCATGGCGGTGCGCACCGCGCGTTCGCTCGGGATGTCGATGACCGAAGTGGCCTCGTCCAGCACGATGACGGACGGGTCCACCAGCAGGACCCGTGCCAGGGAGATCAGTTGCCGCTCGCCGGACGACAAACGGCCGCCGCGCCCGCCGACTTGGGTCCGATATCCGTCGTGCAGCGCCGCGATGAACGGATGGGCACCGATCGCTTCGGCGGCGCGCCGGATCTCGTCGAAGGTGGCGTCGGGGCGCGCGAAGGCGATGTTCTCCGCGATGGTGCCGGAGAAGAGAAAACCCTCCTGGGGGACCATGACCACGCCGTTGCGCAGGTCGCTCGCCGCGAGGGAGCGCAGATCGATCCCGTCGAGGAGCACCCGGCCACCGGTCGGATCGTGCACCCGCGCCAGCAACCCGGCCAGCGTGGACTTCCCGCCGCCGGAGGGGCCGATCAGGGCGACCGTCTGGCCGGCGGGGATGTCGAGAGCGAAGCGGCGCAGCACGTCAGGCCCGTCGCGGTAGGCGAAGGTGACATCGTCGTACCTCACCCGCCGCCCGCCGGGTTGGCGGGCGGGCGCGGGCAGCAGCGCGGGGCGGGCGGGCTCGGCGACCGTCGGCTCGGTCGACAGCAGCACCGCGATCTTGCCCAGCGAAGCCGTGGCCGACTGGTAGGCGTCCAGGACGCCGCCCAGCCGGAGCGGCTTGTCGTAGAGATCCCGCAGATACAGCACGACACCGGCGTAGCTGCCCAGTTCCATCGCGCCGGACGCGACGCGATATCCGCCCCACAGCACCAGACCGGCGACGGCGGTATTGGCGACCAGGCGCGAGGAGGTCACATAGCGCGCCATCTCCCGTTCGGCCTGCCGGTTCTCGTTCCGGTGCCGCTGGTTGAGGCGCCCGAACCTGCGCTCGTTGGCGCGTTCGAGACGGAACGCCCGCACCGTGCGGATGCCGGCGAAGGACTCGCTCATGTCGGCGGACGCCGCGGCGGCCGCGCCGGAACGGCGCCGGTACACCTGGAGCGAGCGCCGCCGGAAGGACCGCATGGTCCAGTGGATCGGGGCCATCGCGGCCACCGCGGCGCAGCCGAGCCGCCAGTCGAGCACCAGCAGGATCGAGGAGATGTAGACCAGGGACACCGCCGCGGTGACGATCTGGTCGATCCCGCTGTCGAAGAGCGAGCGGACGGCCTCGACGTCGCTCGACGCGCGGGAGGCCAGCGTGCCGGACGCGTGCGTGTCGTGGAACTCCACACTCTGCGCCTGGAGATGGGCGAACAGCCGCAGCCGGAGTTCGGCGACCGCGTGCTGCCCCACCTGGACGGAGAGCCGGATGAACGTGCGCTGGAGCAGACCCGCCGCCAGGACGCAGCCCGCGTAGCCGGCGGCCACGGCGGCCAGGGGCCGTGCGTCTCCGGCCCGCAGCGCCGGGATCGCCCGGTCGATCGTGACGGCGACGGCCACCGGCCCGGCCTGCGCGGCTGCCTGCTGGAGCAGGACGACCAGTGCGGCGAGCCGCAGCCGCCGGGCGCCGGGTCCCAGCACCGAGCGCAGCAGCCGCCGGGCCGCGCCCCTCGGCGGGGCCGCCTCCAGCGGGTCCGCCCGCTCACGGTCGGCGTGGGCGGCAGCCGCGAACGGCCGCGGCGCCCCGGTTTCATCGACTTCCCCGGTTTCCCGGGTTTCCCCGGCTTCCCCGGTCGGAGCGTCGGGCCGAGCCGCCGGCACCACGGGCGTCGAGGAGCGGGTCGAGCGGCGCATCAGGCTCCCTCCTGCCCGTGAGCGGCGACGTCGATCGGGGTCATCAGTGCCGCGTACGCCGGGCTGGCGGCCAGCAGTTCTTCGTGCGTGCCGGCAGCGGTGACCCGCCCGCCTTCCAGCAGGGCGACCCGGTCGGCCATCAGCACGGTGGAGAGCCGGTGCGCGACCACCACCGCGGTCGTCGAGGCCAGCACCTCGCGCAGGGCGTCCTGGACCCGCGCCTCGGTGTGCAGGTCCAGCGCGGAGAGCGGGTCGTCGAGCACCGCGAGCCGGGGCCGGCGGACCATGATCCGCGCGAGGGCGATCCGTTGCCGCTGTCCACCCGACAGTGACATGCCGCCCTCCCCGACGCGCGTGCGGGGACCGTCTGCGAGGCGGTGCACGAACTCGTCGACGCCCGCGGCCCGTAGCGCCTCGTCGATCTCGTCGGCGCCGGCTTCCGCGCCCATGAGGACGTTGTCCATGACGGTCCCGGTGAACAGCACCGGCTCGTCGAAGGCGACGGCCACCGCGGACCGCAGCTCGGCGCGGGGGACGCGGGTGATGTCGACGCCGTCCAGGGTGATCCGGCCTGCCACCGGGTCGTACATGCGTGCGGCCAGGGCGGCGAGCGTCGACTTGCCGCTTCCGGTCGCCCCGACCACGGCCAGCGTCTCACCGGGTGCGACGCGCAACGTGACCTCGCGCAGCGCGGGCGGATCACCGGCGGGGGCGTCGGAGTAGCGGAAGTCCACCCGGGCGAAGGCGAGTTCGGCGGGGCGCCGCGCCCCTGGTGACCGGGGCCTCGCGTCGGGGCCGGGGGTCCTGGAGGTCCAGGTGGGCCGGTCGCCGCGGGCCCCGCCTTCTTCCGCCACCCGGCCCGGTTCACCGTCCCCCGGGTCCGGCTCGCCGTCCCCCACGTCCGGTTCACCGTCCCCCGGGTCCGGCTCATCCGTCATCGGCCGGCCGAGCACCTCGAAGTACCGGTCGGCCGCTGCCGCCGCGTCATGGCACCCGGCCAGCAGTCCGCCCGCCCCCTCGACGGCCGGCCGCAGCGCGGCCACCGTTCCCAGGAAGGCCAGCAGCGATCCGATCGACAGCTGCCCGTCCGCGGCCTGGACCGCACCCGTCGCCAGCGCGGCCACGGTCGCCAGTCCCGGCAGCACGGTGGTGACCGCCGACATCCCGCCCAGCAGCCGCGCCTTGTCCAGCTCGGCTTCCCGCACCCGCCGGACCTGGTCGCGGAATCGGGCGATCCGGTCCTCGCCGCGGCGGAAGCCCTTGATCACGCGGATGCCCGCCACCGACTCCAGTACCGCGGTGGTCAGATCGCCCGACAGGTCCAGGGCCCGGCGGGTGACGTCCGCGTACCTGGACTCGAACCGGTAGGACTCGATGACCAGCAGGGGAACGGGTGCCAGCACGACGAGCGCGAGCAGCCACTGCTGGGAGACCAGGATCGCGGCCCCGACGGCGAGCGTGGCGGCGTGCACGGGCAGGAACGTCAGCGGCCCGGCGATGAACATGTGGATGACCTGGGGGTCCGAGGTTCCCCGCGACAGCAACTGCCCGCTGGTCCAGCCGTCGTGGGCGGCGAGCGGCAGCCGCTGGGCGTGCCGGTGGAGGTCGGCCCGCATCCGTGCCTCGATGTCGGCGAGCGGGCCGGCCGCCAGCCGGCGCCGGACGCCGAAGAGCGAAGCCTCGGCAGCGCCAAGGAGCAGCAGGGCCAGCCCCCCGAGCGCCACTCCGCGCGGATCGTGCCGCGCCACGGGCCCGTCGACGATCCATTTGACGACCTGCGGCATCGCGAGTGCCAGCAGGGAAGCCAGCGCGGCCAGGGCGGATACGGTGCACAGTCTCCAGCGGCGCGGCCACAGGTACGGCCGCAGCTTCCTCAAGGACCGCGCGGTCGAACTCCCGGCCGCGGGAACGGAGATGACAGGTGTGTGCTCGTGCACAGGGGTCTCCTGACAGGAGAGCCCACCGGCTCGCCACCAGGCGGATCAACCGGTGAGCGGGGTGACTTGGACGGCGTGTTCCTCGCCCGCGTGCATGCGGGACCCGGAGACGGTGGCCATCGACAACACCCCCTTCACTCCTGTGCGGCGATCACCCGACGGCGGTCAGCGCCGATCACTCGGCGGCGCCGAGCACGATACCGCAGCCCTCGGACCGACCGGGATCGTTCTCGCGAACCGCTCGGTGGACCGGGTGGACCGGGTGAGCCGGCTGGACCGGACCGAGGGGTTGGCACCGCTCCTGTCCGGTGGCTACGGTGTGCGGCGATGACTACCGGGACGGCCTCGCGCCACACACGGATTGATGCCCCGGCGCTCCTCTGAGCGCCGTCCGGGCCGCCGCCGGCCCGCCGCGGGAAAGAGAATGCGGCGCCGCCGCGCGGGCTCCGCCTCCTGTCGTGCTGACCACCGCTCGACACGTCCACCACGACAGGAGAAGTCATGCCCACCCAACCAGTGCAGACCAGGACCGTGCGGGTTCCCACCGCGGACGGCCGGGCCGACGCGTTCGCCGCCTTCCCCGACGGCGGCGACCGGCACCCCGGGGTGCTGATGTACGCCGACGGCTTCGGCATCCGGCCCGTGCTCCGGGAGATGGCCCGCGAACTGGCCGGGCACGGGTACTACGTACTCGTCCCCAACTACTTCTACCGGCACGGTCCGGCACCGGTGATCGAACTGCCCGAGTACATCGGGGAAGAGGCCCGGCCCGCGGTCTTCGCGCAGGTGATGCCCCTGATCCAGGCGCACACCACCGAGCGTGTCCTGAGCGACGCCGACGCCTACCTCGGGTTCCTCGCCGCCCAGCCCGAGGTCGCCGCCGGACCGGTCGCCGTGACCGGCTACTGCATCGGCGGTCTGCTGGCGATGCGCACCGCAGCGGCCCACCCCGGCCAGGTGGCCGCGGTCGCCGTGTTCCACGGCCCCGTGAGCGCCGACGGGCTCGCCGGGCTCACCGCCCAGGTCCACCTCGGCCACGCCGAGGGCGACTTGACGCCCGAGGCCCTCGGCGAGCTGAACCAGGCCCTGGACGCCGCGGGTGTCGCCTACACCTCGGAGATCTACCCCGGCACCGTCCACGGCTTCACCATGTCCGACACCGACTCCTTCAACCCGGCAGCGCTGCAACGGCATTGGGACCGGCTGCTACCCCTCCTCGACCGCGCCCTGGCCGGCGGCCGGGGCCCCGGCCGGGAAGCCACCGGCTGACGGTGGCCGGATGGGGGTGCGTGCGTCCCCGGTCGGTCCGTCGGGCCCGGCCGGGGGGTCACTCCCCCGCCGGGGTGCCGGGCGCGCGGCGGCGCGCCCCGCCGTGCTCCACCAGGGTGGTGGGGATGACCACGGTCCTGGGTCGCGACGTGTCGCCCGCGATCCGCTGGAAGAGCAGTTCCGCGCCGATCCGGCCCATCGCGCGGGCGTCGTAGGACACCACGGTCAGCGGGTGGGCCATCAGTCCCGCGGTCTCGAAGTCGTCGAAGCCGACCACGGCGGCCTCCCGCCCGAGCCGGTTCAGCGCGCCCAGCACGCCCAGCGTCAGGCGGTTGTTGAGCGCGAACAGGGCGGTCGGCGGCTGCGGCCCGGTGAGCATCTCCTCGACCGCGGCCTCGGTGTCCGGCACGGTGTGCAGGCCGAACCGGATCAGGTCGGGCCGGTACGGCGCCCCGGCCCGCTCCAGCGCGGCCTCGGCGGCCGACAGCCGCGCGGACATCGGATGGATGCTCAGCCAGTCCGACACGACGCCGATCCGCTCGTGCCCCTGGGCGGTCAGGTACTCGATCGCGGAGCGCGCGCCCGCCGCGTTGTCGATGAGCACCGTGTCCGCGCGCACGTTGGTGGGCGGCCGGTCCAGGAACACCGCGGGCGTGCCCATCTCGATCTCGGAGCGCAGGTAGACGTGGTCGGCGGTGCTGCCGGCGGGTACCACCAGCAGCCCGTCGACGCGCCGCTCGCACATCTGCAGCAGGAGCCTGCGCTCCCGGTCGGCGTCCTCCTCCGAACTCGCGGTGATCAGCAGGGTGTCGTTCTCCAGGGCGCACTGCGCCGCGGCGGCGGCGATGCCCGCGTAGAACGGGTTGGCCAGGTCCTCGATGAGCAGGCCGACGGTGGCGGAGGTGCTGCGGGTGCGCAGGTCACGGGCCATGCCGTTGCGCCGGAAGCCGAGCCGCGCCACCGCCGCCCGGACCCGTGCGGCCATCTCCGGATCGACGGTGGACACGCCGTTGACCACGCGGGAGACGGTCTTGAGACTGACGTCGGCCTCACGGGCGACATCGGTCATCGTCGGTCGCCGCGGGGCGGCCGCACTCGGGCTCGGGCTCGGTGTACTCACGTGATGTTCCCCTCGGCGACGTGGCGCCGAGAGATGGGCCAACGTTGTCTCGCCGCCCGATCATACATCCGTCCACATCGCGGGTGTCACCCTACGCCATCGCCCGCCTCCGTCCCGACCGGTCCGAAGCCGAGCGTGAAGCGGGCCGGGAGCGCGGCCAGTTCGTGCCGCGGCTGGAGCGCGGGACCGCACGAAGCGCTGCCGAGTCCGTGGTGTTCGAGGTCCAGGTTGAGGTGTGTCCGGCCGTCGGGCCGCAGCTCCGAGGTGTGCGCGGCGGCCGCCAACTCCGCGGTGGACCAGGGTTTCGCGGTCAGGTCGAACCAGGGGCTGCCGGTGATCTCCAGCCCCGGCACGGCCGGTTGGCCGCCCGCGCCCGCGGTGAGCCGGGCCCACCGCACATGGCGCCGGTTGCCGTTCTCCTGCGGGTACACGTACGGCGTCTGCAACCCGGCGACGGTGCTCGCGTACCGCCCCACGCGGACGGCCTCCTCGCTGTCCCGGTAGGACTCGCCGGGTCCGAGCCCGAACCAGTCCACCCGGTCGAGCGCGCCCGGCAGGCCCAACGCGACGCCGAGCCGGGGCAGCGGGACCGGCCAGGGCGCGGTCGGCGCGGTGTCGACGGTGAGCACGAGCCGGTTCCCGGGGGCGGTGCTCCAGTGGTAGTCGGCGAGCAGCGCCATGTCCAGACCGGCCGGGATGATCGTGGTGCGCACCGTCAGGGTCGCGTCGCCGGCCTCGATGCCCAGGACCTTGTGCCGCAGCCGGTGCAGCCCGGCGCGCTGCCATGCCGCGAGCAGCGGCGAGCGGCGGTCGTTGTCGATCGGGGCCCGCCACAGGTCGACGCGGGGCCCGTCGAGTTCCAGGTCGCCGAGGCGGATCAGGGTACCGGTGACGGCGTCGAACTCGCCGGCGCCCAGGGTGACGGTGGCGCCCCGGCGCCGGACCACCGGCGTCGTCGTCGCGGTGTCCGCCGTGCCCGCGGTGCCCGCCGTGTCCGCGTGCGCCGCGGGGAGGTGCGGCGCCGCGGGCCGCGGCGACCAGGTGCGCGGAGCGCGTGCGCCGGGCTCCCCGGTGCGCGGGGCCGCACCGGCGGCCGGGGGGTCGCCGGCGACCGGAGAGCCGGCCGGGGCGAACTGCGCCCAGGCGACGGTGTGCCCGGCCGCGGCCCACCGCTCGTCCGCGTCGAGTTGCGCGCTCACGGTCAGCCAGCGCTCGCCCGGTCCCGCCGTGTCGAGCGCCTTCACCAGGTCCTCCGGCCAGTCCGCCCGGCCGCTCTCGCCGGGGCCGGTCACGGCCACCTCCCACTCCCCCTCCCCGGCCTGCTCGCCGTCCACTTCGAGCAGCCAGGTCCACCGCAGGTAGCCGGTGTCGCGGGTGTGGTGCAGGTTGCGTACGTCGATGCCGCCGCCGTCCGCGCGGGCGGTGATCCGGACCGGCTCGATCACCTTGGCGTACTCCAGCAGGCCGGGCGAGGGCGTGCGGTCGGGGAAGAGCAGGCCGTCGGCGACGAAGTTGCCGTCGTGCACCGGCTCGCCGAAGTCCCCGCCGTAGGCGTGGTACAGGGTGCCCTCGGGGCTGCGCTGGGCGACGCCGTGGTCGATCCACTCCCACACGAAGCCGCCGGCCAGCCGCGGGTGCAGCTCGAACAGCTCCTGGTACTGGCGCAGTCCGCCGGGGCCGTTGCCCATCGCGTGGGCGTACTCGCACAGCAGGAACGGCATCGCGCGCCGCCGGGCGTCGTTGGCCGGGTCGCCGGTGCGCGGCTCCTGCCCCGCCCCGATCGCCGCCACCACCGGGTAGTCGGCGTACATCGCCGAGTACAGGTCGGTGAAGGCGCAGTCGTCCCAGTCGCCCTCGTAGTGGATGAGCCGGTCCGGGTCGCGGCCCCTGATCCACTCGGACATCGCCACGAGGTTCGCGCCGACGCCCGACTCGTTGCCGAGCGACCAGATCACCACGCTGGGGTGGTTCTTGTCCCGCTCGACCATCCGCTCGGCGCGGTCGAGCAGCGCGGGACGCCAGGCCGGGTCGTCGCTGGGGTTGCGCCGCCAGCCGTTCTCGGAGAAGCCGTGGGTCTCCAGGTCGCACTCGTCGACCACCCACAGGCCGTACTCGTCGCAGAGGTCGAGGAAGGCCGACTCCGGCGGATAGTGGCTGGTCCGTACGGCGTTGATGTTGTGCCGCTTCATCAGCAGCACGTCGGCGACCATCGTCTCGCGGGTCAGGGTCCGGCCGCTGACCGGGTCCCACTCGTGCCGGTTGACCCCGCTGAGCAGCAGCGGGGTGCCGTTGGCGGTCAGCACGCCGTCCTCGACCGCGATCCGGCGGAACCCGATGCGCAGCGGCACCCGTTCGGTCGCCGTCGCCAACTCGCCTTCGTAAAGGCGCGGTTGCTCGGCGCTCCAGGGCTCGACGGACGGCAGGGTGTACGGCCCGGCGGGGTCGGCGCCGGTGATGCCGAGTTCGGGCACGCTCAGGCGGGCGCCGCCCTCGACGTCGATCCGCAGGGTGCCGGCGCCGGTGCGGTGGTCGTAGTCGGCGTGCACGAAGAAGTCGGCGATGCCGCCGGCCGGCCGGGCCAGCAGCCGTACCGAGCGGAAGATCCCCGACAGCCACCACATGTCCTGGTCCTCCAGGTAGGTGGCGGCGGACCACTGGTGGACCCGGAGGGCCAGGACGTTGCGGCCGGGGCGCAGCACCTCGGTGACGTCGAACTCGGTCGGCAGCCGGCTGCCCTTGCCGTCGCCGAGCGGCTGCCCGTTGAGCCAGACCGCGAAGCAGGAGTCCACGCCCTCGAAGCGCAGGACCACCGCTCCTGCGCCGCCGAAGCCCTCCGCGACCTCGAACTCCCTGCGGTACTCGCCGGTCGGGTTCTCGTCGGGCACCCGCGGCGGGTCGACCGGGATCGGGAAGGTGACGTTGGTGTAGGCGGGGGTGCCGAAGCGGCCGGGGCCGGGGACGCCGTCCATCTGCCAGCACGAGGGCACCGATATGCCGGTCCAGCCGCCGGCGCCGGACCGGTCGGACACGGCGTCGGACGCGGACGCGGCGTCGGGCTCGGGCTCGGGCTCGAAGGACGGGTCCTCGAACCCGGGCGTGAGGTCGTGGAGTCCGGCGGCGAGCCGGAAACTCCACCGGCCGTCCAGGTCGATCGCGGGCGCGTCGGAGTCGAACGAGGCGCGGGGCCGCAGCCGGCCGTTGCCGGGCGAGACGTCCTCGACGTAGGCGCAGCCGTCCGGGTGGTGGGTCCGGCTCTGGGCGTGGTCCATCGGTACGACGGTCCTTTCCGGGGGATGAGCGGTTCGGGTCGCGTCAGGTCGGATCTGGTCGGATCGCGTCACGTCGGACGGATCTGCGGTTCACGTCGGACGGAACGGGTCGGGTCGGGTCGGGTCCCGTCAGGTCCGACGGGGGGTCAGCCCGCGGCCGGCGGCGCCGTGGACGCGCGGACCTTGAGAGTGCTGGGCATGACGTTCTCGCGCTGCGCCGGGGGCCGTCCGTCGAGCAGGTCGAGCAGGATCTGCGCGGCGCGCCGGCCCACGTCCACGCTGTGCAGGCTGACGCTGGTCAGCGAGGGGTCGACGAGGTCCGCGGCCTCCGTGTCGTCGAACCCGGCCACCGACACGTCGCCGGGCAGGGCGTGCCCGCCCTCGCGCAGCCGGCGCAGCGCGCCCAGCGCCATGCCGTCGTTGAAGGCGAAGATCGCGGTGGGCGGGTCGGCCCGGGCCAGCAGCCGTTCCGCCGCGGCGTAGCCGGAGCCGGCGGTGAAGTCGCCCTGCTCCATGAGGTCTTCGGGGACGGGGCGGTGTGCGTCGGCGAACGCGCGGTGCAGCCCGCGCAGCCGCGCGGCCATCGCGAGGCCGTTCTCCCGCGGGCCGTCGACCACCGCGATCCGGCGGTGGCCGAGGGCCAGCAGGTGCTGGGTCACCGCGTAGGCGCCGCCTTCGTCGTCGGGGTGGACGCAGGTGAGGTCCTCGTCGGTGTAGCCGATCACCACCGTCGGATACCCGGCGGAGCGCAGGGCGTTGAGCGACTCGCCGCCGGCCCCGGCCTCCACCAGCAGCCCGTCGACCTGGCGGCGCTGCACGAAGCGCCGGTAGGCCGACGCCGGGTCGTCGGGCACCTCGCGGGTGGACAGCAGCAACCCGTAGCCGCGCGTGGTGAGTTCCTGGTCCGCGCCCTGGACCAGGCGGATGAGGTGGTCGTTGGAGAAGGCGAAGCCGGGGTTGTGCGGGAGGACCACGCCGACGACCTCGGTACGTCCGCTCGCGAGGGCGCGCGCCCCGGCGCTGGGCCGGTAGTCGAGCACGCGCATCGCGGAGTGCACCCGGTCGCGGATCGTCTCGGTGACCGTGGGGTCGCCGTTGATCACCCGGGACACCGTCTGGTGGGAGACGCCCGCCTCCGCCGCGACGGTCCGCAGGGTCGGCCGGTCGGACACGCGGGACCTCGTTTCTCAGTGACCGTTCACTTGACAATGTGACGCATCCTAAGCGCGCACGCGTCCGAGCGGAAGAGGTCCGAGCCATTGACGCGGGATGCGGGGGGACCTAGCTTGGCGTCCCGTCAAGTGAACGGTCACTCGATCGACTCCCGGCCGGCCCCACAGTGCCGCCCCCACGACGAAGGACCCCTTTTCATGAGCGAGCAGGAACCCGCACAGACTCCACCCGCGCCTCGCACCGGTGCCGTCAGCCGCCGTCAACTGCTGACCTACGGACGGAACGCCGCGATCGTCGCGGGCACGGCCCTGGCGATCCCGGCCGCCGCCGGCGGCTCGGCCTCCGCCGCCACGGCCACCACCGCCAAGGGCAGCCTGGCCAAGGCACGGCCGGCCGCGTCCCTGGACACCACCCTCACCAACGTCGTCACCTCCTGGACCGGGAACACCTTCTCCGGTGCCACCGAGTGGGTGCAGGACTTCGTCTTCAACATCGCCGTCACCGCCGACGGCGCCGTCTACACCGTCAGCTTCTGGGACGAGGGCGGGGACTACGCCGGCATCTACAAGGACGGCCACCTCATCGGCAACTGCCACGGCGCGAACGGCGACGCGGTGGCGGTCAACAGCTCCTACGCGTACCTCAGCGTGGGCAACGGCCTGACCCGGTTCGGCCTGGACGGCACCGTCACCTCGCAGACGTACGCCGTCGGCAGCCCGCCGGCCGCGGCGGCGGCCTCCGACACGCAGGTGGTGGCCACCGACCGCACCAACAACAAGGTCCTGGTCTTCGACGCCGCCACCGGCGCGGTGCAGCACTCCTGGAGCGTCAACCAGCCCGGCTCGGTGACGATCGCCGCCAACGGGGACATCTGGGTGGTCGCGAACATCACCCGCGACACCAACGACGGCCACTTCTGGCACGTCGACCCCACCAAGCCGGCGCAGATCCTGCACTTCTCCAACGCCGGTGCCGCGCTGGGCGGGACGATCAGCGGACCGTCCGCCGACTGGATACCGACCTCGCTGGCAGTGGACGTCAACGGGGACCTGCTGGTCGGCGACAACGGCCCGCTGCGCCAGGTGCACACGTACACCAACCTGTCCGGGACGCCGTCACTGGCCCGCAGCCTCGGCCAGGCCGGCGGCATCGGCGCGGGCACGCCCGGCCGGGTCACGCCGGACAAGCTCTTCGGGATCGTCGGCGTCGGCGGCGACTCGGCCGGCAACGTCTACGTGGCGATGTTCGAATTCGGCGTCTGGCTGCGGAAGTTCTCGCCGGCCGGTGCGCTGGTCTGGCAGTTGCAGGGCAGCGCGTTCGTGGACGCCGCCGACTTCGACCCGGCCTCCGACGGCGTGGAGATCTACACCAAGCAGTGCCACTACAGCGTCGACTACGGCAAGGCGCCCGGCAGCGACTCGACCTGGCGCAGCTACACCCTGGACTCCGTCAAGTACCCCCAGGACCCGCGGCTGTTCCTGACCGGCCACACCCACTCCGCCACCTCGCCGTTCCTCAAGCGCCTGAACGGCTCCTTGTACATGTACGTCACCGGCATGTACTGCGGGCACCTGCTCATCTACCGCATGGACGGGGAGATCGCCAAGCCCTCCAGCGCCATCTTCAAGGCGCGCTGGAACGGCGACGACCCGACCTGGCCGCCGAACCAGCCGGCGACCGGCCAGTGGATCTGGCGCGACCTGAGCGGCAACGGGGCTTTCGAGGCAGGGGAGTTCCTCCAGCCGGGCGACGGCACCAGCTCCCCCAGCAACTGCTGGGTGTGGTACGTCGACGACCGCGGCGACATCTGGGAGGGCGGCGACCGCAACCTGCGCCGCTACCCCTTGCAGGGCTTCGACGCCCAGAAGAACCCGATCTACACCTACGAGAGCATGGAGACGATCGCGCTCCCGGCTCCGTTCAGCGTCGTCCGCCGGCTGCACTACGACGTGGCCACCGACGTGATGTACATGGTCGGTTACACCCCTGACCAGCCGTTCGACAACGCGCACTGGAAGGAGTGCGGCAAGGTCCTGGTGCGCTACGACAAGTGGAGCACCGGCAACACCACGCCGACCTGGACCCTGCTGCTGCCCTGGGACACCGACGCGACCATCGTGGTGACGATGGTGAGCCTGGCCTTCGCGGGCGACTACATCTTCGCGGCCGGCATCGAGACCCGCGGCCAGGTGTGGGTGTGGAAGGCGTCCGACGCCAGCCCGGTGGGGACCTGGCAGGCCGGCTCCATCATCGGCACGCCCGACCGGTCGGGGTGGGTGGACGTGCCGTACGGCATCTCCGCGACCAAGCGCTCCGACGGCGACTACCTGGTCCAGGTCGAGGACGACCTCTACAACAAGGTGCTGCTCTACCGCTGGACGCCGTAGCCTGCGGGCCGCGCGCCCGTGTCCCGGAAGCCCGCCCGCGCCGGCGCCGCTTCCGGGACGCGGGGCTCGCCGAGGTGGGGGACGTGCCCGACGCCTTACGGTCTCGGCGCGCGGAAGTCGTACGGCGCGGCGCACCGCAGACAAGCAACCGAGCCCAGGAGGCGGGGAGTTCCGTGACGGACGACGTGGAGCGGGTGCGGGTGGTCGCACCGGACGGGATCGAACTGGACACCGCCGTGCACCGCCCCGCGTCCGACGGGTCCGATGCGCCCGACGGGTCCGGCCGGTCCGGTGCCCGGGGCACGGTGCTGCTGGTGCACGGCATCTCCGCGGACCTGGACGAGGGCGGGGCGTTCGTCCGGCTGGCGGAGCGGCTGGCCGGCGAGGGCCTGACCGCCGTACGGTTCAGCTTCCGCGGGCACGGCGCCAGCGGCGGCAGCCCCCAAGGGGTCACGATCGCCGGGGAGATGCTCGACCTGGAGGCGGTCGCGGCTTACGCGGCACGGGAGTTCGGGGGTCCGACCGCCGTGGTGGCGGCGAGCTTCGGTGCCGTCGCCACCGGGTTGTCGATGCCGTGGCTGGGCCCGCGACTGGCCCGGCTGGCGCTGTGGAACCCGGTCCTCGACCTGCGGCGGACCTTCCTCGCACCCGAACTGCCGTGGGGCCTGGCGAACTTCGGCCCCGGGCCGATGAAGAGCCTCGCCGAGACCGGGGAGTTGCCGCTGGGTGGCCGCTTCTCGCTGGGCCGGGTGCTGTTCGCGGAGATGGCGTGCCACCGCCCGATCGAGTCGTACGCCGCCGGCGGCCTGCCCGCGCTGGTGGTCCACGGCGACCGGGACAGCTACGTCTCCTACGACATCGCCCGGCAGGTCGCCGGGACGCTCCCCGGCTGGCAGTTCCACGCCCTGCCGGGCGCGGACCACGGCTTCCACACCCCCGCGCACGAGGCGGCGGCCATCGAGGTGACCGCGCGGTGGCTGACCGCGGGGTGCGCGAAGCACGCGGACCGGGCAACCGACGACACGTCCCCGCGCGGCTAGAGCGCCGCCGGTGCCGCCGGTGCGGCGAGCGGCGGGGTGTCCGGTTGCCGCGCGGGGCGCAGCAGCAGCGCCGTCACCAGGCAGCAGGCCAGCGCGGCGACGGCGCAGACCTCGAAGCCGAGGGCGTAGGCGTGCCCGAGTGCCTTGAAGGCGAGGCCGGACGCCGGCGGGTCGGCGTGCAGCACGGCGACCGGGCCGCCCGAGGAGAGGATGCCGTGGGCCTTGGCCTGGTCGGCGGCGCCGAGCGTGGAGGCGGCCAGCGAGCCGCTGAAGTGGTGGACGGCGTTCGCGGTGGCCACCGCGCCGATCACCGCGGGGCCGAGGGTGAAGCCGAAGTCGCGCAGCATGCTGGTGGTGGCACTGGCCATGCCGGCCAGGCCGTGCGGCACGGTCTCGACGGCGGTCGCGGTCACCGCGGAGACCGCGAAGCTGAAGCCGACGCCGACCAGGCCCATCGGCACGATCAGGGAGGGCAGCGCGCTGTCGGTGATCGGCATCCGTCCGGCGAGGAAGTCGCCGACCGCCATGAGCAGGAAGCCCAAGCCCAGCACCCAGCGCGGCTCCAGTACGGCCATCAGCCGGTGGGTGAGCGGCAGCAGGAAGATGGTCAGCCCGCTCAGCAGCAGGAAGGCCACCGCGGTGCGCATCGAGCTCTGGCCCTGGATCGGGCCCATCCGCAGGCTGATGGAGTAGGCGGTGCCGAGGAAGGCGAACATGCCGACCACGGTGACGGCGGAGGCGAGCGCGAAGGTGCGGGAGCGGAACAGGTCGAGGCGCAGCAGCGGGTCGCGCACCCGCAGTTCGACGACGACGAACGCCGCGAGGCACACGGCGGACAGCGCGAACGCGCCGACCACCGTGCCGCTGCCCCAGCCGTCCGAGGCGCCCTGGATGACGCCGAACAGCAGCGCGCACAGGCCGAGTCCGACCGTGGTCTGGCCGAGCGGGTCGAGTGAACGGCCCGCGGGCGAGCGGGAGTCCTGCGCGGCGAGGTAGGTGATCACCGCGTCGCCGAGCGCGAGCACCACGACGATGAGGAACGCCCAGCGCCATTGCAGGTAGGTGGCGGTGATGCCGCCGAGCAGCGGGGCCAGGAAGTTGCCGGTGGACAGGATCGCGGCCCACAGCGCGATCATCTTCGCCCGCTGGGCGGGGGTGCGTTCGCCGGCCACGAGCATGGCGAGCGTGGTGGGGAACAGGGCCGCGCAGCCGATGCCCGCGATGATCTGGCCGGTCCACATCACGCCGATGCCGTGGGCGGCGGCCGATATCGCCTCGCCCAGTGCGAGCATCGCGGCGCCGCCCAGCAGCAGCCGCTTGCGGCCGAACAGGTCGCCCAGCACCCCGCAGGTCAGTTCGAGCACCGTGATCGGCAGCAGGGAGCAGTCGGAGATCCAGGTCAGTTGGGAGCTGCTCGGCTCGAAGACCTCCTGGAAGGTGCCGTTGAGGGTGGCCGGCATGGCCAGGCCGATCTGGGCGAGGCACACGGCGAAGAGCGCCGCGACGATCGTTCCCGTTCTCAGTGCGCTGCCCGTGCCGGCACCGCCGCCCTCGCTGCCGGCGTCGCCGTCAGCGTCACCGGAGGCGTGTTGCCCTGTCGCTGTTGTCATCGCGTCCTTCACTCACTCCTGTGGGGGCGGACCGCGCGTTCGCCGCGTCAACGGACCGTAAACTCGCGCTGATTTTGGCGCAAGAGTTGCGACTGAGATTGTTGACGATTTTGTGGGGCGCCCCTAGAGTCGCGCCGAACCCGCCCTGCGCGGCAGCGATGTCCCAACCCCTGGCAACGATCCTCCGGCCGCGGCGACGATCCAAGAGTGGAGAAGGCAACTGTGCACGACCTGTGTGCGCCGGCCCCGAGGGGTGCGCACCGCACGCAAACTCTCCGGCGGCACGGCCCTCCCCCGCGCCGCCGCTGAACGCCTCCGCGTCCGCGCCGCCCCGACTCCCGTGCGACGTAGGCGACGTGTCCGCCAGGACCCCGTCACACCCCCCGAACAAAGGACCCCGACCGTGGCACCCGCACACGAGATCGCCCACCTCGCCCACGTCGAACTGCTCACCCCCCGGCCCGAGGAGAGCCTCGACTTCTTCACCCGGGTGATGGGGCTGACCGAGAACGGCACCGAGGGCGACTCGGTCTACCTGCGCACCTGGGACGACTACGAGCACCACTCGCTGAAGCTCACCGCCCACCACACCTCCGGCATCCGCCGCACCGGGCTGCGGGCCGCGGGACCGGAAGCCCTCGACCGCCGGGTGAAGGCGATCGAGGCGGCCGGCCTCGGCATCGGCTGGCGCGACGGCGACCCCGGACTCGGACCGACGTACGTCTTCCGCGACCCGGACGGCCACGAACTGGAGGTGTACTGGGAGAGCGAGTGGTACCAGGCTCCCCCGGAGTCAGCGCCCGCGCTGAAGAACCAGGCCCAGGCGTACCCGGCCCGCGGGGTGTCGGTGCGGCGGCTGGACCACGTCAACTTCCTCGCCGCCGAGGTCGAAGGGGCCACGGAGTTCGTGCAGGACGTGCTCGGCGCCCACGCCACCGAGCAGATCCGCCTCGACAGCGGGATCATCGCCGGACGCTGGCTGACCTTCACCAACAAGTCCTACGACGTCGTCTACACCCGCGACCGGACCGGCAGCCGCGGCCGGCTGCACCACATCGCCTTCGCCACCGACACCCGCGAGGACATCCTGCGCGCGGCGGACATCTTCCTGGACAACGGCGTCTTCATCGAGACCGGCCCGCACAAGCACGCCATCCAGCAGACGTTCTTCCTCTACGTCTACGAACCCGGCGGCAACCGGGTGGAGTTGTGCAACCCGGTCGCCCGCCTGGTGCTCGCCCCGGACTGGAAGACCATCACCTGGACCGAGGCGGAGCGGGCCAAGGGCCAGGCGTGGGGGCTGAAGACCATCGAGTCCTTCCACACCCACGGCACCCCGCCGGTGGAGTCGTAGCAACCGCGGGCGCCCGACCTCCGGCGGCACCCGGACCCGCTACGATACGGGAAACAATATTGTCACCAATGTGAGGAACGGGGGACCGGTCATGGCTGTGACCGCGAGGACGGCCGCAGCGGCGGACCCGGCCGGGTCGAAGGTCGCCGACGCGATCCGCGAGGCCGTCACCGCCGGGGACTTCGCCCCCAACCAGCGCCTCGTGGAGGCCGAGCTGTCCGAGCAGTTCGGCGCCAGCCGGGCGAGCGTGCGCAACGCGCTCGCCCAACTGGCCACCGAGGGGCTGGTCGAGCGCATCCAGAACCGCGGTGCCCGGGTCCGCGCCGTGTCGCTCGACGAGGCCGTCGAGATCACCGAGGTGCGGATGGCCCTGGAGGGCCTGTGCGCGGCCAAGGCCGCGGAGCGCGTCACCGACGACGACCGCGAGGCGCTGCGCGACCTCGGCGCGCGGATGAAGGCGGCGGTGGCCTCCGGCGACGTGCTCGGCTACTCCGACCTCAACCGCCGGCTGCACGCCCGCGTGCTGGCCATGAGCGGCCAGCACACCGCCTGCGCGGTGCTGGAGCGCCTGCACGGGCAGAACGTCCGCCGCCAGTTCCGGCTGGCCATGCACCCGGGCCGCCCGCAGGTCTCGCTGCCCCAGCACCTCGCCGTCATCGACGCGGTGTGCGCGGCCGACCCGGACGCCGCCGAGGCGGCGATGCGGGCCCATCTGCGCTCCGTCATCGAAGCGCTGCCCGCGCTGGAGAAGCCCCGCTGACCCCGCACGCGTATCGGCACCCGCACCCGGAGGGGCGCGAGAGCGGACGGGCGGACAGGCGTAACGCACCCCGCCGGCCCCGCCGGACGCACGCAGCCGGACGCACGAAGATCGCCACCGGCCCGAACCGCGGCACACCCTCCCTGCGTCCGAGCAAGTGATCGACCACCAGGGAGTGTGCAGCTTTGCGGATCTACATCAGCGCCGACATGGAAGGCGTCACCGGGCTCGTCGACGCCGACGACGTGCAGCCCGGCGGCCGGGACTACGAACGCGGCCGGGTGATGATGACCGAGGACGTCAACGCGGCCGTCCGCGGCGCCCTGTCGGCCGGCGCCACCGCGGTCACCGTCAACGACGCGCACGGGCCGATGCGCAACCTGCTCCCCGAACTGCTGCACCCGGCCGCGCGCCTGGTCCGCGGCCGGCCCAAGGCCATGGGCATGCTCGAAGGGCTCGACGCGGGCCACGACGCGGCGCTCTGCGTCGGCTACCACTCCCGCGCCGGCGCGCTGGGCGTGATGAGCCACAGCTTCATGGGCCACGAGATCGAGGACATGTGGCTCGACGACCGGCCGGTCGGCGAGATCGGGCTGGCGCACGCCACCGCGGCGGCACTCGGCGTCCCGGTGGTGATGCTCTCCGGCGACGACACGGCCTGCGCCGAGACGGCCGCGTGGGACCCCGCGGTCACCTGTGTCGCCGTCAAGCGGGCGGCCGGACGGTTCGCCGCCGAGCTGTCCCCGGTCGCCGAGGCCCGCCTGGCCATCGAGACCGCGGTCGCCACCACCCTCACCGCCCGGCGCGCCGCCACCACCGAACCCGCCCCCGAACCCGCCGAACCCGCCGCCGGCCACGCCCCGTCCACCCTCACCGTCCGCTGGCAGTCCGCGTCGGTCGCCGCCACGCTGCTCGGCATCCCGGGCGTCACCTCCACCGACGACCGGACGGTCCGGGTCTCCGGACCGCTCCCCCAGCTCTACCGGCTCTTCGGGGTGTGGACGCGCGTGGCGACCGCCCTCACCAACCAGGCGCCCTACTGCTGACCCCGCCGGCGGACCCCCGGTGCCCCGACCGGAACGGTCCGCCCGGTGCGCGGTGCCCGATGCTCCCGAGGACCGTCGATGCGGCGGTCCCGGTGAGCCAGACGGCCGGTCCGCTCCCAGCCGCCACGCCGGGGAGAGGTCACCCTCGTACGGGGCGCCCGGGCACCCCGCGCCGTTAAACCGTTCCGAACCTCACAGGACGGAACCGCCCGGCATTTCCCCAGTCTCCGCGGCCCCGCCGGTCCCCCGCCGCGCGGGCGTCACTCGCCGTGCCCGGCGAAGCCGCACGTCAGGCCGGGCGGCCAGGCCCGTGGAAGTGGGCGATGTCACGCTACGGGGCGGTAGCTGTTCACCTCGCGAGGCAGACATCGGGCCGGTGGCTTCCCTAGCATCGGTGCCATGACAGTTCTGCCGGACGACGGGGTCTCAGAACCCGACGTGTTTCCGCACGCCACGCGCGAACAGTGGCAAGCGCTCGTGGCAGGTGTACTGCGCAAGTCGGGTCGCGAGGTCTCCGGCGAGGAGGCCGAGCAGGCGCTGTCGACCGAGCTGGCCGGCGGTCTCACCGTGCACCCGCTCTATACCGCCGACGACACCTCTCCCGACCCCGGCCTGCCGGGCTTCGCACCGTATGTACGCGGCAGCCGACCGCTCGGCGGCTGGGACGTACGCCAGCGGCACCGGTCGCCGCAGGCCGCCGCGGCCAACGAGGCGGTGCTCGCCGACCTGGAGAACGGCGTCACCTCGGTGTGGCTGGCGGTGGGCGGCGCGGGCCTGCCGGTGACCGGCCTCGGGCAGGCACTGGCGGGCGTCTACCTCGACCTGGCCCCGATCGTGCTGGAGGCCGGCGCCGAAACCGGCGCCGCCGCCGAGGAGTTGCTGAGCCTCTTCGAGCGGGAGGGCGTCGACGCCGGCCAGGCCCGCGGCAACCTCGGCGCGGACCCGCTCGGCCTGGCCGCCCGGACCGGCGCGGCCCCCGGGTACGACGACGCGGTGGCGCTGGCCGCGCGGACCGCCGAGCGGTATCCGCACCTGCGGGCCCTGACCGTGGACGCGCTGCCGTACCACGAGGCAGGAGCGTCGGCCGCGCAGGAGCTGGGCGCCTCGCTCGCCACCGGCGTGGCCTACCTGCGTACGCTCACCGCCGCCGGGCTGGACGCCGGCACCGCCTGCGGGCAGCTGGAGTTCCGGTACGCGGCCACCGCCGACCAGTTCCTCACCATCGCCAAGCTGCGCGCGGCCCGCCGGACCTGGGCCAGGGTCACGGAGGTCGCCGGCGCCCTGGCGGCGGGCGGCCAGCGGCAGCACGCCGTCACCTCGACGGTGATGATGACCCGGCGCGACCCGTACGTGAACATGCTGCGCACCACCCTCGCCTGCCTGGGCGCCGGGGTGGGCGGCGCGGACGCGGTGACCGTGCTCCCCTTCGACGAGGCGCTCGGCCTGCCCGACGCGTTCGCCCGCAGGATCGCCCGCAACACCTCCACGATCCTGCTGGAGGAGTCCCACCTGGGCCGGGTCGCCGACCCCGCCGGCGGGTCCTGGTACGTGGAGCGGCTGACCGACGAACTCGCCCACAGCGCCTGGGAGTTCTTCCAGGAGCTGGAGGCGGCCGGCGGCCAGGAGAAGGCGCTGTCCTCAGGGCTCGCCGGCGAGCGCATCGCGGCCACCTGGCAGGCCCGCAAGCGCGCGCTGGCCACCCGCCGCGAACCGGTGACCGGCGTCAGCGAGTTCCCGCACCTGGCCGAGCGGCCCGTGGTGCGCGAGCCCGACCCGTCCCAGGCCGCACCCGGCACAGCGGACACGCCGTCGCGGGACGTGCCGCAGGGCCGTGCCCGCGCCCTTCCGCAGGTCCGCCGCGACGAGGCGTACGAACAGCTGCGCGCCCGCTCCGACGCCCACCTGGCGAGCACCGGGGAGCGCCCGAGGGTCTTCCTGGCCGCGCTCGGACCGCCGTCGGTGCACACCGGGCGGGTCTCCTTCGCGGCGAACCTGTTCCAGGCCGGCGGCGTCGAGCCGGTGCACGACCCGGTGACCGTCGACGCCGGCAGCGTCGCCGCGGCGTTCGCCGCCAGCGGCGCGGAACTCGCCTGCCTGTGCTCCAGCGACGCGCTCTACGCCGAGCAGGCCGAGCCGGTGCTGGCGGCGCTCCGCTCGGCCGGGGCGCGCTGGATCGGCCTGGCGGGGAAGCCCGCCGCCGGCCCGGGCGCCGACGCCCACCTCTTCCTGGGCTGCGACGCCGTCGCGGTCCTGACCTCCGTCCTCGACCGTGCGGGAGTGGCGGCGTGATGCAGACCCCGGACTTCTCGCAGGCACCGGACTTCTCACAGGTTCCGGACTTCTCGCAGATCCCGCTGGGGCCGGGCGCCCCCGCGCAGGCCACCGAGGAGCAGTGGCGTGCGGCGGTGAAGGAGGCCGCCGGCGGCGGCGACCCCGATCCGGTGTGGGAGACCCCGGAGGGCATCGGGGTCAAGCCGCTCTACACCGGCGCCGACCTGGAGGGCCTGACCTCGCTGGGCACCTACCCGGGCATCGCGCCCTACCTGCGCGGCCCGTACCCGACGATGTACGTCAACCAGCCCTGGACGATCCGGCAGTACGCCGGCTTCTCCACCGCCGAGGAGTCCAACGCCTTCTACCGGCGCAACCTCGCGGCCGGCCAGAAGGGCCTGTCGGTCGCCTTCGACCTGCCCACGCACCGCGGCTACGACAGCGACCACCCGCGGGTGACCGGCGACGTCGGCATGGCGGGCGTGGCGATCGACTCGATCTACGACATGCGGCAGCTCTTCGACGGCATCCCGCTGGACCGGATGACCGTGTCGATGACGATGAACGGCGCGGTGCTGCCCGTGCTCGCCCTCTACATCGTGGCCGCCGAGGAGCAGGGGGTGCCGCCGGAGAAGCTGGCCGGCACCATCCAGAACGACATCCTCAAGGAGTTCATGGTCCGCAACACCTACATCTACCCGCCCCGGCCGTCGATGCGGATCATCTCCGACATCTTCGCGTACACCTCGCGGAAGATGCCGCGCTACAACTCCATCTCCATCTCCGGCTACCACATCCAGGAGGCCGGGGCGACGGCCGACCTGGAGCTGGCCTACACGCTGGCCGACGGCGTGGAGTACCTGCGGGCGGGTCAGGCCGCGGGGCTCGACGTGGACGCCTTCGCGCCGCGGCTGTCGTTCTTCTGGGCGATCGGCATGAACTTCTTCATGGAGATCGCGAAGTTGCGCGCGGCCCGGCTGCTGTGGGCCCGCCTGGTGCGGCAGTTCGACCCGAAGAACCCCAAGTCGCTGTCGCTGCGCACCCATTCGCAGACCTCCGGCTGGTCGCTGACCGCGCAGGACGTCTTCAACAACGTCACCCGCACCTGCGTGGAGGCGATGGCCGCCACCCAGGGCCACACCCAGTCCCTGCACACCAACGCGCTCGACGAGGCGCTCGCCCTGCCGACGGACTTCTCCGCCCGGATCGCCCGCAACACCCAACTGCTGCTCCAGCAGGAGTCGGGCACCTGCCGGGTGATCGACCCGTGGGGCGGCAGCGCATACGTCGAGCGGCTCACGCACGACCTGGCCGGGCGGGCCTGGCAGCACATCCAGGAGGTCGAGGCGGCCGGCGGCATGGCGCAGGCCATCGACGCGGGCATCCCGAAGCTGCGGGTGGAGGAGGCCGCGGCCCGCACGCAGGCGCGGATCGACTCCGGCCGGCAGCCGGTCATCGGCGTCAACAAGTACCGGGTGGAGACCGACGAGCAGATCGACGTCCGGTCGGTCGACAACTCCTCGGTGCGCGCCCAGCAGGTCGCCAAGTTGCGGCGGCTGCGCGAGGAGCGCGACGAGGCCGCCTGCCAGGACGCGCTGCGGGCGCTGACCGCGGCGGCCGGGCGCGCGCCGGGCGCCGACCTCGACGGCAACCTGCTGGCGCTCGCGGTGGACGCGGCCCGCGCCAAGGCGACGGTCGGCGAGATCTCCGACGCCCTGGAGCAGGTCTACGGGCGGCACGCGGGCCAGATCCGTACCATCACGGGTGTGTACCGCAACGAGGCCGGCCAGTCCCCCACCGTGCAGGGCACCCGGGACCTGGTCGAGCGGTTCGAGAAGGCGGAGGGGCGCCGCCCGCGCATCCTCGTCGCCAAGATGGGGCAGGACGGGCACGACCGCGGCCAGAAGGTGATCGCCACCGCCTTCGCCGACCTCGGCTTCGACGTGGACGTCGGCCCGCTGTTCCAGACCCCCGCCGAGGTGGCGCGGCAGGCGGTGGAGGCCGACGTGCACATCGTCGGCGTGTCCTCGCTGGCCGCCGGGCACCTCACCCTGGTGCCCGCGCTGCGGGAGGAACTGGCCGCCGAGGGGCGGGAGGACATCATGATCGTGGTGGGCGGCGTCATCCCGCCGCAGGACATCGCCGCGCTCCACGAGGCGGGCGCCACCGCGGTCTTCCCGCCGGGCACGGTGATCCCCGACGCGGCGCGCGATCTGGTGGCCCGCCTCGGCGCGGCCCTGGGCCACGGGGAGTTGTAGCCGCGGCATGCTCAGGGATGTCGAGGGTTACGCGAAGGGCGTGCTGGACGGCCGGCGGGCGTTCGTCGCGCGGGCTATCACGCTGGTGGAGTCCACCCGCGCCGAGCACCGGGTGCTGGCGCAGCGGCTGCTGACGGAGCTGCTGCCGTACAGCGGCGGGGCCCGGCGGATCGGGGTCAGCGGGGTGCCGGGCGTGGGCAAGTCCACCTTCATCGACGCGTTCGGAACGATGCTCACCTCGCTCGGGCACCGGGTCGCGGTGCTGGCGGTGGACCCCTCCTCGACCCGGACCGGCGGCTCCATCCTCGGCGACAAGACCCGGATGGAGCGGCTGGCGGTGGACCCGGCGGCGTTCGTGCGGCCGTCGCCGAGCGCGGGCACCCTGGGCGGCGTCGCGAAGGCCACCCGGGAGTCCATGGTGGTGATGGAGGCCGCCGGATACGACGTGGTGCTGGTGGAGACCGTCGGCGTCGGCCAGTCGGAGACGGCCGTGGCCAGGATGGTGGACTCCTTCCTGCTGCTCACGCTCGCCCGCACCGGCGACCAGCTCCAGGGCATCAAGAAGGGCGTGCTGGAGCTGGCCGACGTGATCGCGGTCAACAAGGCCGACGGGCCGCACGAGCGCGACGCGCGCGGCGCCGCCCGCGAACTGGCCGGCGCGCTGCGCCTGATGCACCCCGCGGACGCCAACTGGACGCCGCCGGTGCTCAGTTGCAGCGCCCGCGAGTCCACCGGGCTCGACACCGTGTGGGAGCGGCTGGAGCAGCACCGCGCGCTGCTGGAGGCCGGCGGCCGGCTGGCGGCCAAGCGCCGCGACCAGCAGGTGGACTGGGCGTGGGCCATGGCCGACGACGAGCTGCTCGGCCGGCTGCACGGCCACCCGGGCGTCCAGGCGCTGGCCCCCGGCCTCGAGGAGCAGGTCCGGGCCGGCACGATGACGGCCGCGGCCGCCGCCGAACGCCTGCTGAGCGTCTTCGACGGCCACACCCCGGCCCCGCCACCCACCCCTGACCGCTGACCGCTCCCCCGCCCGACCCGGCGCCCGCCAGGCGGAGCACGTCAGCGCGGGCGGTCAACGGGCTTACGGCGAGCGGCGGTTCGGCTCGGAAGGGTACGGCGGCGGCCGGGACCTCCCACCGGTCCGGGCCGCCCGCGCGGGCCGCGCTCAGCCCGCGTCGGCCACCAGCCCGGCCTTCCGCACGCCGAAGACCGCGACGGCCTCGTCGTTCTCCGGCCGCTCGCCGCTGACGCCCACCGAGCCGAGCAGCGCGCCGTCCTCGTCCCGGATCAGCACCCCGCCCCGGGAGGAGGCGATGCGGCCCTCGGAGATCGCCGCGAGCGCGGCGAAGAACGCGGGGTCGCGCGTCGCGTGCCGCGCTCCCGTGGCGCCGCCCGAGCCGGTGCCGAGGCAGCCCCACGCCTTGGCGTGCGCGATCTGCGGGCGCAGGATGCCCGCGCCGTCCTCCCGCTTGACCACCTGCGGGTGGCCGCCCGGGTCGAGCACGGTGATGGTCAGCGGCCGCAGCCCCAGCTCGCGTGCGTGGCCGAGTGCGGCATCCACGATCTCGGATGCCTGGGCCAGGGTCAGGTATGCCATGTCGGTGACTCCTTGTACGGGTTCGTCGGGTACGGGTTCGTCGGGTCGATCGCGACCGGTGCGGTCGTACGGTCGTGCGCCGTGTGCGCCGCGGGGCGGGGCGGGGCGGGCGGCGGGCGGCCCTCAGCGGTCGGCGACGACCGCGGTCTCGATGACGCCGAGCCCCTCGATCTCCCCGCGGACCACGTCGCCGGGCTTGACGAGGGGGTGGCCCAGGGGCGTTCCGGTCGAGAGCAGGTCACCGGGCACGAGGGTGAGGGCCTCGGTGAGCCAGGCCAGCTGGTCGGGAACGGAGTGGAACATCTCGGCGGTGCTGCCGTCCTGCCGCGGCTCGCCGTTGACCCAGGAACGGATGCTCAGCCGGTGCGGGTCGGGGATCTCGTCCGCGGTGACGAACCAGGGGCCGGCGATCCCGAACGTGTCGAAGCCCTTGCCGCGGTCCATCCGGTTGCCGTCCCGCTCGGAGACGTCCCGCGAGCCGACGTCGCAGAAGCCGACGTAACCGGCCACCGCCCGCATCGCGTTCTCGGGGGTGAGGTGGCGCGCGCGGGAACCGATGACGACGCCCAGCTCCATCTCCGGGTCGACCTTCTCGCAGATCGCCGGGTACCGCAGGTCGTCGTGCGGCCCGACCAGCGCACTGGCGGCCTTCAGGCAGCCCTGCGGGCTCCGCCGGGCCGGCGCGGGTGCCGTACCGGACGGTGCCGGTCCGGCGGCGCCGGGCCGCTCGCGGGGGTAGTTGGCGAGCATGCACCAGATGGTCCGCGGCCGGCCGATCGGCGGTCCGAGCCGGGCGGGTTCGTCGGACCACAGGCAGTCCTCGTCCAGATCGCCGCCACCGGCATGGCCGACCGCCCACTCGAACACCTCACGGACGGACGTCAGTTGAGGGTCCGCCCGCAGCAGCGCGGGCAGGTCGCCGGCGACGGCGAGCCGGGCCCGGGCCAGGGCGTCGTCCCGATGCACGCCGCCGGTCTCCAGCCGACGGACGAACGCGGCCCGGATATCGACAAGTTGACCCGGAACGACGTCGGGGAAGCAGAGCCGGTCGCCGAGGGGCGTCCGCCGGGAGGCTATTTTCACGGGGATCTGGGGTGCTTTCCGTGGGTGCGGATGAGGGGGCGTGCGGGAGGAAAGGGAGCGGTGCGAGCGGGCGTTCGGGCGTTCGGGCGTTCGGGCGTCCGAGCGGGCCGGCGGAGGAGCGACCGGGCGGGGCAGGGCCCGGGACCACCCGCGCGCCCCGAGCCGCCGACCGCCGACCGCCGACCGCCGGCGCCAATCGCCCAGCTGCCGGAGCCGGAGCCGCCGGCGCACCCGGCCGCGAACGCGCCGTGCTCAACCGGCGTCGGCGTCCCGGGAGTTCTCGAACCTGATCCCGCCGTCGGTCGTGACGAGGTCGAACTGGTCGGAGGGCACGGCCGGCACGTGGATCGGCGGCAGGCCCACCGTGAAGAGCAGCAGCTCCGAGGCCGCGACGTAGCGCGCCTTCTCCCCCGGGTCGGCCTCGACCGCTCCGAGCCGGCCGATCTCGGTGTCCTCGACGGTGCCCGCGCCCGAGAGCACCACGGTCAGCCGGCGCGCGTCCTCGCTCGCGCAGATCCACTCGGCGCCGGCCTCGATCTTGAGGAACTCGATCCAGAACCGCCGCTCGGTGTAGGTGCCGATGTGCTTGCGCTCGACCCCGGTCGCCCCGGCCACCGGCACCCAGTTGAAGTGCACGGGGTTGCTGATCACCACGCCGTTGTAGCGCGGCCGCGGGAACTTCATCGGCCGGCGCTCGCGCCGCTCGGCCCGCGCCTCCTTGTTGTCCGGGCCGCGGCCGCGGCCGGCCCCCATGCCGAGCGCGGAGGCGCCGCCGAACTGGAGCACCAGCTGGAGCTGCTTCGGGTCGCCGAGCGGGTCGTCCTGCGGCCCGTAGGTCTGCCCCTCGGGGAAGTAGCCGACCTCGCCCTCGCGCAGAATCCCCTGCTCGCCCAGGTTCATGTCGCCGACGATCGGCAGGCGGATCTGCTCGAAGGTGTGGCAGTGCCGGGGCATGCGGAAGTCGGCTTCCTGCCGGCCGAGGATGTAGCGGTAGTTCTCCAGCGGCTTGCCGCGGTCCCCCATCAGCAGGTAGTTGAACGAGACCGTCCCTCTGGGGTGGTCCATCTTGTACGCGTTCTCGTCGTACGGCGCGATCTTCATCGCTGTCCTCCGGTGTCCGGTGTGAGCCCGTGTGCGGCCAGGGTGGGGTGGCCGGCTCGTGCGGCCGGCGTGGACGCGCGAACCGGCGGTCCCGTGAACGGCACGTCCCGCCGAGGGCGTCCTGGCGTCGCGATCCACACAACCTTCTTAGTAGCTTGGTGTCAAGGTAGCTGACGGTTTTCCGCCGCATCCTGTGCGGAGCGGCCCGCCGGCCCACCGCGCCCCGGGACGCACAGAAGCCGCCGCACCCGCCGGGACAGGCGGGTACGGCGGCACGACGGTGACGGCGGGCAGCCGTCAGCGGGCGACCGGCAACGCGTCGCGGCCGGCGGCGGGTTGGGACGAGAGCGTGGCGGGGCCAAAGCGGCGTGAGACGAAAGCGGCGTGCAGCCGCAGGGTCAGCCGATCGGCAACCCCGCGTAGTTCTCGGCGAGTTCGGCGGCCGCGTGCGGGGACGCCGCGATCCGGTCGAGCTGGGAGATCTGGAGCCGGGTCTCGAACGGGCCCTGCGCCGAGTCGGTGTGCAGCGTGCTGGTCATGAAGAAGGAGAAGTGCTCGGCCCGCCAGACCCGCCGCAGGCAGGTCGCCGAGTACGCCTCCAGCCCCGCGGTGGAGCCGGTCTCCTTCAGCTCGGCGAACGCCCTGGCCAGCACGATCACGTCGGCCGCCGCGAGGTTGAGCCCCTTGGCGCCGGTGGGCGGCACGATGTGGGCGGCGTCGCCGGCCAGGAAGACCCGGCCGTGGCTCATCGGCTCCGAGACGAAGCTGCGCATCGGCAGCACCCCCTTGGAGGTGATGGGCCCGCGCTTCAGCGTCCAGCCGCCGCCGTCCACCGCGAAGCGCGCGTCCAGCTCGTCCCAGATCCGCTCGTCGGGCCAGTCGGCGGGATCGGTGCCGTTGGGGACCTGGAGGTAGAGCCGGCTGACGGTCGGCGAGCGCATGCTCAGCAGCGCGAAGCCGCGCCGCGAGTGGGCGTAGACCAGTTCGTCGCTGGACGGCGGCACGTCGGCGAGGACCCCGAACCAGGAGTAGGGGTAGACGCGTTCGTAGGTGCGTCGGACGCGGTCCGGCACCGCGTCGCGGGTGACGCCGTGGAAGCCGTCGCAACCCACCACGTAGTCGCAGGTGAGGGTCCTGGCCTGGCCCTCGTGCGTGTAGCGGACCACCGGCCGGTCGGTGTCGGCGCCCTCGACCGCCCGCACGTGCGCTTCGAAGAGCAGTGGGGCGCCGTCCTCCAGTTGGAGGGCGATCAGGTCCTTGCAGACCTCGGTCTGGGCGTAGACCCAGACCCGGCGGCCGCCGGTGAGGGACGGGAAGTCGATGCGGTGCGACCTGCGGTCCCAGCGCAGTTCGATGCCGTCGTGGACGAGGGCCTCGCGGTCGAGCCGCTCGCCGGCGCCGGAGGACCGCAGCACGTCCACCGTGGACTGTTCGAGGATGCCGGCGCGTTGGCGCTGCTCGACGTAGTCGCGGTCGCGGCTCTCCAGGACCACGCAGTCGACGCCGGAGCGGTGCAGCAGCCGGGCGAGGAGCAGCCCTGCCGGGCCGCCGCCGATGATGCCGACGGTGGTGTGGTTGGGGGTGTGCATGAGGATCAGTGCCCCTCTTCTTCTTCGGCCCGGTCCTCTTCGAGGACCCAGTTGGCGATGGCGAAGGCGGAGTTGGCCGCGGGCACCCCGCAGTAGACGGCCGACTGGAGCAGGACTTCCTGGATCTCGTCGGGGGTCAGGCCGTTGCGGAGCGCCGCGCGCACGTGCATGGCCAGTTCGTCGTGGTGGCCGCGCGCGACCAGCGCGGTGAGGGTGACGCAGCTGCGGGTCCTGCGGCTCAGGCCCGGGCGGGTCCAGATCTCGCCCCACGCGTAGCGGGTGATGAGGTCCTGGAACGGCGCGGTGAAGTCGGTGCTGCGGGCCTCCGCCCGGTCGACGTGCGCGTCGCCCAGCACGGCCCGGCGCACCGCCATCCCGGCCGCGTGCCGGGAGGCGTCGTCGGAGGGGCCGCCGGAGGGCCCACCGGAGGCACCGCCGTCCGGCCCGTCCGCCAAGTGCGCGGTCAGCGCGGCCAGTACGGGCCCGGGCCGTTCGACGTTCGCCAGGTGGGCCGCGTGCCCGACCTCGGTCAGGCTCGCCCCGGCGATCCCGTCGACCAGCTCGCGCGCGTGCGCGGGTGGCGTCGCCGGGTCGTCCCGGCCGGCGATCACGCAGGTCGGTACGGTGATGCGCGCCAGCTCCGCGCGCAGGTCGAAGGCGGCCAGCGCGTCGCAGCAGGCCGCGTACGCCTCCGGGTCCGCGGCCCGCGCGTCGGCCACCAGCGCCGCCGCGGCCGGCGCGCCGGCGAACGCCGGGGTGAACCAGCGGTGCACCGCGGTGTCGGCGACCGGCCCGGTGCCCTCCGCCCGTACCAGCGCCGCGCGTTCCCGCCAGCCGGACGGCTCGCCGAACCGCGCCGACGTGCACACCAGCGCGAGGCTGCGGACCCGCTCGGCGTGGTGCACCGCGAGCCACGTGCCGACCGCGCCCCCGAGCGACACCCCGCCGTACGCGAAGCTCTCCACCCCGAGCCGGTCGGCGAGTTCCAGCACCATGCGCCCGAGGTCGGCGACAGTGGCGCCGGTCGCGGGCAGCCGCGCCGGCGAACGGCCGTGCCCGGGCAGGTCGTAGCGGATCACCCGATGCGTACGCGCCAGCGCCGGGACCTGGGCGTCCCACACCGCGAGCGACGTGCCGAGCGACGGGCCGAGGACGAGCGGCGGCGCGCCGCCGGCGCCGTCCACCCGGTGGTGCAACAGGTTCGTCATACGTTCTCCTCGGTCCGCTCGGTGACGCCGCCAACGGGCCGGCGGCGCCTGCTTCGTAGGGTCGGACACGAGCGCGGCCGGCCGTACGAGCCGCCCACGCCACGACACCCGTCGTCCGGGCCACACCCCCGGCCCGCTCGTACGGTCGGACACGAGCGCGAGCGGCCGTACGCGCCACCCGCGCCACAACGCCCGTCGTCCGGGCCATGCCCCCGGCCCGCTCGTACGGTCGGACACGAGCGCGGCCAGCCGTACGCGCCACCCACGCCACGACACCCGTCGTCCGGGCCATGCCTCCGGCCTGTTCGTACGGTCGGACACGAGCGCCGCCAGCCGTACGCACCGCCCATCCCACGACACCCGCCGTCCGGGCCATGCCTCCGGTCGGCCGGACCGGTAGCAGCCGGCCCACCCCCGGCACCCGCAGGTCTCCGCGTGCGCAGTACCTCGGGGTCGCCGGTCGGCAGGTCGTAGGCCACTTCGAGCGGCCCGAAACACTCCTGGCAGGCGAAGACCGGGCTCAGCGGGTAGCGGGTGCCGCACTCCCGGGAGGACAGCGCGGCGGCCGGTCCGAACGGTGCAGGTGCTCCGGCGTCCTGGGCACCCTGGGCGCCGGCCCACACCGGGCCCGCCAGGCCCGCCCCTCCAACCAGCACAGCCACACCCCCGACCAACCGGACAACACCAGCCCCCAACCGACCCCCACCACCCGCCAGTCGGGCCGTCACCACGCCCACCCGGCCCACCCTTTCGACCAATCGGACAACACCACCCGCCGACCGGCCCGCACCGGGAACCTGCCGGCCCGCGCCAGCGGTCGATCGCGCTGGTGGCGTGGCCGGAAGGGCCGGCCTGGTTCGCGGTGTCCGGTGGTCCACCACGGCCTTCGGCCTGGGGGCACCCCCGCATCGCAAGGCGGTGCGGGCACCTCCCGGCCGCCAGGCGCGGGCGTACCCGGGCGGCTCCGGCAACGCCGGGGCCGCTCCCCCTGGCTTCGCCGGAGTTGCCCCCACCCGGCGAAGGCAGGGGACGAGTGCGCGTGCCAGGCGCCGCGAGCCCGGGGGCACCTCACGGCCGCCAGACCAAGGGGAGGGACTTTCCCCACACGGCCTGGCCCCGCGCCCGGCCGGTCGGCGCCGCGTCCGCCGCGCGCGCCTGCTCACGGTCCGGTGGGGCGCAGCGCGCGGTCGACCAGGGCGGGGGCGGAGCCCAGGTAGGTGACGGGGTCGAGGAGGTGGCGCAGGCGCTGGGGGGTCAGCGCGGCGGCGAGAGCCGGGTCCGCGCGCAGGGCGTCCTCGAGTTCGACGTCCTCCTCGACCGCGCGGCGGACGGCGCGGTCGAGGAGGGTTCGGGCCTCGCCGCGGCCGATCAGGGCAGTGAGGGCGGCGGCGAGGTGCTCGGTGGCGATGAGGCCGTCCGTCGCGTCGAGGTTCGCGCGCATCCGGTGCGGGTGGACCCGCAGGTCCTCGACGAGTTCGACGGCGTCGCGGGCGGCGCCTCCGACGAGGCGCAGCGCCTCGCGCAGCGGCTGCCACTCAGCGTGCCAGGCGCCGGCGGGGCGTTCGTCCTCGGCGGCGAGCGAGCCGAACAGGACGGCGGCGAGCGCGGGGACCTGGCGGGCGGCGGCCGCGATGAGGGTGGCGCGTACGGGGTTGGCCTTGTGCGGCATGGCGGAGGAGCCCCCGCCGCTGCCTTCGGACAGCTCGCCGATCTCGGTCCTGGACAGCACCAGCACGTCGGCCGCGACCTTGCCGAGGGCGCCGGCCGCGAAGGCCAGCGCACCGGCGAGGTCCGCGACGGGGGTGCGGAGCGTGTGCCAGGGCAGCGCGGGCTCGGCGAGGCCGGTCTCGGCGGCGTAGCCGGCGAGCAGCCGCAGGCCGATGTCGCCGTCGCGCGCCCTATCACTGTCGTGCGCCCTGTCACTGTCGTGCGCGCCGGCCCGGTCCCGCGCGCCGGCCCCCTCCCCCGCGCTGCCGTCGTCGGCCCCGGCGAAGGCCGCGACGGCTGCCAACGTCCCTGCCGCACCACCGAGTTGAGCGGGCAGCGAGTTCCGTACGGCCGCGAGCCGGTCGTGTCCGGCGAGCAGCAGTGACCGCCAGCCGACCGCCTTCAACCCGAACGTGGTGGGGACGGCGTGCTGGGTCAGGGTGCGGCCGGGCAGCGGCGTGTCGCGGTGCTCGGCGGCGAGCCGGGCCAGCGCGCCGGCCGCGCGGCCCAGGTCGGCCAGCACCGTCGCCAGCGTGCGGGAGGCGACGAGCATCGTCGCCGTGTCCAGGATGTCCTGGCTGGTCGCTCCGCGGTGGACGAACTCGCCTGCGGCCGGGTCGAGTTCGGCGGTGGCGGCCGTCAGGTCGGCGACCAGCGGGATGACCGGGTTGCCACCGGCGCGGGAGCGCAGCGCCAGGTCGCGCACGTCGTAGCGGCCGGTCACCGCGGCGGCCGCCGTGACCGCGGCCGCCGCCGACGCCGGGGCCAGCCCCAGCGCGGCCTGGGCGCGGGTGAGCGCGGCCTCGGCGTCGAGCATGGCGCGCACGTACGCGGCGTCGCCCGTGGCGGCCTCGGCCGCGGACCCGGCCCGCCCCGGGGCGAGCAGGCCGAAGTCCCCGGCGGGGTCCGCGTGGGCGGCGGCGTCGGCGGGTTCCCGCGAGGGCGTGGGTTCACAGGAATCGGCGAGATCGGTGGAATCGGTGGAATCGGTGGGATCAGTCGAAGGCAAGGAAGACCGTCTCCTCGTGCACGCCGTCGGACTGCAGACGGATGTCGAACCGCAGGACGCCCGGCGCCGCGCCCTCGTCGGGGGTGGCCAGCAGCGTGGCGCGGCGGGCCGGGCTCAGCGCGGCGAGCAGCGGGTCGGCCGCCACGTCGGCGCGCCCGGGCAGGTAGACCCGGGTGTGCAGGTGGTGCAGCAGGCCGCGGGCGAAGACGATGAGCGCCAGGTACGGCACCCCGCCCGGCGGCAGCGTACGGATCGCGTAGCGGCCGTCGGCGTCGGTGGTGACCCGGCCGAAGCCGGTGAAGACCACGCCGTCGCGGCCGATCACCCGGCCGTCGACGGGGTCGCGGCGCAGCGAGCCGGGCGCGCCGGTGCGGGAGCCGTCGGGGGCGGGCTGCCAGACCTCCAGGAGGGCGTCGGGCACGGGCTGTCCGGCGCCGTCGTGGACCCGGCCGTGGACGGTGAGGGTGTCGGGGTGGCCGGTGGGCGCGATGTCGCCGCCCTTGGCGAAGGGCAGGGCGTAGCCGTAGAACGGCCCGACGGTCTGCGAGGGGGTGGGGGCGAGGGACATCAGCGGCCCTCCTCGATCCAGGTGGCGGCGGGACCGTCGAGGACGATGTCCCAACGGTAGCCGAGCGACCATTCGGGGGTGGACAGGTCGTGGTCGTAGGCGGCGACCAGCCGGGCCCGCGCGGACTCGTCGGTGACGGACCGCAGGATCGGGTCGTAGTCGAAGAGCGGGTCGCCGGGGAAGTACATCTGGGTGACCAGGCGTTGGGTGAACGCGGTGCCGAACAGCGAGAAGTGGATGTGCGCCGGGCGCCAGGCGCCCCGGTGGTTGCGCCAGGGGTAGGCGCCGGGTTTGACGGTGACGAACGTGTAGCCGCCGTCGTCGCCGGTCAGGGTGCGGCCGACGCCGGTGAAGTGGGGGTCGAGCGGGGCCGGGTGGTCGTCGCGCTGGTGGGCGTAGCGGCCGGAGGCGTTGGCCTGCCAGATCTCGACGAGCTGGCCGCGGACCGGGCGTCCTTCGCGGTCGAGGACCCGGCCGGTGACCGTGATGCGCTCGCCGAGCGGCTCGCCGAGGTGCTGCCGGGTGAGGTCGTGGTCGAGGGCGGTGAGGTCGGTGGCGCCGAAGACGGGGCCGGTCAGCTCGACGGCCTCGGGGTCGCCGCCCACGGAGACGAGCGGCTGCCGGGGGTGGCGCAGGGCGCTGCTGCGGTAGGGGGCGTAGCCGCGGTCGGGGTGGTGCTCGGCGGGGGCGCCGGCCGCTCGGCGGGTCGCGTACGCCTGCTGCTCGGCGGCTATTTCGGCGCTGATGTCGTGCTGCGTGAGGGGGTTGGGCGGGGTGGGCGGGGCGGCCCCGGGGGGAACCGCGCCGGGCGCGGGCGGGGCGGAGGGACCGGACGGGGTGAGGGAGGGGGGCGGGGTGGGCATGCGGGACGCTCCTACCTTTCCAGGACGAGGGCGAGGCCCTGGCCGACGCCGATACAGAGGGCGGCCACGCCGGTGCCGGAGCCCGCCGCCTTCAACTGATGGGCGACGGACCCGGCGAGCCGGGCACCCGAGGCGCCCAGCGGGTGGCCGATCGCGAGCGCGCCGCCGCGCGGGTTGAGGATCGCGGGGTCGAACGCGGGCCATTCGGCGACGCAGCCGAGCACCTGGGCGGCGAAGGCTTCGTTGAGCTCCAGGGTGGTGAGGTCGTCGAAGGTCCGGCCGGCGCGGGCCAGCGCGCGGTTGACGGCTTCGACGGGGGCGAGGCCGAAGTAGTGCGGCGCCACGGCGGACACGCCGGTGGCGCGGATACGGGCGAGCGGCTCGCGGCCGGTGGCCTTGAGCCCGTCCTCGTCGACGAGGAGCAGGGCGGCGGCGCCGTCGTTGAGCGGGGAGGCGTTGCCGGCGGTGACGGTGCCCTCCTCGGCGCGGAAGGACGGCTTGAGCGCGGCCATCGCCTCCGCCGAGGCGTCCGCCCGCACGGACTCGTCGCGGTCGACGACGACCGGTGCGCCCTTGCGCCGCGGTACGGGCACCGGGACCGTCTCGTCGTCGAACAGGCCCTGCTGCCAGGCCCGGGCGGCCTTGCGGTGGGAGGCGAGGGCGAACGCGTCCTGCTCCTCGCGGCTGATCTCGTGCTTGTCGGCGATCAGTTCGGCGCTCTCGCCGAGCGGCACCGTCCACTGGGGGTCCATGCGCGGGTTGACCATGCGCCAGCCGAGGGTGGTGGAGTACAGCTCGGTGTGGGCCGCGGGGAAGGGCCGGTCGCTCTTCGGCAGGACGTAGGGCGCGCGGCTCATCGACTCCACGCCGCCGGCCACCGCGAGGGACAGGTCGCCGAGCGCGACGGCGCGGGCGGCCTGGACGACGGCTTCGAGGCCGGAGGCGCACAGCCGGTTGACGGTGACGCCGGGGACGGTGACCGGGAGCCCGGCCAGCAGCCCGGCCATCCGGCCGACGTTGCGGTTCTCCTCGCCCGCGCCGTTGGCGTTGCCGAGGTAGACGTCGCCGATCAGGGCCGGGTCGAGTGCGGGGGTGCGCGCCAGCAGTTCGCGGATGGCGTGCGCGGCCAGGTCGTCGGGGCGGACCGCCGCCAGCGCGCCGCCGTACCGGCCGACGGGGGTGCGGACGGCGTCCACGACGTAGACGTCACGCGGGAGGGTGCTCATCGGGTGATCCCGTCGGCGATCCGGATCGCGGCGGCCGTCTTCCGCTCGATCTCCTCGACGGTGGCGCCGGGCGCGGTCTCGACCAGCAGCAGGCCGTCGTCGGTGACGTCCAGGACGCCCAGGTCGGTGATGATCCGGTCGACGCAGGCCCGGCCGGTGAGCGGCAGTGCGCAGCGGTCCAGGATCTTGGGGCTGCCGTCCCTGGCGGTGTGGGTCATGGTGACGATGACCCGGCGGGCACCGTGCACCAGGTCCATGGCGCCGCCGATGCCGGTGACCAGCGTGCCGGGGATGGCCCAGTTGGCGAGGTCGCCGGTCGCGGAGACCTGCATGGCACCCAGCACCGCGGTGTCGATGTGGCCGCCGCGGATCATGCCGAAGGACAGCGCCGAGTCGAAGAAGGAGGCGCCGGGCAGCACCGTGACGGTCTCCTTGCCGGCGTTGATCAGGTCGGGGTCCAGCTCGTCCTCGTACGGGAACGGGCCGGTGCCGAGGATGCCGTTCTCCGACTCCAGCACCACGTGGACACCGTCGGGGAGGTGGTTGGGGATCAGGGTGGGCAGGCCGATGCCGAGGTTGACGTACTCGCCGTCGCGCAGCTCCCGGGCGGCCCGGGCGGCCATCTCGTCTCGCGTCCACGGCATCAGACCCGCACCTGCCCGGGCGTGACGGTGACCTTCTCGATCTTCTTGTCGGCGGCCTGCGCGCGGGTGAGCGCCACCACGCGCTGGACGAAGATGCCGGGCAGATGGACGTGGTCCGGGTCGATCTCGCCGGGTTCGACCAGCTCCTCGACCTCGGCGACGGTGATCCGGCCGGCCATGGCGGCGAGCGGGTTGAAGTTGCGGCTGGACTTGTTGAAGACCAGGTTGCCGTGCCGGTCGCCCTTGGCGGCCCGGACGAGGGCGAAGTCGGTGGTGATGGCGCGCTCCAGGACGTAGGCGGTGCCGTCGAACTCGCGCACCTCCTTGGGCGGGGAGGCCAGCGCGACGCCGCCGTGGCCGTCGTAGCGCCAGGGCAGGCCGCCGTCGGCGACCTGGGTGCCGACGCCGGCCGGGGTGAAGAAGGCGGGTATGCCGCAGCCGCCGGCGCGCAGCCGCTCGGCGAGCGTGCCTTGCGGGATCAGCTCCAACTCCAGCTCGCCACCGAGGTACTGGCGGGCGAACTCCTTGTTGCCGCCGATGTAGCTGCCGGTGACGGCGCTGATCCGGCCGGCGGCGAGCAGTACGGCGAGACCGGAGTCCATGGCACCGCAGTTGTTCGACACCACGCTCAGGCCGCCGACGCCCTTGGCGTGCACCGCCGCGATCAGCGTGTTCGGGACGCCGCTGAGACCGAAGCCGCCGACCGCGAGCGACGCTCCGTCCTCGACGTCGGACACGGCCTCGTCGGCCGAGGCGACCACCTTGTCCATCCGCGCTCTCCCCAGTAGCCTGTTCGCCAGGTGAACTTAAGTTCATCAATTTTGCCGCCCGAGTGTGATCCGAAGGGGTCCGCCCTGTCAACGGCTTGGCGCGGCTTGGTACGGCCCGGTACGGCTTGGTGCGGCCTCGTGCGGCCTCGTGCCAGGGGACCCGCGCCGCGAAATCCCCTCGGCACCCGCCCCCGCCCGTACCGTCCCGACCCCCGTCCCGACGTCCCCCGTGGAGCCCGCAGATGCCCCGTCCCACCGCCACCCCCGAGCCGGCTCCGCCACCCGCGGAGGCCGTCGGCCCGCTGATCCGCGGGCTCGCGGTGCTCCGCGTGCTCGGCGCGGCCGACGGCCGGCGCTCGGTGGGCGACCTGGTCCGGGACACCGGCCTGGCCCGCTCCACCGTCGACCGGGTGGTCAGCACCCTCGCCAGGACCGGATACCTGCGCGTCGAGGGCCGGGACGCCGTCCTCGCCCCGCGCCTGATGGAACTGGGCAACGCCTACCTGTCGGCCTGCGGGCTGCCGGACCGGCTCGGCCCGCTCGCCGACGCCCTCGCCGACCGGCTCGACGAGTCGGTGTCCCTCGCTGTCCCCGACCGGGACGGGGTGCGCTTCGTCGCCCAGGCCACCCGGCGCCGGGCCATGTCGCTGGTCTTCCGGATCGGCGACCTGCTCCCCGCGGAGTGCGGCGCGCCGGGCGCGCTGTTCGCCGCCGAGTGGACCGGCGCGGACTGGGAGCGGTGGCGCCGGGGTCGCGCCGCCGACCCGGCCGGCAGCCGCTTCCCCGCGGTGCCGCCGTACCCCGCCGCCGACGCGGCCGGTTCCTTCGACCGGCGCGCCGCCGACGCGCGGCGGCAGGGCTGGTCGGTGGACGACCAGCTGATCGAGCCCGGCCTGGTCGCGATCGCGATGCCGGTACGGGACGGGAGCGGCCGCGCGGTGTGCGCCGTGAGCGTGGTCAGCCACACCAGCCGGCACAGCGCGCGGTCCCTGGGCGAGGCGGTGCTGCCCCGGTTGCGTACGACGGTCGCCGCGATGGAGGCCGCGCTGTCCGGTACGGCCGAGGCCGGCGAAGGCGCTGAGGCGGGTGGGCTAAGCGGAGGTGCCACGGCGGGTGCGCTCAGCGAAGGTACCGAGGCGGGTGGGCTCCGCGGAGGTGCCAAGGCGGATGCGCTCAGCGAAGGCGCCGAGGCCGGTGCGCTCAGCGGAGGTGCCAAGGCGGATGCGCTCAGCGAAGGTGCCAAGGCGGGTGCGCTCTGCGGCAATGCCGCGTCCGGTGGGCCCGCCGAACAGGCCGAACAGGCCGTGCGCGGCGGACCTGCCGAGCCCGCCGCTCCCCCGCCGGACGGTCCGGCCCCGGACGGCCCGGTCCCGGCTGCCTGGACCCGCGCCTCCAAGCAGGAACTGGGCCCGGAGTTCGTGGAGTCCCTGGCGCGCGGGCTCACCGTACTGACCGCCTTCGACCGCGGCCCCCGCGCCGCGCTGCCGCTGACCGCCGTCGCCGAGGCCACCGGCCTGGCCCGGGCCACCGCCCGGCGCTCACTGATCACCCTGGAGCACCTCGGCTACGTCGCCCACGACGGACGGCTCTTCCGGCCGACCCCGCGCGTCCTGGAACTGGGCTTCGCGCACCTGTCCCACCTCGCCCTCCCCCAGATCGCCCAGCCGCACCTGGTCGCGCTCGTCGGGCAGGTCCGCGAGTCCGCGTCGATGGCCGTCCTGTCCGGCGACGACATCCAGTACGTCGCCCGCGTCCCCACCGTGCGGATCATGAGCGTCAACATCACGGTCGGCACCCGATTCCCCGCGTACGCCACCTCGATGGGCCGGGTGCTGCTGTCCGGGCTGCCCGCGGCCGAGCGGGCGCGGCGGCTGGCGGGCGCGGACCTCAAGCCGCTCACCCGGCACACCGTCACCTCGGCGGACCGGCTCGCGACCGTCCTCGACCTGGTCGAACGGGACCGGTACGCGCTCGTGGACGAGGAGTTGGAGGAGGGCCTGCGGTCGATCGCGGTACCCGTGCGCGACCGCGCCGGGCGCGTCGTGGCCGCGGTGAACGTCTCCATGCACGCCGCCGGCGGCACCGCCGAGCAGGCCACGACCGACCTGCTGCCGCCACTGCGGCAGGCGGCGGAGCGGATCACGGCAGACCTGCGCGTCGCCGGGCGCTACGGGCGGCTCGCCCGGGAGTGAGGGCGCACGCGCGGGAGTGCTCACGCACGGGTGTGCTCACGCGCGTGAGTGAAGGCTCACGCCCGAGGCTGCGGTCCGCCCCCGATCCGCCCGCGGGTCACCTCTCCTCCGGCTCCCCGCCGAGCGCCGCGCCGCTGGTCAGCAAGGACGCCATCAGCTGGGAGAACCGCGGGTCGGAGGAGGTCATCTCGTCGCCGCGCCGGGACTTCTGGATACGGTCCACCACCCGCTGGTGGTACTCCTCCACCAGCTCCGCCGCGGCGTCCGCGTCGCGCCGCTCCACCGCCTCCACGATGTCCATCCTGGCCCGGTGCAGCGTGCCCGCGATCCGATCGAGCTTCCCGCCCGACATCTCGACGGCGAGCCCGATCTGCACCTCGGTGATGAACCGGCACAGCGAGATCAGCAGCGGGTGGTGGGAGAGTTCGGCCAGCGCGTGGAAGTAGTTCTTGAGCTTCGCCGCCGCCTCCTCGACGCTGTCGGCGTCCAGGTCCGCCGCGCGCTCGGCGGCTTCCCGCAGCCGGGCGACCTCCTCGTCGGTGGCGCGCTCGGCCGCGAGCCGGACCGCGTAGGTGTTGAGCACCGCGAGCAGCCCGAAGACGTCGCGGGCGTTCATGTTGCCGAACTGCACGACCGCCGCGATGGACACGGCGATGAGCGTGTCGCTCTGCGCCGTCACGGTGCTGCCGCTGCCGTTCCTGGACGAGACCAGGCCCATCGCCGTGAGCACCCGGATCGCCTCGCGGATGGTCGGGCCGCTGACGCCGTACTGCGCGGCGAGGTCGCGCTCGGACGGGAGCTTCGCGCCGTGCGGCAGCGCCCCGCTGAGGATCTGCCCGCGGAGGTCTTCCAGGATCTGGTCGGCGACCCGCTTCCGGTAGATCTTGCCGGGCTGGTTCATGGTCATCCTTGGCCTCTCCGCGGCGCCAATCATCCTGTGAGCTTGATGTCAAGGCTAACAGGGCGCATGGCCCCGCGGGCGGCCCGGCGGTCAAGTCCCGCTCCCGCCGGGCCCTTTCGACGGCCGGCTCAGAAGGGGTACTGCGCCGCCTCGCCCCGCAGCGTGATCCACCGCGTCTCGGTGAACGCGTCGATGTTGGCCGCGCCCCCGAACCGGGCGCCGGTGCCGGAGCCCGCGACGCCGCCGAAGGGCGCGACCGCCTCGTCGTTGACGGTCTGGTCGTTGATGTGGACCAGGCCGGTGGGGATGCGCTCGGCCAGGGCCAGGCCGCGCATCACGTCGCGGGTGAGGATGCCCAGCGACAGCCCGTAGGGGCCGTCCGTCGCCAGGGACACCGCCTCGTCCACGTCCCCGAAGACGCGGACGGGCGCGACCGGGCCGAAGACCTCCTCGGTGTAGGCGGGCGAGGAGTCGGTGACGCCGGTCAGGACCGTCGGGCGGTAGAAGAGGTCCTCGTAGGTGCCGCCGGCCGCCACCGTGGCTCCGCCCTCGACGCTCGCCCGCACCATCCGGTGGATCTTGTCGCGCTGACCCGCGTCGATCACCGGGCCCAGCGCGACCGGGTCCTTGGCCGGGTCGCCGACCGGCAGTTGCTCGGCCTTCGCCACCAGCCGCTCGGTGTACTCGGCGGCTATCGACTCGTGGACGAGGTGGCGCCCGGTGGTCATGCACACCTGGCCCTGGTGGAAGAAGGAGCCCCAGGCGGCGATGGACGCGGCCCGCTCCAGGTCGGCGTCGGGCAGCACGATCAGCGCGGAGTTGCCGCCCAGTTCCAGGTGGGCGCGCTTGAGGTGGTGCGCGGCGGCCGCGCCGACCTTGCGGCCGGCCGCGGTGGAGCCGGTGAACGAGACGACCCGCACCCGCGGGTCGGCGACGAGCGCCTCGCCGGCCTCCGCGCCACCGGGAACGAGCCCCAGCACGCCCTCGGGGAGCCCGGCCTCCTCGAACACCCGCATGATCGTCACACCGCCGCCGACCGCGGTGCGCGGGTCCGGCTTGAGCACCACCGCGTTGCCCAGCGCCAGCGCCGGAGCGACCGAACGGATGGCCAGGATCAGCGGGACGTTGAACGGCGCGATCACCCCGACCACCCCCGCGGGCACCCTGCGCGCCATGCTCAGCCGCGGCTCGGCGGACCGCAGCACCTCGCCGGCCGGCTGCGAGGCCAGCGCCGCCGCCTCGTAGCACTCCTGGGCGGCCGTGGACGTCTCGAAGGCGGCCTTGCCGCGGACGCTGCCCCCCTCGCGGATCAGCCACTCCTGGATCTCGTCGGCCCTCGCCAGGAACAGGTCGCCGGCCCGCCGCAGCACCGCGGCCCGTTCGGTGTACGGCAGCCGCGCCCAGCCCGGTTGGGCCCGCGCGGCCGTGCGGGCGGCACGCGCCACGTCGTCGGCGTCCGCGTGCCCGATCCGCTCCAGGGTGTCGCCGGTCGCGGGCTCGGTGACGGCGCCGGTGCCGCCCGACGCGGCCGTCCAGCCGCCGATGTTGATGTTGCCGGACCAGGTCGCGGGGTGCAGAAGAGGCATCACGACAGCTCTTTCTGTGCGGGTGGAGAGGGAGGGGGAAGGGCGGTCACGGGCGGAACTCCGGGTCGGGTACGACCACGACTTCGAGGACGACGGGTTCGGTACGGGAGTACAGCGTGGGCACGATCTCGTCGAGGGCCGCGAGCAGTTCCGGGTACCGCGTGACCGTCCGGGCGGGGCACCCGAGTGCCACCGCCATGCCGCTGACGCTCACTTCGCCGAACGCGGGCCAGGGTGCCTTGCCCCCGTGCTGCTCGGCGAGCCGGTCCATGATCGCGTACCGCCCGTTGGCGAGGACGACGAAGACGACACCGACACCGTAGTGCGCGGCGGTCCACAACGACTGGATCTGGTACAGCGACGAGCCGTCGCCGACCACCGCCACCACCGGGCGGCGCGGCTGCCCCATCCGCAGCCCGACGGCCGCGGGCATGGCGAAGCCGAGGCCGCCCATGGCCGCGCTCAGGAAGCCGAGCGGTCGCCGGGCCGGCAGCAGCGCGTGCAGGTCGGGCCGGGACGACGGGGTCTCCTCCACGATCACCGTCTGGACCGGCAGCCGCCCCGCCAACACAGCCAGCACCTGCGCGGCACGCAACGGCCCACCGGAGCCAGGAGAGTTCGCGACGGCGGGTGAGGCGGGCGGGGTCGGCTCGGCCGACGTGATCGGCGGGGTAGTCGGGTTCAGCGCGTCAGGCACGCTCGGCCCACCCGAGGCACTCGACACGCTCGACGCGTCCACCCCGGCCGGCGAGCTCAACGCGCCCGACACAGTGGACGCACCCGGCGAACCCAACCCTTCCCGCGCGCTCAGCGCCTTCGCCGAGCGCGGCGCGTCCAGGGCGGTCGGCACACTCGGCACGTTCACCCCGGCCGACGAATCCAGCGCGCCCGACACGGTAGACGCACCCGGCGAACCCAGCGCTTCCCGCACGCTCAGCACATCCGCCGAGCGCGGCGCGTCCAGCACGTCAGGCACACTCGGCACGTCCACCCCGGCCGGCGAGTTCAACGCGCCCGACACGGTGGACGCACCCCGCGAATCCAGCGCTTCCCACACGTTCGCCGCTTCCCTCGAGTTCAGCGGCTCCGCCGCTTCCCGCTCGGAGTGCGGCGCCAACTCCCCCGTGGGCGGGGGCGCGTGATCCGGCTCGCGGCCGTCGCGGGGCGGGACGCGACGGGCGAGCCGGTCGCAGAAGTCGGGCAGCGGGGTCACCACCGCCAGGTCGGCCGGCGCTCGGTGCGCCTCGTCGGGGTCGTCCGTGACCACCGCGACCCGCGTACCGGGCCCCGCCAACGGCCCTTGCCCGTAAGGGTATTGCCGCAGGAAGGGGGCGGCGACGACGAGCAGCAGGTCGTACGGCGCCAGGGCCTCGCGCAGCCGGGCGCGGGCGGCGGGCAGGTGGCCCGCGAACAGCCGGTGGTCCTGCGGGAATCCGGCCCGCGCGCCGAACGGCTCCTGCCAGACGGGGCAGTTGAGACGCTCGGCGAGCGCGGTCAGCGCTGCCCACGTATCGGCGCTGTCGGCGCCCGCCCCCACCACGAGCGCGGGGTTGCGGGCCCGCGCCGCGAGCGCGGCGACCTCGGCGACCGCCGCCGGGTCCGCGGTGGTGGCCCGGCGCAGGACGGCGGGCGCGGGCACGGGCAGGTCCTCCGCGGGCTCCGCCCAGTCGTCCATCGGCACGATGACCAGCGCCGGGCCGCGCCCGGCACGGGCGGCGTGCACCGCCCGGCCGACCGCTCCCGGCACGTCCTGGGCCCGCGCCGGGACCGCCACGCTCACCGGGTAGTCACCGGCGAGCCCCTCCAGGCGTCCGGCGAGGAACGGCTCCTGTGCCAGGTGCCGGCGGTCCTGCTGGCCGACGAGGACCACCAGCGGGGCCCGGTTGGCCCGCGCGGTGGCGAGAGCGCCCACCGCGTTGCCCAGCCCGGCCGTGGTGTGCAGCAGGACCAGCGCCGGCTCGTCGCGGGCGATCGCCCAGCCCGTCGCCGCCCCGACGACCGAGCCCTCGTGCAGCGCGAGGACGAAGTGCAGGTCCTCGGGGAGGTCGGTCAGGAACGGCACCTCGGTCGAGCCGGGGTTGGCGAACATCGTGGTGAGCCCGTGCAGGCGCAGCACGTCGAAGGTGGCGTCACGGACGGTGGGCATCGCGGCAGCACTCTCTGGTCGAAGGGACGGACCAGGACCTGTCGTCCGGGTCCGCGTGGAGCGGGGTACGGTGCCCGGCGCGTGCGGACACCACGCGGAACGGGCGGTGCGCGGCGACGCGGGGGACGCGCGCGCCGCCCGACGATGCGCCGGGCGGCCGCCCTCCCACGGCGAGCCGGCGGATGCGCTCGGGTGTCCCGCCGCCATCCCGACGCCCGACGGCGACCCCGCGGACGCCTGTGCCGGTCACCACCACGCGGAGCCGACCCGCGGCGACGGCACGGGAGACGCGCCCGCCGGACGCCCCGCCGCCAAGCCGCCTCCCCACGGCGACCCGTCCCACCGGGCGTACCCGGCACGCGCCTTCGCCCGGCGACGCGCCCCCGCGGAGGCCCGTACGGCAGGCCGCGGCCACCCCGAACGTGGCCGTCCCGACCATCGCGACGCGGGCCGTCCGCGGCGCCGGTTCGCCGGTCACCCGCCGATCCGCACGGCCAGTTTGCCCACCGCGCCGGCGGCGAGCGCCGCGAAGGCCGCGTCGATCCGGTCGAAGTCGTACGTAGCGGTCACCGGCGATTCCCGCGGACCGTCCTGCGCCAGCTCGGCGAGCCGATCCAGCAACTCCGCGTCGACGCGCGGCCGTACGTTCACCGCCGGGATGCCGTGCAGCGACTGCGGGTCGGCCGCGCGCAACGTGGACGCGGCCCGGCCGCCGGCGGCCAGCGTCGCCGTGACGAGCGGGGCGAACACGGCGGGGTCCCGGTCCACCAGGTCGATCACGGCCGTCACCCCCGCCGGGTGCCGGTCCCGCACCGCCGCGGCGACGTCCCCGGCCGACCAGTCGACGGTCTCGGCGGCGCCCGCGGCGCGGACGTGCCGTTCCTCGGCGCCCGGCCGGGCGGTCGCGACCACGCGCACGCCCCGGGCGGAGGCGAACCGGGTCGCGAAGCTGCCGACCCCGCCGCTCGCCCCGACCACCAGCAAGGTGTCCGCCTTCCCCACCCCGACCGCGTCGAGGCAGGACAGCGCGGTCACGCCGGCCAGACCGAGCGCGCCCGCGGTCAGGTCGTCCAACGCGGCCGGGATCACGGCCAGTTGCCCCTGCGGCACGGTCACGTACTCGGCGAACGCGCCGGACCGTACGGTGTCCGCGTGCAGCAGGCCGAACACCCGCTCCCCGACGGCCGGTCCGGTGACGCCGGGGCCGGTCGCGGCCACGACGCCGGCGAAGTCGGTGCCGAGGACGGCGGGGAAGGCGTACCGCTTGTAGCGTCTGGCGCGTCCGGCGGCGATGTTGGCGTCCAGGGGGTTGACCGAGGAGGTGCGTACCTCGACCAGGACCTCGCCCTCGCCGGGGGTGGGCCGTTCGACGTCGGTGATCCGGGGGCGGGCGTCGAAGCCCGTGAGTTGGTAGGCCCGCATGCGCATGGTGTGCTCTCAGTCCTTGATCCGGCGGGTGGTCTCGGCGGTGGCGTCCTCGCCGGCACGGGGTGGCTCGGCCGTACGGCGCGGCTCGGCCGTACGGGATGACTCGGCCGTACGGGATGGCTCGGCCGGGGCCGCCCGCCTGCCGCCGGACGGCGCCTCCTTCAGGGCCATCGCCACATCGTGCGGGTCGCGGTCGCCGCCCTCCGGGACCTCCCGGCTGCCGCGCTGCTTGGTGCGCACCAGTCCCACCGCGGCGACCAGCGAGGCCGCGAACGCCATGCAGGCGGGGATCATCAGGCCCGCGGACACCGCGTCGGCGAAGTTCCCGCGGTTGTCGGCGAGGGCGGAGAAGAAGACCGAGGTGGCGATGGGGATGCCGATCGCCGAGCCGATCTTCACGCCCACCTGGTAGGTCCCGCCGGCCGTGCTCGCGTCGGTCCTGGGGATGTCGTACAGGCCCAGGCTCTGGTTGGAGGAGATGACGAAGCCGGCGCCGAGCCCGCAGACCAGCAGGCCGGGCGAGAGCACGAAGACGATGTGGCCGCCGTCCCAGTTCAGGCAGGCCAGCGAGGTCGCGGCGAGTCCGGCCGTCATCATCAGGCACCCGGCCACGATCATCCGGCGGCCGAAGCGCGGCACCAACCGCCCGCTGATCAGCGCCCCGGACATCGAACCGACCGGGAAGAGCACGGTGCCCAGCGAGGAGTGCAGGGCGGAGTAGTGCAACCCGGCCTGGAAGTAGAGCTGGAGCAGGATGAAGATCGGCGGGAAGGCGGCGTAGAAGAAGAGGCAGGTGACGAAGGAGAAGGTGAAGCTGGGCAGCACGAGCAGCCGGGGTTTGATCATCGGGTGCTCGCCGCGCCGGTCGAGGGCCCGCTCCCACAGCACGAAGGCGGCCAGCAGGACGGCGCCCACGCCCAACAGCCACCACGGCGGGGTGACGCCCTTGTCGCCGTTCTCGGCGAGCGGCAGCACGATCGCGACGAGCGCCAGGCCCAGCAGCGCCATCCCGCCGAGGTCGACCCGGCCGTGGCCCGCGCCCTTGTGCGGGGTCTGCGGCAGCCGCCGGTAGCCGAGGACGAGGGCGACCAGGCTGATCGGCATGCCCAGCAGGAAGACGTAGCGCCACCCGTCGTGGTGGCCGAAGCCGTCGACGGTCTGCCCCGCGATCAGCGGACCCCACGCGGTGGACATGGCCACGATAGCGGCGTACACGCCGAACGCCTTGCTGCGGCCCTTGCCGGTGAACATCTGCTGCATCAGCCCGATGACCTGCGGGATCACGATGCTGCCGGCCACCCCCATGGCGAAGCGGGAGCCGACCAGCCAACTGCCGTCCGGTGCCAGCGCGCAGGACAGCGAGGCCAGCAGGAAGAGCACCATGCCGATGACGAACATCCGCCGCCGGCCGAAGTCGTCGCCCAGCCGCCCGGCGGGCACCAGGGTCACCGCGCCGGCCAGCGAGAATCCGGCGGTCGCCCAGGTCACCTGGGTCGGCGACATGTGCAGGGCGGTCTGCATGGTCGGGAGGATCGCGTTCATCATGCTCGTGTCGAACATGACCATGAACGCGCCGACGAGACCTATCGACAGGACCCGCCACCGTCCGGGGTCGGGTTGCCCTGTCGCGGTCATCGCTGATGCCGTCGTTGCCATCGGCTCTTGTCCTTTCGGTTCGTTCCTTGGCTCGACGCGTACGGCCGCCGGTCGGCATTCGGCTGTCAGCCAGGCGCGGGCACCGCGTTCCGAGGGTTTTCACGCATCGCCGTGCGTGAAGGGAGGTGACATGGAGGTGAGTTGACGTGGACTGGCGTGGACGGACGTGAACTGGCGTGCACGGACGTGAACTGGCGCGCCGCCTGTCCGCGTGCGGCGACGCCCTGACGCTGAACGGTCCTCTGCATCCCGTCGTGGACCCGGCCGAGCAACCCGAGCCATGGCCAAGGAAGCTAGCTTCTAGGTAGGTAAGCGTCAAGGACTCTTGCACGCTTCCGCGCACTTCTCATCTCCGGCACAGATCCCGCCGCGTCGCGCCGGGCCGCGGCGCCCTCCCGCGCCTCGTGCCGCCGGCCGGGAGGGGTCCCGAAGGGCATCTGCTCTGCTCGGGTCATCCGAGAGGAGCGCCATGCCGGCCACCGTCCACGTCTCCCGCTCCAGGCGCGGCGCCTACCGATCGATCGGCGCCGCGCTCGAAGGGACCCGCAAACGCCCGCTGTCGGTGCTGATCGAGACCGGGACGTACCAGGAGGCGCTGACCGTCACCGGGGACGTCGAGTTCGGGGCGGTCGGCGGACCGGTCAGCATCGTGGCGGCGGAGGGCACCACCGCCACCTGCTCCGGCACGGTGGTCTTCCGCGGCCTGTCGCTGACCAACTACGCGGGCACCGTGCTGCACTGCCACGGCGGCAGCCTGACCGTCGAGAACTGCGAACTGCGCGGGCTGGGGAAGACCGGCGCGAGCCTGCGGGCCGAGCACGGCACCGGCGTGACGATGCGCGGGTCGACGGCGCGTTCCGGGCCGGTGTACCTCACGGGGGCGTCGGGGGTGCTGGAGGACTGCGAGCTGCTGGCCTCCCGGACGAACGGCGTGTGGGTCAAGGAGGGCGGCTCGCTGCGGATCTCCGGCGGGGCGATCACCGACCCCTCGGGCCACGGCGTCCGCGCGGAGAGCGCCACGCTGCGGATCAGCGGCTGCACCCTGACCGGCACCGGCAGCGCGGCGGTGGTCGTGTCCGACGACTCCCGGCTCACCATGACCGACACCGTCGTACGCGACGCGCACAAGTCCGGCGTGGACGTGATGCAGCAGTCGCAGGCCGAGATCGGCGACTGCACGATCGAACGGTGCGAGCGCGGGGTGTGGGCGACCGACGGCAGCACCGTGGAACTCTCCCGCGTGACCGTGGCCGACGCCCGGGTCAGCGCCCTGACCGTGAACACCCGCAGCAGGGTCGAGGCGACGGACTGCGAGAGCCGCGGCGCGGTCCGCTACGGCCTGTACCTCGGCGGAGGAGGCATCCTGACGGCACGTCAACTGCGTTTCCAGGGGAGCGAGATCGGCCTGTGGCTGGAGGAGGGGCGCGGCGAGGTCACCGGCCTGCGGCTGTCCGGCGCCGACGTGGGGGTGCGGGTCGGGCAGGCGATGTCCGCGCGGATCACCGACGGCCTGCTGACCGGCTGCGGGCAGGGCGTGGACGCGCCGAAGGGCCGGGCGCTGCTGGAGCTCACCGGCACCACCGTCGAAGGACCGCGCCGCGAGGGCGTCTCGCTGGCGGGCGACGCGCGGCTGACCGCCCGGAACTGCGAGGTCACGGGCGCCGGCGGCACCGGTGTCCTGCTGTCCGGGTCGGCCCGGCTCGACGCGACGGAACTGACGGTGCGCGACGGCGCCGCGGCGGGCGTGCGGGGCACCGGGACGGCCCGGCTGACGCTGCGCGACAGCGTCCTGACCGGCAACGCGGGCGGGGACCTGGCCGTCGAGGACGACTGCGTGCAGGAGGTCATCGGCTCCACCGCGGGCGGGCGCCCTCTGCCGCCGGGGGCGGCGGGGGCCGTGGGGGCCGCGGGCCGGCCCGCGCCGGCGGCCGGCGCCGGAGACACCAGCGACCCGGGCGCCCCTGCCCGTGCCGCGGCCCCCGCCGACCCCGGCGACCCGATGGCCGAGCTCGCCGAACTCATCGGCCTCGAACCGGTGAAGCGCCAGGTGCGCACCCAGGTGAACATCATCCGGCTGGCCGAGCAGCGGCGCGCCGTCGGCCTGCCGACCCCGCCGCTCAGCCGCCACCTCGTCTTCTCCGGGCCGCCCGGCACCGGCAAGACCACGGTCGCCCGCCTCTACGGCCGCGTCCTCGCCTCGCTCGGCGTGCTCGCCGACGGCGCCGTCCACGAGGTGGCCCGCAGCGACCTCGTCGGCAAGTACCTCGGGCACACCGGGCCGAAGACCCGCGAGGCGTTCCTGGCGGCCCGCGGCGGCGTGCTGTTCATCGACGAGGCGTACGCCCTGGCGCGCACCTTCGGCGCCAACTCCGACTTCGGCCAGGAGGCGATCGACGAGCTGGTCAAGCTGATGGAGGACCACCGCGACGACGTGGTGGTGATCGTCGCCGGCTACACCGCGGAGATGGGGCAGTTCCTGGCCGCCAACCCCGGGCTGAGCTCGCGCTTCTCGCGCACCATCGAGTTCCCGCCCTACTCCCCGGCCGAGCTGCTGCGCATCGTCGAACTCACCGCCTCCCGGGCCCGGTACGTCCTCGACGACGCCGTGCGACGGCACCTGCTCGCGTACTTCGAGCGGCAGGCCGGCGGGGACACGCCCGGTAACGCCCGTGACGCGCGCAACCTGTTCGAGTCGATGATGGAGAACCAGGCCGAGCGCCTGTCCGCGGTGGGCGCCCCGACCCTCGACGAGCTGACCCACCTGGACCCCGCCGACCTGCCCTGGCGGCCCCCGTCGCAGCAGCAGGAGCAGCAGGTGGAGCAGGTGGAGCAGGTGGAGCGGCAGGAGAGCGAGCCCGGCTAGTGGGGGCGGCGGTCCTCCGGCTCACCCCTCGGGCCGCCCGCGCCACTCGCGCCCGGGCCGCCGGGTCCCGCCGGGCCGAGCACGTCGACGACGAGCTTCGTGTGCTGCTGGTCGAGCCCTTCCACCATCACCAGCGCGCACGCCTTCACCCGGGCCCGGTAGACGCGCCTGACCGGGAGGTCCGTGCGGGGTTCGAGCGGGTAGTCGTTCGGGGCGAAGCAGTTGCCGCCGTTGTCCCCGCGGTGGACGTGCATGTGGTTCATGTACCGGATGCCGGTCGTGACGTCGAGGATCACCGGGTGCCGGAAGGGCTGGTCCCACGCCGGGTACCACCTGCTGCGCTTCTTCTCCGGCCGCGTGTCGGCGAACTCGGTCACCTCGATCTCGTGTCCCGCCGCTATCGGGGCCGGGTAGTTGAGGGTCAGCGTCGCTTCCATGCCGGGCAGCGTATTGCCGCCGGAGGACGGAAGGGGGCCCGCACGCGCGCACGCCGTCCCCGTGCCGTGCCGTCCGTACCGCGTTGCCCGTGCCGTGGCTGCCTTACCATGCCGCCCGCCCGTACCGTGGCGCCCGTGGCGTGCCCGCAGTCGATAGTGTGCGCGCGTGAACAATGCCTCTGCCATGCCACCCGTCCCGTCCTCCTTCCGGCTGATCGTCACCGGAGGCGGCACCGGTGGACACACGTATCCCGCGCTCACCGCGATCCGTACCCTCCAGGCCCGGCTGGCGGCCGGCGGCGGATCGCTCGACGTCCTGTGGATCGGCACCGAGGAGGGGCTGGAGGCGCGGGTCGCCCCGGCCGAGGGCATCGCGTTCAACACGGTCGTCACCGGCAAGATCCGCCGCTCCAGCAACCCGCTGAAGATGGCGTCGCCGGCCAACATGCGGGACATGGCCCGGGTGCCGCTCGGTGTCGCGCAGGCCCGGAAGATCGTCTCCGGGTTCCGGCCGGACGTGGTGCTCGCCACCGGCGGCTACGTCGCGGTGCCCGCGGGCCTGGCCACGCGCATGTGCAAGCGCCCGCTGGTGCTGCACGAGCAGACGGTGCGGCTGGGCCTGGCCAACCGCAAACTGGCCGGCTCCGCCGCCCGGATCGCGCTGTCCTCCGACTCCTCGCTCGCCCTGCTGCCCGAGCAGTTGCGCCCCCTCGCGGTGGTGACCGGCAACCCGATCCGCCCCGAGGTGCTCTCCGGCCACCCGGACAAGGCGATCGACGCGCTGAACCTGTACGGCTTCGACCGGCGCCTGCCCACGGTGTACGTCACCGGCGGCGCGCAGGGCTCGCAGCAGATCAACGACGTGGTGCGCGACGCGCTGCCCTGGCTGCTGGAGCGGGCGAACGTCATCCACCAGTGCGGCCCGGCCAACGTGGACGACCTGCGCCGCCATGTGGCCTCGCTGCACCCGCAGTTGACGGCCCGCTACCACCTGACGGGTTTCGTCGGCCCCGAACTCCCCGACGTCCTCGCGCTCGCCGACCTCGTGGTCTCCCGCAGCGGCGCCGGCACCCTCGCGGAGCTGACCGCCCTCGGCAAGCCGGCCGTCTTCATCCCGCTCGCCACCTCCGCGGGCAACGAACAGGCGCACAACGCACGGCACTTGGAGGAGTCCGGCGCCGCCGTCGCGCTCATCGGCGAGGTCACCGCCGACCGCCTGCTGGGCGCGGCCGGCCCGCTGCTGACCGACCCCGCGCGCCGCGCCGCGATGGCCGAACGCGCCCGCGCCCACGGCCGCCCCGACGCGGCGGACCGCCTCGTGGACGTGCTGCTCTCCGTCGCGGCGGCGTCCTCGTGACGGCAACGCCGGTAAGGCATATGACGTAAGGCAGACAGCGTAAGGCGTACGACGTACGGGCCCGGGTGCTCCCCGGGCCCTTACGTTTTTCCGGCCCGCGCGCCACCCGCGCCGCGCCGGGGCCGCGTTGATTGCCCGCTGCACGGCTCTTGTCAAAGCCGCGTCACGGCTCCTACGGTGTGGCCGCGAAAGAAAATGCTCGACTCTGTTTCATTACGTTGAATTGTCTGCGCAACAGCCGCCGTCAGCCGGACGATCGGCACAATTGCGCACGCTCCAAGGGCCGACCGGGTCGGTCCTGTTCAGTTCGGTTCATCGACACCGCGAGCAGAGGAACTTCTATGCCAAGATCCGTCCGCAGGCTGATCGCCTGTGCGACCGCCGGCGCGCTGTGGGCCGGCGGCCTCGGTGCCGTGGCCGTGACCGCGGAAGTGGCCGTCGCCGCGGCGCCCGCCTCCGCACTCGACAACGGCCTCGCGCTGACGCCGCCGATGGGCTTCAACGACTGGAACTCCTTCGGCTGCAACGTCAGCGAGCAGCTCATCGAGCAGACCGCCGACTACCTGGTCAGCTCCGGGCTGAAGGACGACGGCTACACCTACGTCAACATCGACGACTGCTGGCAGACGCACACCCGCGACGCCGACGGACGGCTCGTCCCGGACCCGGCGAAGTTCCCCGACGGGATCAAGGGCACCGCCGACTACGTGCACTCCAAGGGCCTCAAGCTCGGCATCTACGAGGACGCCGGCACCGCCACCTGCGCCGGATACCCGGGCAGCCTCGGCCACGAGACCACCGACGCGCAGTCGTTCGCGGACTGGGGCGTGGACTACCTCAAGTACGACAACTGCAACAACCAGAGCGACGGCACCCGCGCCGACTACGTCAAGCGCTACACCGCGATGCGTGACGCGCTGAAGGCGACCGGCCGCCCGATCGTCTACTCGCTGTGCGAGTGGGGCGACCAGAACCCGTGGGAGTGGGCCGGCGACGTCGGCAACTCCTGGCGCACCACGGGCGACATCAACGACTCCTGGTCGAGCATGCTGGGCATCGCCAAGGCGAACATGCCGCTGGGCGCCGACTCGGGACCGGGTCACTGGAACGACCCGGACATGCTGGAGGTCGGCAACGGCGGGATGACCGACACGGAGTACCGCAGCCACTTCTCGCTGTGGTCGATCATGGACTCGCCGCTGCTCATCGGCACCGACCTGCGCAAGGCCACCCCGGAGACGCTGGCGATCCTCGGCAACAAGGATGTCATCGCGCTCAACCAGGACCCGCTGGGCTCGGCGGCCACCGTGGTCTCCTCCAGCGGCGGCGCGTACGTCCTGAGCAAGAAGCTGGCCAACGGCGACCGGGCCGTGGCCCTGTTCAACTCCTCCGACGCCGCCCAGCACATCTCCACCACCGCCAAGGCCGCCGGCCTGCCGCAGCGCGGCAGTTACGCCGTGCGCGACCTGTGGAGCCACACCGACTACGACAGCGCCGGCACCCTGGCCGCGACCGTGCCCGCGCACGGCACCGTGCTGCTGCGGGTGAGCGGCAGCGCCACCGCCGGCGCGGCCGCCCTGCTCGACCCGGCGCTGCTCGACACCGGCGTCTCCCACGCGCCCGACCACATCGAGCCCGGCAAGAGCGCGACGGTCGACAGCTACGCCACCAACCTCGGCGCGCTGCCCGCCACCGGGGTCGCCGTCACCCTCAACGGCCCGGCCGGCTGGACGGTGAAGGCCGCCGGCGCCACCCGCGGCCTGCTGCTGCCCAAGGGCCGTACGTTCAGCACGCCGTGGAAGGTCACCGTGCCGGCCGGGACCAAGCCGGGCTCCTACACCCTGTCCGGCACGGTCAGTTACGACCAGCCGCTCGGCCGCAAGCAGGTCACCGTGCCCCTGGCGGGCAGCGTCACCGTCGAGGTGCCGCCGCCGTCCGGCACCAGCTACCTCAGCGACCTGGACTGGGTCACCGCCACCAACGGGTGGGGGCCGGTCGAGAAGGACGAGAGCAACGGTGAGACCGCGGCCGGCGACGGCAAACCGATCACCATCGGCGGCACCGTCTTCGCCAAGGGCCTGGGCACCAACGCGCCGAGCACCATCACCTACTACCTCGGCGGCGGCTGCTCCAAGGTCACCGCGACCGTCGGCGTCGACGACGAGAAGAACGGCAAGGGCACCGTCGAGTTCGAGGTGAACGCCGACGGCAAGCAGGTCGCCGACAGCGGAGTGCTGAAGAACTCCGACGGACCCAAGCCGCTCAGCGCCGACGTCACCGGCGCCCAGCAGGTCCAGCTGATCGTCACCGACGGCGGCGACGGCAACGACAGCGACCACGCGGACTGGGCCGACGCCCAGGTCACCTGCTCCTGACCGACCCTCATCACGCCTGTGGCGGGGGGGCGGGGGGGGGGCCGCGCCCACCGCCGGGTTCTGGGACACGGGGGGGCGAGCGCCCTCACCCCGCGGAGTTCGGGCGCGGGGCCCGCGCGGGGGGC